>QHNJ01000188.1 GCA_003218395.1 Verrucomicrobiota bacterium
TGTTCGCTGATACTGAGATTTTCTTTGAGATGCTCCGCGATGAAACCGAGCCATTTCTGCTGCTCCGGTGTGAAGGAGTGAAACGCTTGCAACTCTTCAACAGCTTTCGTCACTCGCTCCTGCGCTGTGAAAAGCGGCGCCTGTTTATCGGCAGCGTGTTTGATCATCGAGATCACATCGGCCAACTGTTTGCGGTAAACTTTCGCGTGTGCTGTGCGAAGTCGCTTCTCGTCGTAGTCATTTGCGCGCAGATCGTGCCTGAGTTTGCCGAGGACTTCGGGATTCCAATCCTGCGGGCGCTTCAGAAGAATCCTTAACGCCTCGAATTGGTTAACGTTCTCTCGGACAAACTTCGCGAACGCTTCCAAGTAATCCTCGGGCTTCTCCCATTTACCAAATAATTGCCGGGAACTGACTTTGTCTTCCACGTCGTATCCAACCCAAAACATGCGTTTGGCCCTGGGATAATCCGTCAGTAATTGCTGAAAATTCTTGTTCCGCAATAACTTCATCGTTTCATCGAAGTTATCTCGAAGCCGCTTTGGAAGCTCGGTTGCGAACTTCGCAACGTTTCCATCAGCGATCCAGCTGTTGAATTCGTCCCGCGCATCAGCGCTCATTTCTTTCGCGATGCGGTGCAAGCGTTTTACGAGAACCTTGCTGTGGTAGTTGCGATCGATGTTTTGCCAGATGTTTTCAATTACGTCCGCGATGGGCAGAGGATCGGCACGAGGCTCTTCAATCTCAAAGTTCGAAACGTCCTTGAAATAGCGGAAAAGCGTCCCGTCAAAACAATCGAACACGACGAACTTTGATTTGTTAATGTCCTCGCACCGACGCGTGCCGCGTCCGAGCATTTGCTCCCACAGAATGCGCGATTTAACCGGGCGTAGAAAAACGATGAATTCCAGCGCGGGGATATCCACACCGGTCGAAAGCATGTCTACAGTAACAACAATCTTGGGGATTGGGCGGTTGCGGAACTCCCGTATGCGTTGAAGCGGACGATCCACGCTTGGATTGCCCGTGATTTTTTGGACGAAATCATCGCCTTGGTCAAAAACGTCGCGGCATGTGCGGACGAGTTGATCTGCGTGCGACGTATGCGGCAGATCGTTGACGGCAAAGATTAGAATCTTCGGAAAACGGC
Source organism: Verrucomicrobiota bacterium (assembly GCA_003218395.1). Taxonomy (GTDB): domain Bacteria; phylum Verrucomicrobiota; class Verrucomicrobiia; order Chthoniobacterales; family UBA10450; genus Udaeobacter. Next base: position 1,151 of record QHNJ01000188.1, read on the forward strand.
CCGTCGCTCCCTCATGCTCGTATGCGTGTTTCGCAACTTCCTGGATGATTTTGCGATTGCTGTCTGGCGCGGTGATGTCGCGCTCGACAGCAGAGGCATCGAACTCGCGCTCGTCTTCAACATTGTCGAGCGCTTCAACGCCGGTTTCTGTGTCGATCTTCCCGATATGCTCGCCTTCTTTGAGAAAGACTCCTTTGATCCGCACGTTGGAGTGGATCGCGACAGGGTCGTAGTCCACGAGCCAGCCGTCGAGAATCGCTTGCTCGACGCCATAACGGAAAACCGGTTCCCCGAATAGCGCGACAGTATGAGCGGCCGGTGTTGCCGTTAGGCCGACGCGAATCGCGTCAAAATGCTGGAGCGTGTTACGCCAAATACTCGTTGCCTGTGCGCTGTAGCCGCGATGGCATTCGTCGGCGATTATCAAATCGAACGCATGAATCGGAATGTCGAGGCGGTCAGCATCTTCTTCTACATCAAGGTCGCCACCAAGTTGTCCGAAAGAAGCTTCAGCACCGAACAAGTTCCGGGCCATTCTCTGAATCGTAGAGATGTAAACAAAAGTATGACTCACTTTTGGTGCGGTCAGATATTCGTTCGGTAAAACTTTCGGATCGAATGGATCGTCATCACCAAAGTCTTCTTTTTGGAAACGCTGGCTATAAACTTCATATTCTTGGGTGAACTTGTTCCCTTTCGGCGTGTTAAAGGCATTGAATTCACGAACGGCTTGAGCGGCGAGCGCTTTGCGGTCAACTAGGAAAAGAATGCGCCTAACAAGTTTCGATTCCAGCAATCGATAGACCTGCGCGACCGTGAGACAGGTTTTTCCGGTGCCGGTTGCCATCGCGACCATCATGTCATGCTTGTTGCCTAGGATGGCTTTTTCCACCGCAACAATGCATTCCCGTTGATATGGTCGAAGCTTGGCGATCTGCTCCGGTGGCGTATCAAGCAAATAACTCCCAGCGGCTGACGCGTCGTGGGCAAAGCGCGCTTCGAGGGCCTCGGGAGTGTTGAAATCGCTAAGCTGCCGGGAAACGAGTTTTTTCGTTCTTGTATCGAGATGCCAGATAATCGTTCCGTTGCTCGCGTAAAGGAACGGGACGCGTAATCCGTTCCATTCGCCAACAGCGTCGAAAACGCCGGCAGCGTACCGCTTTGCCTGCTCCAAAACATTTTGCGGATTTACGGTTACCTTTTTTGCCTCGATGATTCCCAGCAATTGACCCTTTACAAACAAAGCGTAGTCCGCAGGGCCATTCGCGGTCGGAAGTTCTTCGACAACAGTTCGGTCGAGCGCTTTTAGGTCTAACGCGGGACTAAAGCGCACGAGTTGCCATCCCTTTTGTTTCAGGCGGTTATCGATGCGGCTCTTTCGAGTCAGCCACTCAGCTTCCATCGACATGAAGCGCGGAGAATAGCAGAAAATTAGCTATGTGAGTAACGGAAAAAGAAGGGGCGAAATCAGAAGTCAGTTCCGAAGCTTTTTGCGATGACAAGTCGCAAACGATGTCACCTCGCTTTTGGTGTGTCTTCCAGCTGCGCGCATGACTCAGCCCTTATTCATCAATGAGGCAGTGCGAGAGCTACGTACACTTTGTCGCGAAACCCTCGCAAAATGGTGGTATCAGCGCGCGTAATTTGACGACGAAAGTGGAACACGTCATTTCGGAGCTTTCTGGCGTTGTCCAATTCCTTTGAGAGGAGTTTGCGTTGCGAACGAGGGAAG
>QHNJ01000189.1 GCA_003218395.1 Verrucomicrobiota bacterium
CTCGCACGCGCTCGGCCGTACGCGGATGGAACTTTATCTCGAGTTCGAGCGAACTCTCGGCGAAGCAGAGCTCAGGCCATTGCGCGATCTTGTCCGACGCCGGGGCGAAGGCGAGCCACTCCAGCATTTGCTCGGCACAGTGGAATTTTGCGGGCACACTTTTCTCTGCGACAAACGCGCGCTCGTGCCGCGACCCGAAACGGAGCAACTGGTCGAGCTGTTGATTGCGGATTTGGGACCGCGGATTGCGCATTCGCGGATTGTCGATATTGGGACCGGCAGCGGAGTGATCGCGTTCAGTCTGGCAAAAGAATTTCCCGAGGCGCAGATTTTCGCAACCGATGTTTCGGAAGATACGTTGGCACTCGCGCGAGAAAACGCGGCGCGGCTCGGTTTAAGCGACCGCGTTCAATTTAGAAAGAGCGATCTTCTGGAAAATTTGGACGAAAGATTCGATCTCATCGTTGCGAATCTTCCGTATATCGCCACCGGAGATCGAAATACTCTTTCACGTGACGTTTTACACGATCCGGAGGTTGCTCTGTTCGCCGGAGCGCACGGTGACGAATGCGTGCGCGAATTGATTGAACAAGCCCCTCCGCGACTTCGCCCGGGTGGAATGCTGGCCCTGGAAATAGGGCTCGGCCAGAGCGAGGCCCTTCTTTCGGCCCTGGCGGAAAAAAATTACCGCGACATTTGTTCGAAAAACGATTATTCAGGTGTCACGCGATTCCTTTTTGCCAGGTATGGACAAGATTCTCATCCACGGCGGCCACCCGCTCTCCGGGTCGATTAAGGTCAGCGGTTCGAAGAATTCCTCGCTGCCGATCCTGGCCGCGACATTGCTCACTCGGGAACCATGCGTCGTTCATGGTGTGCCCGACCTGAGCGACACGCATTACATGTTGCAAATTCTAATCCATCTGGGTGCGCAAGTGGAGCGCGCCAGCGGCACGGTGAGCGTATCGGCTGACAACATCGGATCGGTAGCGCCTTACGACGTCGTGCGCAAAATGCGCGCTTCTATTTGTGTGCTCGGGCCGCTGTTGGGCCGTTGCAAAGAAGCGACCGTGTCGTTGCCCGGAGGCTGCGTGATCGGTGATCGACCGATTGATCTGCATTTGAAAGGCTTTGAGGGGCTCGGGGCCGCGGTGCGTGTAGAAGGCGGCAACGTCAAAGTTTTCGCGCCGAAGTTGACCGGTGCGGTAATCAACCTGCGCGGCAAATTCGGTCCGACGGTCCTTGGCACGGATAACATGATGATGGCCGCTGTGCTCGCTGATGGTGTGACGGTGATCGAAGGTGCGGCGCAAGAACCGGAAGTTGTCGATCTCGCCAATTTCCTGAACAAAATGGGCGCGAAGATCGAAGGCGCCGGAACGCGCCGCATCATCATTGAAGGCGTGGCGGCGCTACACGGAACGGAACATGACGTTATTCCGGACCGAATTGAAGCGGGGACATTTCTGGTGGCTGGTGCAATTTGCGGCCAGGGAATTACCGTTAAGCGGATTGAGCCGGAGCATGTTCGCTCGATCACGGACGCACTGGCCAGTTGCGGTTTTCCAGTCAACATCGCCGACCACGCGATTTCGATTTCACCCAATGGGGAGGCGAAAGCGCTCGAACTAACTACCGATCCATATCCTGGTTTTCCAAGTGACATGCAGGCGCAGATGTGCGCATTACTCTCTACAACCGACGGCATCAGTGTCGTGACGGAAAATATTTTTCCGCAACGCTACATGCACGTGGCGGAGCTAAAACGCATGGGAGCGCAGATGCAGTTGGAGGGCGCAACTGCGGTGATCCAGGGAGTGGATCGTCTTTTTGGCGCGCCGGTGATGGCGAGCGATCTGCGCGCGTCCGCCGCACTGGTGCTTGCGGGATTGAAGGCGGACGGGATTACCGAAGTGAGTCGCGTGTATCACATCGATCGCGGCTATGAGCGGCTCGATGAAAAACTGAGCGAACTCGGCGCGCACATCGAGCGTGTAAAAGCGGCGTAGCTGGATTCTTTTTTCTTGCTCTCTTCGCAGCAAGCGGGCAGTCGTTGTATCACGCAAACGAAAAGTTAAAACATGGAAACATCGACATCCGGCTCCAACGTTCGGACTTGGACTGTGCTTTGCCATGCCACCGCATTAGCCGGATTTTTCGTGCCGTGGGCCGGTCACATTCTCGGGCCGTTGATTGTTTGGCTGGCCAAACGGGGCGATTCGGCGGAAATCGATGCCCACGGGAAAGAGTCGCTCAATTTTCAAATATCAATGCTGATCTACAATTTGATCGCGGGTATTCTCTGCCTGGTGCTGATTGGGTTTGTAATCCTGGGCATCCTGCACCTGTTGAACCTGGTGCTCGTGATTGTCGCCTCCATTCAGGCAAGCGAAGGGAAGTTGTATCGCTATCCGCTTGCAATTCGGCTGATCAAATAGCGGAATATAGACTTCCAGTCTGTCCCGGCCGAAAAGCGTCTTGCTTGTTGGAATTAGATGGGGTCAGGTTGCGAATCGACAGGCTGAAAGCCTATCTGCTGAGTTAGGCAAGGATGCCTAACTTCCGATCAATCCGCGCAACGTCTTCAGATTCTCCACGTCTTCGCGCAGATCTTTGCCTTTCGGCGTTTCGAGCACTTTGGGAATTTTGCGGAAACGGTGATCGCGCATGATAATACGGAACGCCTCGAGACCGATTTTGCCTCTGCCGATATGCTCGTGCCGATCCACCCGTGAGCCGCGGGTGCTTTTCGAATCGTTGACATGAATTGCAACGAGACGATCGCGCCAGATAACGCGATCAAATTGTAGATCAGCATTGATATTTGAAAATTGAGCGACTCTTTCCCGTGGGCATCGATTTCCGCCGAATCGCCCCGTTTGGCCAGCCAAACAATCAACGGCCCGAGAATGTGACCGGCCCATTCAATAATTTTTTCGAGCCCGGCTTCTTCGCCTGCGCCGAGGTGCGCGCCCGGATGCAACACCAAAAATGGCAGCTTGAGTTGATCGGCGCGAACCAATTCTTCAGACAGAGACCGCAGTGAGTTTGCGTGGAACTGCGGATTTGTGGCGGCCAGATTAATCAGATAATTCGCATGGGCGAAGATCGACAATAATTCGTGGCGCTGGCTATGGTTGAGAAACGCGCTGATCTCTTGGCGCGTCAGAGGCCGGGCGAACCACCGCATATTGTTCTTTACGAAAATTTGCATGGCGGTGCACTCAATGGAACAAGCCCGCTGAATCGCCATGTGCACACCGCCGCCGATCGACATGTGCGCGCCAAGGAGAATTTTCGATTTTGGATCCGTTCGACCTTCGCTCAGGACAGGTTTTTGGATTTTCGATTGGCAGACGGCGCGAGACTGCAATGAGCGCGTCGCTGGTTTCATCAATCGAAAATCTAAAATCGTTTGGGGTGCCAGTCCGGTTTCTTTAAACTCCCCTCGGCTTTGTATTCGAAAAGTTTGTAAACCGGCGCGAGCACGATCCCGGGGCCTTTGGCACTGATGCGCACGTCGAGATTGAGTTTGTCGTCGAGAAAATAAACGTCACCATGTCCGAGAACGCTGAAAAGTTGTCCGGACACTTTGAAATCGTCACTATGAATGATTCCGTCCTTGATCGTAAATTTCGCGCCGGCGTCGCGGGCAATGCTATAGCCGGCACCGGGCACGATGTGATTCAGGATCTCCGAAATCGGCCCGAAAACAGGAATGGCGAATACATCGCCATTAGTGACTCCGACGGTTCCGGTGCCGTGCATCTTTCGTGTCTCGGTGCCGAAGCCGTCGAAATCATATGCGCCGCTCAACTGACCGCGCACAGTCCGGTAATGATAGTAATTGAAATAAAGGTTCGTCAGATGCGGAAAGTCGACGTCCGCCACAGCGAGCGTGGCATGATAACGTGGATTGTTTTTCGCAAGGGAGATATCGGCGCTGCCGCGCACGTTTCCAGAAAAAAGCGTGCCGTGAAGATCGACAATTTGCAATCGGTCGTTAGTGAAGAGCAGCCGTCCAGAGATGCGGTCGAACGGCAGCGTTTTTCCAAGAAAGACGTAATCCATTCCATTGGCGCCATCGACCGTGATCTCGAGATGTGTGTTCGTGCCACCGCGAAATTGATATAAACCATTGGCCGTGATGGTGGGCGGGCGCCGAAACTTGTAGGGCAGA
>QHNJ01000193.1 GCA_003218395.1 Verrucomicrobiota bacterium
CCAATTGCGAATGAGAGTGCGACCCAGACTGATGCAGAACCGAGCGCGACAAGAAAGAGACATCCGAGGGTCAATCAGGCAAAACCTGCAGTCTCTATCCGAGTTACTGAAACGAGTGTCATACCGGTTTCCTTGCACAGCCGATACACCATCCCTGTGAGTGCAGTAGGAGAGCGGCAAAGCACTGCAATAATGCGCATCTCTCATGTCGGAAGCTAAGCGGATCAACCTGTCGGACAAGGCCGCGCGCCGCTTACATTTTTGTTATCTTCATTCCCAGCCTCGCGCCGCGTGACGCTTTCGCCTAAACTTTGGGGATGCGAGTGCTGATCGTCGAA
>QHNJ01000194.1 GCA_003218395.1 Verrucomicrobiota bacterium
CAGTGCTCCTTCTTTCCGCGCGCGGGAATGTAAACGAACGAATTGAAGGCCTGAACCTCGGCGCCGACGACTACCTGCCGAAGCCGTTCTCGATTAGTGAAGTCATCGCGCGGGTGCGGGCGCTGCTACGTCGAGCTTCCGGCGAGCATGCCGCAATCATGCAAGTCGCAGACCTTTCTTTGAACGTGATCAACCGCGAGGCGATGCGAGGCGGCGCAAAAATTGAACTAACGAATCGTGAGTTCGCCCTACTGGAGTATTTGATGGCTCACGCTGGGCGTGTTATCACAAAGACCGCGCTTTGCGAGCACGTGTGGGAACACCATTTCGATACCGGTACTAACGTCGTCGAGGTTTGCATCCAGCGGTTGCGACGCAAGATAGATGACGGTCGTTCGCCCAAATTGCTCCACACGATCAGAGGCGCGGGCTATGTAATGCGGGAGGACCGATGAAGATAGCAACGCTGCGCGCCCGAGTGACACTTTGGTCGGTCGGCGTCGTTACGATTGCTCTCACGCTATTCGCCGCTGGTGCAGCTTGGAGTTTGAGGCAGGAACTCATCGAAAACCTCGACAAGGATATCAAGACGGAAGCCCACGACTTTTTCATCGCGCTTAAACAACAGCCCGTGGACTGGCGAGACCGGCGAAGCGTCGAAGCGTTATTCGATCAATCAAAGCGATTGCGCTATATCGAGATTCGCAACGATGGCGGCCACGTACTCTATCGGTCGCCGGAGCTCGAGAAAGGGCCGGCTTTTCTCATACCACGGATGCCCAAGCAAAACATTGCCTGGAAGGGGCGTGCTCTTCGTTTTGGCGTATTTCATCAGGACGGGATTGTCCTGGGCATCGGCAGCGAAACAAAGGAAATCACAGAAACTTTTGCACAGCTGCTGCTAGCATACGTTGTCGTCCTGCCGATGGTCATCGTCGCCGTGGGGTTTGGCGCCTGGTGGATCGCGCGGCGAGCGGTTGCGCCAGTTGAAGCAATCGCTGCGCAAGCAGAAACAATTTCCGTGTCGGACCTTCACCAACGGCTTCCAGCATCATCATCGCAGGATGAAATCGCGCATCTGACATCTGTGCTAAATGGAATGTTCGATCGCTTGCAGCGGAGCTTCGACCAGGTCGCCCGCTTTACCTCAGACGCTTCTCACGAACTCAAAACCCCGCTGGCACTTATGCGTGCGGAAGCGGAGTCAGCGCTGAATGCTCGAAACTCTGCCCCCGATCAGCGCGAGCTTTGTGCGAACGTAATCAAACAATGTTTGCAGCTCTCGCAGATTGTCGATGGGCTTCTGTTCCTTTCCCGAACCGATAACCGCCATCTCGCACTTGAGCAAGAAACCGTCGATCTGACCTCACTCGTGCGTGAACTCCGGGAAGATGCTGAGATTCTCGCCCTCCCGCTAAACCTTACTCTCGAATGCAATTTGCCTTCCGAACTCCGTGTGCGCGGGGATCGGCGATTACTCAGCCGCGCGTTGATGAACTTGATCGACAACGCCATCAAATATAACCGCGCCGGTGGAGCTGTGGTTATATCCGCTTTGGTTCACCGCGAAACTGCGGTAATTACCATCCGGAGCAACGGCGATGGAATTTTTGGCGAAGCAAAAGAAAAGGTTTTCGACCGCTTTTATCGCGGGGATTCCCTCAGCGGAGACGTAGCAACGGGGCATGGTCTTGGGCTAAGCATCGCGCGTGAGGTCGCGCGCGCACATAACGGAGACGTAACACTTCTGCGTTCCGATCGCCAGTGGACTGAATTTTGCATGACGTTGCCGATCGCGAACGACTCAGACCGCATGCAGCGCGACACCTCAACCAACCCAAGTGTCAGGCAAACATGCGGCGATGCAATGCCGCATGGGAGTCGTAATTGATTAAGTGCAGCAACCACTGGAAGATAATTGCGGGGGAGGATAGATGTAGTTGAACAACTGGACAGTGATCATTACCGCGTGCTCACAAGAATACCGACGGCTCCGCTAGCCGGGACGTGCCTGTTTGTTCCAGAACTGGAGGGCCTCTTCGTGCGAGTGCCCGAACAACAAGAGCATCGTGCAGAGCTGCGTATCTACCAAGCTCGTTATTAGAACAAGCCAAAGTTCAGCAGCAACCGAGCAGTGATTGCAAGTCACGGTGCGGCCGGCGCGCGTGAATGCTAACGATAACTTCGGAAATTGGGCGAGGATGGCAGCGCGCACGGTTGCATCCTGGCTCTGGTAGCCTTGGCGCAATCCCAGAAGATCA
>QHNJ01000032.1 GCA_003218395.1 Verrucomicrobiota bacterium
TTCGAGTCAATGCCATCAATCCCGGTATGGTGGAAACGGAGGGAGTGCGCGCAGCCGGCTTCGACCAAGGCGATCTCCGCAAAAGCGTTGAAGCACAGACACCGCTGGGCCGCATCGGCCAACCTAAGGACATTGCTCCGGCGGCGGTCTTTCTCGCTTCGTCCGATTCCGCGTGGATCACCGGCGAAACGCTGCGTGTCGCGGGCGGTCTCCGCTGATGGAGACGGTCAAGATCGAAAGCTCATGATTGAAAACAAAGTCGTGTTGATCACCGGCGTTTCTTCCGGCATCGGCCGAGAGACAGCTCAACTGCTGGCCGAACGCGGAGCACGCCTGTTTGGAACGGTGAGGGATCTTGGTCGCGCCGATCCCATCGCCAGGGTCGAGTTAGTTCTCATGGATGTCACCGACGACAAAAGCGTAAAGGACGGGGCGGAGTCGGTATTGGAAAACGCTGGCAAGATCGACATCCTGGTCAACAACGCGGGCTATTCGATAGCCGGGGCATTGGAAGAAACAAGTATTGAGGAGGCGCATCGGCTGTTTGAGACGAATTTCTTCGGAGTGCTGCGTCTCACTCAGGCTGTTCTTCCTTCAATGCGCCGTCATGGTTACGGCCGCATTGTTAACATCAGCTCGATGCTCGGCGTTCTTCCCGGACCCTACCGTGGGATGTATGTCGCGAGCAAACATGCGCTGGAGGGTTACACCAAAACGTTGGATCACGAAGTTAGAGCGTTCGGCATTCGCGCAACGCTGGTTGAACCCGTATACACAAAGACCAAAATCACCACGAACGAAAAAACCGTGCAAACAGCTATTCCAGCCTATGCCGACCAAAAACAGCGAGTAATGGAAATTATTGAGAAAGAAACGGCAAATGGAGATGATCCTAACACTGTTGCCGAAGTGGTTTGGGACGCTGTGACCGCTAAGTCACCGCGTCTGCATTACCCGGTAGGCGAAGGCGTGATGTTGAGTCGGCTGCACCGCTTCGTTCCAGCGCGAATGTTCGACAAGCAATTTCGGAAACGATTTCAACTCGACGGAGCTGCGCAAGCAGAAATGGCAAAGCTTTGATCGGCAGCAGTTCTCAGGATGAAATTTCTTCGAGATGAAAAAAGATTACGATGAAAATAGGAAAGCCAAGGCGGCGCGAATGAGAAAAAAACGCATTTTATTAGCACGAAATGAAGGCAGCACAGATCAGTAAACCGGGTGAAGACTTTGAATTGGTCGAACGCGACATCCCTGAGCCGGGTGCTGGGCAGGTTCGCGTGAAAGTAGAAGCGTGCGGCATTTGCCACAGCGACGTTCTCGTTAAAGAAGGTCTGTGGCCCGGACTTCAGTATCCTCGTGTGCCCGGTCATGAGATCGCCGGGCGCATCGATGCAGTCGGCGACGGGGTTACGGAATGGAAAAAAGGCCAGCGGGTTGGCGTAGGCTGGCATGGCGGACATGATTTCGTCTGTGAACAGTGCAGGTGCGGCGATTTCGCTATGTGCATCAATCGCAAGATTACGGGCATCGATTTCGACGGCGGATATGCCGAGTATATGGTTGCGCCAGCGTCGGCAGTGGCATCGATTCCTGACGAATTGCCACCGGAGGAAGCGGGACCTTTCATGTGTGCAGGCGTCACCGTGTACAACGCGCTGCGCAACTCGGGCGCGCGGAGCGGCGACCTGGTAGTCGTACACGGCATTGGAGGATTGGGACATCTCGGAGTCCAGTACGCACGGCGGATGGGATTCGAGACGGTGGCAGTTGGCCGCGGGAGGGACAAGGAAGCGCTGGCGAGAAAACTGGGCGCACATCATTACATTGATTCGGGCACTGGCGATGCCACAACGGAATTACAAAAGCTCGGTGGCGCACGCGTAATCCTGGCCACCGCGCCGAACGCACAGGCGATTTCCGGGCTGTTGGATGGATTATCAGTAAACGGCAAGCTGTTGGTTCCGGCTGCACCCGCAGAACCGCTGATAGTGAGCGTGTTGTCGCTGATTATGGGAAGGCGATCCGTGGCGGGCTGGTACTCCGGTACAGCGCGGGATTCCCAGGACACATTGGAATTCAGTGCGTTGACCGGCGTGCACCCGATGATCGAGAAATATCCGCTGAGCCGCGTGGCGGAAGCCTACGAACAGATGCACAGCGGTAAAGCGCGCTTCCGCGTCGTCTTAACTATGAGTAGCTGATACGTCCGTTACGCACTTCAAGATTAACACAGATGGCACGTGACAAAGTCGATTCGAAGGCGTGGAATCGCTAGACCTGTCTGCGTTGCGCCGATGAAAAACACCTTCCTCAGCGTTGGTTTTTTGCTCGCGTTGCTCGCGGCGAGTGGCTGTAGGAAAGCATCTGCACCGTCACAGGGCCCGCTACCGGTCAACGTCGTCACCGTTGTCGAGAAGGAAGTAAACGAATGGGACGAATTTACCGGGCGATTAGACCCGGTTGAATCGGTTGAGATTCGACCACGAGTGTCCGGCTATATCACGGAGATTCATTTTGAAGCGGGCGCGATCGTGAAAAAGGGCGATCTCCTTTATATAATCGATCCGCGTCCTTATCAGGCGGATTTCGATCGTGCTGCCGCCGAGGTCGAAAGAATGGACGCGCAGCTCAAGCTTGCTCAGATTGAATTGAACCGGGCGACAGAGCTGCGGAACAAAAATACAATCTCGGCCAGCGAGTTCGACCAAAAAGCCGCCACCTTTCAGGGCGCCGCCGCTTCCAAGGCTTCAGCTGAAGCGGCCAAGAATGCCGCCGCGTTGAATCTGGAGTTCACGCAAATCAAATCGCCGATCGATGGACGTGTAAGCGACCAGCGCATCACCGTCGGCAATCTGGTCCAACCGGGTGCCGGTCCGGAGAGCGTACTTACAACGGTCGTCTCGGTCGATCCGATTTACGCGAAGGTCGATGCGGACGAGAACGCGGTCCTTAAATACGTAAAGCTCAGCGAGGAAGGAAAGCGCGTCAGCGCGCGCACGGCCAAGATTCCGGCGTGGGTCGAGCTTGGCAACGAGACGGATTTCCCGCACGAAGGTTACGTCGACTTCGTCGACAATCGGCTTGATCCCAGCACCGGGACGATTCGCGCGCGTGTGGTTCTAAAAAACTGGAACCCTAGCTTTATTACGCCGGGTTTTTTTGCTCGCGTCCGCGTGGCCGGCGCGACGCCGTATCGGGCTGCGCTGGTTGAGGACAAGGTCATCAGTTCACAGCAGGGACTGAAGTACGCGTTCGTAGTGAAGCCCGATAACACACTCGAACGGCGCAATCTCGAGACTGGAAGTCTGTTCGAAGGTAAACGGATCGTGAAGCATGGCCTGAAAGACGGCGAGAAAGTTGTTTCAACGCGTCTGCAACTGCTGCAAGCCGGAATGAAAGTCACGCCCGTGCCAGAGAAAGAAAATGCGGAAGTCGGAATGCGGAATTCGGAACGACCCGGTGAATGAGCGAGCCTGATTTGAAGAAGCGGACGAAGGCATTTGCCCTTCGGATTTTGAAACTTGTCGATGCGCTGCCGAAAACAACGGCGGGGCGTGCGCTTTCGTCGCAGATCGTGCGTTCCGGCACATCTGTCGCAGCTAACTATCGCGCTGCGTGCCGCGCGAAATCGACCGCAGACTTCATTGTCAAAGTGGGCATCGTCGAAGAGGAAGCCGACGAAACTTTGTTCTGGCTCGAATTACTCGAGGAATCGGAACTCGTTACTGCCGCGAAGCTCGCGGCGATCAAACAGGAAGCCGACGAACTAATCGCGATCACTGTGACCTCGATCAAAACCGCGCGACGCAACCGCGCTGATAATTCCGCACTCCGCATTCCGAATTCCACATTGCGATGAATTTCCCGCATTTTTTCATCGACCGGCCAATCTTTGCCGGCGTGATCAGCATCGTCATCACGCTCGTCGGTGTTATCGCGCTTTCGACGCTTCCCATTGCGCAATATCCCGAGATCGCTCCGCCAACGATCCAGGTCACGACCAACTATCCGGGCGCGAACGCGAAGGTGGTGTCGGAAACGGTGGCGACGCCGATCGAGCAGCAAGTCAATGGCGTCGAGAACATGCTCTACATGTCTTCGCAAAGCACGAGCGACGGTAACATGACGCTGAGCATCACGTTCAAGCTCGGCACCAATCTCGATACGGCTCAGGTGCTGGTGCAAAATCGAGTGGCCATCGCGATCCCCGTGCTTCCGCCCGACGTGCAACGCATCGGCGTTACGACGAAAAAACAATCGCCCGACATTACCATGGTCGTGCATCTGGTCTCGCCGGATGGATCGCTCGATTCGCTTTTCACCAGCAATTACGCGCTGCTCCAGATTCGCGACGAGCTCGCGCGTGTCGATGGCGTTGGAGACATCAATGTCTTCGGTGCACGCGAATATTCGATGCGCCTCTGGCTCGATCCTCACCAACTTTCTGCGCGTGGACTGACGGCGCAGGACGTGGTGGCAGCGGTCCAGGAGCAGAACGTGCAAGTCGCAGCTGGAATCATCGGCGCGCCGCCAGTGTCAAAGGGCGCAACCGCATTTCAGTACACGGTCAGTACGCAAGGCCGCCTCACGGACGAAAAACAGTTCGGTGATATTATCGTTAAAACTGGCGCCAACGGACAAGTCACTCGCGTGCGCGATATCGCGCGGGTCGAGCTGGCGGCTCGCGACTACACAGTCAACAGCGGGCTCGGTGGAAAGCCGGCGACCGCGATTGCGGTTTACCAACTCCCAGGATCAAACGCGCTCGCGACCTCCGATGCGGTGCGAAAGAAGATGGCTGAGCTCAAACAGCGTTTCCCGAGCGGCCTCGACTACACAATCGTTTACGATCCGACAGTTTCTGTTCGCGAATCGATCCGCGAAGTGCAGAAAACGCTGTTCGAAGCAATCGCGCTTGTCGTTCTCGTCGTCCTGATCTTTCTTCAAACCTGGCGTGCCGCGATCATCCCGCTGATCGCGATCCCGGTTTCGTTGATCGGCACATTCGCGGCGATGAAAGGCTTCGGGTCTGAGCCCGCGCGATGCGGCCCGCAAAGCCATGACGGAAGTCGGCGGAGCGCTGGTTGCGATTGCACTCATGCTTTGCTCGGTGTTCATCCCGACCGCGTTCATGAGCGGTATCACCGGCACGTTTTTTCGACAATTCGCGCTAACCATTGCAGTCTCGACCGCCATCTCCGCACTTAACTCGCTGACCCTTTCCCCAGCTCTTGCCGCGCTCCTGCTTAAGCCACGCGGCGCCGAGAAGGATTCATTTCAACGTATCCTCGACGGTTTGCTCGGATGGTTGTTTAAAGGTTTCAACAAGGCCTTCGCGTGGAGCTCGAATGCCTATGGCAACACCGTCGCGCGTTTTGTCCGACTGGCCGTCATCATTTTATTTATTTACGCAGGTTTACTTGGTCTGACCGGTCTCGGTTTCAAAGTTGTGCCGGGCGGCTTTCTCCCGACACAAGACCGCGGCTACGCTGTCGTTTTTGCGCAATTACCAGACGCGGCTTCCCTCGATCGCACGCAAGCGGTCGTCGACAAGATTTCGAAGATCGCGCACGAAACGCCTGGCGTCCTCAACACGGTCGAATTCGCTGGATTCAATCTCTTCGGAGGCAATCAACCAAACACTGCGGCCGTGTTCCTTCCGTTCAAGGAATTTTCGGAGCGAAACACTCGCGAACAGGGAATGCCGGCGATTTTGGCGAAGATAAACGCGCGCGTTCGCGCCGAGATTCCCGAAGCTCTTGTCATTGCCTTTCCGCCCCCGCCCGTGGCCGGCATTGGCAACGCCGGTGGCTATAAACTTTTCATTCAAGATCGGGGCAACGCCGGTCTCGACGAACTGCAAACGCAAGCTTTCGCCATGATGGTGAAGGCAAATCAAACGCCTGGCTTGGCGAACAACCTCACGACCTTTCGCGCGAACGTCCCGCAGCTTTGGCTCGAAGTCGATCGTGTCAAAGCGAAGAGCATGAACGTGCCGCTTAGTAACATCTTCGGCACGCTTCAGACTTATCTTGGATCGACATACGTGAACGATCTTACGCTTTTCGGCCGCACCTATCGCGTCACCGCCCAGGCCGATTCGCAATTTCGCCTGAGCCCCGACGACATTCGCTTGCTGAAAACGCGCAACAATTCGGGCGGAATTGTTCCGCTCGGTTCGGTGGCGACCGTGCAGGAAGTAAGCGGCGCCGACAAGATCACTCGTTACAACATGTTTACTGCGGCCGACCTCAGCGGCCAGCCCGCACCGGGCGCGAGCACTGGCGACGCATTGGCAGCCGTTGAACATCTCGCCAAACAAATTCTGCCCACCAGTTTCACCACTGAGTGGACTGAGATAGCGCTCCAACAGAAGCTCGCCGGCAACAGCGCGATTTACATTTTCCCGCTCTGCGTCCTCTTCGTTTTCCTTCTGCTCTCGGCGCTTTACGAAAGTTGGTCGTTGCCGCTCGCGATCATTCTGATCGTCCCGATGTGTCTGTTCAGCTCGATTTACGGTGTTTGGCTGCGCTCGATGGAAAACAACATCTTTACCCAAATCGGTTTTGTCGTGCTCGTTGGGCTCGCCTGTAAGAACGCGATCCTAATCGTTGAATTCGCAAAGCAAATCCAGGATCGGGACCAAAAAGATCGTTTCACCGCCGCAGTCGAAGCTTGCCGCCTTCGATTGCGTCCGATTCTGATGACCTCCTTTGCCTTCATCTTCGGTGTGCTTCCGCTTGTTCTAAGCAAAGGCGCTGGTGCAGAAATGCGCCAAGCTCTGGGGACTGCCGTCTTCTTCGGAATGCTCGGCGTAACCGGCTTCGGTCTCTTTCTCACTCCCGTGTTCTACGTCGTAATCATGTGGTTCAAGGAGCGCCGCGCCAAAACTCCACGACCTTCGGCAGAGCCGTCGCCGCCGCTGTTAGTGGAGGAATCGGCGCATACCTGAAGCCATGCGAATTTTACGCGAAAACTAAACATCGAGGAAAACAATAATGAAAAGTGATTGCGCTCGCATGCCCCAGCTCTAGCTCCGTGCAATCCAAGCGTTATCCACTGTCGTCCTGCGCCTGATCAAGCGCGCCATCGCCCGTTTGCAGCCATCGCTCTTGCGCAACTGACTCACCTCACAGCATACCACGAACAAAAGGATATGTCGCCGCGGGTCGAATCAATTTCTGCAAGATTCCAGAGCTGACCCCATTCCACTCCCCATTTCGATCCGCGGCTATTTCAAACCGGGAACTGAAAAATTTCCGGGGTTTTCGCGTGACCTCGCTTCCGATTTCCTCTAGTACCGTAGTGAACGGGAAAGAGCCTTTTCGGCGAAACCATCAAAACAAGGACAAAACAGTAAAAAAGGACGCCAGCGAGCTTAAATTAATACAAGGGGACCCAGAAATGAATAGACAAACCACTACAACTAAGAAGCAACACTTTCAGGGTGCGTTTTTGTTCAGTCTCGCTTTTGCCGTTGCTTATCCGATACCGCCGGCATTCGCACAGCGCGAGAGCGGCGACCAACCTTTGGTTCAGAGCGCGGCGCACTGGGCTTGGCAAAACCCACTGCCCCAGGGGAATCACCTCTTTGGGCTCTCATTTACCGATGCAAATAACGGGACGGCTGTTGGACTTCATGGAACCATCCTCAGGACAACCGATGGAGGTCACCACTGGATCATCCAGTCGAGTGGAAAAACCAATTGGCTTTATGGGGTTTCATTTGTCGATGCAAACAATGGAACTGCTGTGGGTGTCAATGGAACCATCCTCAAGACAGCCGATGGAGGTCAATCCTGGGTGAGTCAGACCAGTGGGACCACCAACGCGCTTCTGGCAGTTTCATTTACCGATGCTAATACGGGAACTGCGGTTGGCGAGAATGGGATAATCCTCAGAACGACCGATGGCGGAGCTAGCTGGGTAAGTCAGGCGAGTGGAACGACCAACAACCTTAATGCGGTTTCCTTTAGCGATACAAACAATGGAACGGCTGTCAGTTGGTATGGGATTATTATCAGAACAACCGATGGCGGCGCCCATTGGCTTAGTCAGAGAAGTGGGACCGGCGAGTTTCTTTATGGCGTTTCCTTTACCGACGCAAATAATGGGACGGCTGTGGGTGAAGATGGCACTATTCTCCGAACAACAAATGGGGGGATTAGGTGGTTTCACCAGGCAAGTGGGACAACCAATTTTCTTTGGGGCGTTTCCTTTGCCGATGCAAATAACGGAATCGCTGTTGGTGCAGAAGGCACCATTCTCCGAACAACAGATGGGGGAAACACTTGGGTCAGCCAGACAAGCGGAACGACCCAGTCCCTTATAGGCGCTTCCCTTATCGGTGCGAATGCTGGTGCGACAGTTGGTTTCCTTGGCACAATCCTTCATACAGCCAACGGCGGCACAAGCTGGGTTAGTCAATCAAGCGCAGTTACGATCGTTTCGCTGGAAGACGTTTCCTTTAGTGATGCAAACAACGGAACGGCCGTTGGCGACTTTGGAACCATCGTCCGCACAATAGATGCCGGCCGCACGTGGGTGAGCCAGACAAGCCCATCGAGCAACACACTCCTCGGTGTGTCCTTTACCGATGCCAATACCGGAACGGCTGTCGGTGAGTTTGGCACAATCCTCAGAACCACCGATGGAGGGAACACCTGGGTCCAGCAGGTAACCAGAAGAAATAATGATCTCTGGGGCGTCTCCTTTGCCGACGCGGATCATGGGACGGCTGTGGGTTCCGGTGGCAGGATCCTTACTACCAGAGATGGAGGCAATACCTGGATAAGGCAATCAAGCGGGACGGGCGTTCCTCTTACCGGGGTTTCCCGGACGGATGCCAATATCGGAACAGTTACGGGCGGAGCCGGCATAATCCTCAGAACAACCGATGGCGGGAACAACTGGGTCCCGCAGGTAAGTGGAACATTGAATGATCTCTTACGGGTCTCCTTTACCGACGCCAATAGTGGGACGACTGTCGGTCAATTTGGGACTATCCTTAGAACTACTGACGGAGGCACTAATTGGGTGCCACAGCAAAGTGGAACAACTGAGTTGCTGACCGGGGTCTCCTTTACCGATGTAAACCACGGCATGGTTAGCGGCGTTTTTGGTATCATTCTCCGGACAACGGACGGAGGAGAAACTTGGGTACTTGAGACGACTCCCACGGACTACGATCTTTCGAGAATCTCCTGCACCGGCGCCAATAACGGAACGGCCGTGGGTTACGGTGGCAGCATTTTCAGGAGAGAAGCGGTCAGGTGACTTAAATAATGATCGGTAGGCTGATCTGGCGATCACGGCACGCTGCGATCGACGCTGCGCTGCTACAAGCGCACACTTTTTGGACGGAGAGCGACAACCGAAAATTAGACGACGTCTTGGATTTAACGGCAAAGTGGCCCAGTGCGATCGCTGTTCAGTTGAACACCGACTTGCGCGGTAGATCCATCGAGCCGCACAGTAACACGTTATTTCTGACAGCGGCAGCCCGGGGGGCTCGGATCCCACGAGTGGGGCCGCTCTTGCTCTGCCGCCGATATCCCGGTTCGATTATTTCCCTCGTAACGTGGCTTTCAGCACGATTGTGCGCGCTTCGTTCATCTCTGCGAATCGGCGCAGCACATTCGGATCGGCATTCGAGCCTTGTGCCAGCAGCTCTTCGTTTCCAGCTTCAGCTCTTCGCATTTCGAGCCATTTATGCTGTTGCTGCTTCAATTGCTCTTGCGCGGCGGCCGGCATCCGTGAGATGAGAGAGTTGTAGAGTGCCGTAACCGCGTGATCGGAACGCTTCGCACGATCCAGCAAAGCCTGCTTTTGTGTCAACATGCCGGGATGTGATGTAGTCGACGCTTCAGGCGTCGGGGCACGCGATGGACGGTTGGTCGTTTCGTCAGATAAAGGGGTTGCCACGGGAGTCGCTGCCACGGGAGTCGCAGTTTCCTGAGACCCGCCGCTCGAACTGCCTGTCGAGGGCGGACACGGGTTACTCTGCGTCAACCAATCAGTCCAAACATCTTCGAAGGTCTCTTTATCGTCGCCAGTGATATGCCACCTTACTGACACCGATTTGCCTTCGCTCACAGGTTTCCACTGAAACGTAGCTTTGGCGTCATTCTGGTAGATCGTATCCACGTTAAACCTGCCTAGCGCTTGCCAGTCTTTAGGCTCGACTTCCGGCTCATACTTATAATGATCATTTCTCCTGGGCTTCCAAGTCTTGCCCTCCTTTTGCGACAGGATGCCGAAGAAGCTAGCACACTCACGACTGGAATCGGCTTGCACACCTCCGCCCACTCCGATAGTTCGTCCAGCAGCCGTCATCGTCAGTCTGGCTTCGATGCGATAGGCCCACGTGCGCGATGATGTAGCATCGCGCATGTCTTGAAAAACATAAGGTCGCCGAAGCGTTACGAACAACTTGCCAGATGTCTTGTCATATTCCGTTGTGCACCCCTTTTTTGCGTCTTTCACTTTGGCAGGGTTGATCTGCTCCAAATCTGCGTCCTTGTGCGCACCCGCGGGCACCAGGGGGACAACTGACACGGTGATCTCACTATCGGGGGCAACTGGAGTTGTCAGTTGCTCGTCCCGGAACATTTTCAGTTCGAAGCGCGTAACTGATTTCGTTCGGTTCTTTGCGATTTCGTCTAACTCGTGACTCAATTGTGAGGAGTCAAAAAACAATCCATCTTGGGTGGCGTGTAGCGTGTTGATTCCGAGTGCAAATACGGCGAGGCCGATTACGAGAAAAGACGTGAATCGTTTCATGGGGCTCAAAGGTAGGCGATTAGCTGCGGAGCCAGAGTAAAACAGATTTACGCCGATGCAAACTCGCGGCTTCGCTATTCTGGTTGCGCAGTTTAGTTTCACTCGTGGCGAATTACAGGCAGAGCCGAACGGCCGAGCTCGGCTGGTAAATATTTCTGGTCGACTCCAGGTGCAGGGTGATGAAGACGCGGTGATCGCTGGCTTTATCATCACCGGGAACACGCCGAGAAAGATCCTCGTCCGCCGCCTGGGCCCCGTCCCTGACAACATTCGGAGTCTCCGGCGTTGCGCGTGTGGCTTCGGCCAACGATTTGACATTGGAAACTTGACGGCTTGGAGCGCAATATCGGGCAACAAGATTGTTACCAAATCTGACTTTCGGTTTTCAGTCCAGGCCTTATTTAAATGACGAACGGTTTTAACGAAAGATGATACCCATGAAACAACATATTTTGATTCTCTTAGGTCTGGCAGTGTTTTGCCTGCAGTCGGCGAGCGGTGCCGCTTGGCAGATTATCGCCAGCCCGAATGGTTCCGGGCAGGTGAACGAGTTGCACAGCGTCTCCGCTCTCGCGGAGAATGATGTCTGGGCGGTCGGCGTTTCTTATAACACCGAGCGCACCTTGGGCTCGACTTTGATCGAGCATTGGAATGGCTCTCGGTGGTCGGTCGTTCCCAGCCCAAATCCCAGCTCTTCCGTAAACATGATCAACGCAGTCGCGGCGGTCTCGGCGAACGATGTCTGGGCAGTCGGGACCGCTCCCACTTCCACGGATACGGTTTTGATTCTTCACTGGAATGGCACGGCTTGGAGTGTGGTGCCCAATCCTACCAATGGTATACCTTTGGCCAATCTAGCCGCCCTTGCTGTGATCTCGGCGAATGATATCTGGGCGGTCGGAAGTGGCTTTATCGGAGATGAAGGCGCGACCGCCACTTTGCATTGGAACGGAACGGCGTGGAGTGTTATTCCCAGTCCAAATGTTGGACCGGAAGTGGATAACAGCCTGGCCGGTGTGGCCGCTGTCTCTTCCAATGACGTATGGGCAGTAGGCACGCAACAACCCACTAACTTGACTGACCCGAGCACGCTTATCCTACACTGGGACGGCTCCGCCTGGACCATCGTACCGAACATCAGCCCCGAGGGTGGGCATTTGTCGGCGGCCGCCGCGGTTACCGGTAATGACGTCTGGGCTACGGGTTATTCGGAGTTAGGGACGCTGGCGGAGCATTGGGATGGCACCAGTTGGAGTATTGTGCAAACGCCGGGTATCCGCGGTAGTGAACCGCTGTTTCTACCAAGTGTGGTTGCCCTCAGTAGCAATAATGTCTGGGCAGTGGGCGAATTTTTTCAAACCCGCTTCAGTCGTTCGCGCACGTTGACCGAGCAATGGAACGGCACGAGCTGGGTCCTGGTGCAGAGTCCTAACGCGGGCGCAGATCACAACGAATTGTTTGGGGTGGATGCGACACCGGGCGGAACTCTTTGGGCTGTGGGAACAGCCTATAACTTTCCCAAGCAGCGGACGCTGATCGAGCGAAAGCTCCCGTAAACAGACGACTGCGCGCTCACGCGCAAACGACGGAATCAGAACTCGGACCGATGTCGCGACAAGTGGTAAAGCCGGAAAGCAGCGTGATTCGCGCATTACGCGCGCGCCAGAGCGCATCGTGAGCGGGCGGATGCGACTGCAAGCGCAACGAAGAGGTCATCAACGACCAGGCCTTGCGCCGAATCCAACGTGGTATTGATCTGGCCGAAGCCCGGCTTCAGCGGCCAGCACGAAAATCGCGGTGAGGAGGTTAAGATGGAGACAGGGCGACTCTATTTCTCGCTCTGCGTAGCAGACGATCAGCGATACAGATCGTGCGAACCTATGTCCACCGTCATCACTACATCGCCTTACGTAGAAGACAAGGCGCAAATCCGCTTCGATTTCCGCCGCATAAATCACTCGAGCATAGCGCGCGGAGAGCTTCTGAATTTTGTGGGAGCGCAAGCGAGGATCAAACGGGTTCTGTTTGAAAATAGCAAACGCCTTACGCGTGCCCTGTAGCGGCGGCTGTGTCAGTCGCAAAATTCCTCCGCTGCGCTAGAATACGCCGTGCGGGGACGCCGGCGGATGGACTGCATAGGTTGCATGGTGATGCAACCGAGCGAGCGGGAGGTCGCGAGTCAACGCGCGAGTCGCGCGGAAACGATATTTCATTGATCACCGGGATACGGCTCATTGAGCGCGATATCCAGGTCGACAAATCGCCCCGCTTCCGCATCGGCCATGCCTTGTCTGAAAGATTCCGGGATCCATGAATCATCATTTTCCACGACGAACTTGGCGACTTGCGCCCGTTCGTTAGCGGGAAGGGCTTTGAACTGCTCAATAATTTCAGTAGCGCTCATGGTGAAAAGAATATTGCACCAAATTCATCGTCGCAAAATCGATCTTCTGCCGCGCTCAACTTCCCAATTAACGCTTTCCATTCATTTATCGTAAGCCACTCTTGGCGCGCCGCAGCCAACCTTGCGTGGCGGAGGAGGCTACGATGTATGATGGGTTGGCTGTAGCGGATTATCCTCGGAAAGACTTTGAAGAATTGGCCCGCTAAGTGTTACAAACAAAACGCGACACCGTGATCGAACTGCGCAACGAAGAGGCCATCAACGACCAGCATTGCGCCGAATCCAACGTGACATTGACCTGGCCGAAGCCCGGCTTCAGCGACCAGCGGTGAGGAGGTTAAGATGGAGGGAGGGCGACCCTATTTTTCCCTCCGCTGCTGCAGCCTATCACCGATACAAATCGTGCGATCGAATGTCTATCACTACGGGAGGCCTTCGAGATGAAAATTACGCGGACGTCCGCTTCCATCTTCTGCGTGCATCCGCTTTTATCGCTTTTACGACCCTGCCGCTCGAAAGATTCTGCCGAAAAGAAGGTGCGTCGGCAAATAAACAGCGACCTGGAACAGCAGCATTAAAAGAATCACAAACAGCGGCGCGGGCAGAATCTTCTGCGGATTTTGGCCAAAACCATGGTACATCCTTGATCGTGACCACGCCACGCGGTCGCATCATAGAATCCCGTACGCGGGACGCGCCGAGATCGCTCTCGGCGCGTGCCTAAATCTAATTGCAAGCCCGCGATCAGGTCTGAGTCTTATCCTTCTCGCCTTTCTTGCACTGGGCTTTGAACTTCGTGAACTGCTCCGCGGTCAGGACTGATTTTGCCGCGTCCATGTATTTGGCCTCGCTCGTTTCGGAGCAACCGGCCTTCTGATGCTCCGCCATAGCTGCATCCATCTTCGTCTTCTGATCAGGTGTCAGGTTGAGGCTGGCCAATGAAACCTGACACGCCGCCTTCGCTTCGTTTCCGACTTGCTTTGTGCAGTTGCCGTGTTCGCCTGCGAACATGGTCGCTGCCGCAAAGAGTCCCGCCGTTATTAACGCAATGAGTTTCGTCATAGTGGGAACCTAGACATTGTCCCAGAGATTATCGTTCAAAATCCTGCGCGATTCTCGCTGTAACGGCGGCTGTGTCAGCCGCAAATTTCCCTGCTCAGTCTGCCCAAAGCTTTCTCAGAGTTCACTCGCCGAGGCGAGAGGTGAGCGGCGGGCGATCACTTCGGAGTTTGGAGCTTAGACACGACCCGTCAGTTCATCGTTTATGTTCCGCCGGCGACAGTGTATCCTTCGTTGCGCAAATCTGCCGCGAGATCTTTCTCCATTTGCGCGGCCGCTTCGAACGGCATCGGATTGAGATGCGCGTAAAGCTCCGGCATCAGCCGCACAGCGTACTTCCTAACAAGCCGCGCGGCCTTGTAACCGTTCTTGTGATTTTCAAATCGATGATCGACCGGCAACCCGGTCATCCCGACATAAACGCACGGCTTGTTCGGATCCCGTTTCGGATTCAACCGCAACATTGACACCTCTTTCAGCGCGCGATTCGAAAGCAAAACCACGTAAACGCTGTGATGAAACTG
Organism: Verrucomicrobiota bacterium; assembly: GCA_003218395.1. Classification (GTDB taxonomy): domain Bacteria; phylum Verrucomicrobiota; class Verrucomicrobiia; order Chthoniobacterales; family UBA10450; genus Udaeobacter. The sequence continues at coordinate 14,770 of QHNJ01000032.1, forward strand.
CCTCGCGCGTGATCTGAACCGGCGTTTTCGTCGCGCTTGAAGCATCACCGTTTCAAATCCGCGGCGATTGTTGCGAACTGCGAGAGAGCAGCTTCTAAATCTTCGACAATTTCCTGGGCGATGATGTCGGGATCGGGGAGATTGACGTTGTCTTCGAGGCTTTCCTCTTGGGGGCCAGAAAATGTCGAGATTGAGCTTGTCTGGCTTGGTTAGCTCTTTGTGACTAAAACTCCGAAATCGCTCACTTTCCCTTCTCTGGATTCGCCCGG
>QHNJ01000195.1 GCA_003218395.1 Verrucomicrobiota bacterium
GGGTGTAGGGGCACACAAAACGCCATCCGCTGCCCAGACTTCGCTGTGGTCATTCGCCGTGATCACGCCGTTGGGACCCGACGTGTTGGTACCGGGTTGAACGCCGACGAACGAGCCCTTTGCAAGCTGGCTTATCGCGTTAGTGCTTGTTACGACCTGATCGATCGTTGCGTTGGTGCGGTCGGCCAGGAAGTAGAGCCCGAGCTGCGGATCGACAAAGCCGATGTCGAAAGCATTGAGGCCGCCCGGCACGGTGATTGTAGAGGTTTTTGAAAAAGTCTCCTCCGCGGCGAAAGCCGTTCCGGGCCCAGCGACCAACGCTGTCCCGGCCCCGACGACTGACGCCAGGACCGCGATGAGCGTGGCGAGTTGAGCACACCGTGGTGCGAATATTGCCAAAATTCTATTGGCACCTTTAGTAGGTGAATCATGGTGCATTGCATTCATAATTTGCCTCCTCGAAAAATAGTCTGTGTTGGAAATTCCGATCTGAAGATTACCCTTCTCCCGCCTCGGTGACAGAGACGGTCGAGAAGGTTGTCTTCACTTGATTTGTGACCGGAGACAATGACGCGTCAGCCAGGCACGGAATCTCGCGGTAGGCTTACGTGATAAAGATGAGTGCGAGCTTTCTCCAGACGGGAGAGTGCGCGCAGCTCGGCAATTTTCCAGCGCGCTTGGTCTGGTAAATGATTTGGAGCCAGGGTCTGTTCGTTGTCAAAACGTTGGACCCGTTCGGGTAGGGGATCGATGCGCGGAGATGTTCCGATATCAGCGTCGACGATCGACCATCGGGCACATCTGGTCAACGCTAATAAATTGGAACCGTCCAGGTCGAGAAGATTGAAAGCAATGAAGGCAAATACGAACGGCATGCTCGCAATACATGCAGCTCGCCGGAATTTGACAGGGCTCACAAGGTGTAATCCCAATAGCATCATCGAACCCCTTTATCCCGCTACTCCTGCGGTGTGGCATTCGTATAGTACTAAGCAGTGATCTTGTCAAACGGTTAAAAGGAGCGACTTTTACCGTTGTAAATGGGTCAAGCTTCCGACACCGAAACGAGGGCGGGTGCTAATATGCGCGGTCTCATGAGGGGCGTTGCTCCCCGACCGCACGGGAAGTTGGATCTACCAGCCGGTTACGGATGCTCGCCGGGGTCTCAACACCTTCATGGGAATTGACAAGCTCAACGTCGCCGAGATAGTGCCCATCGCTCTGAGAGAGCATGTGTGGCCGGTAGCGCGGATAATTTCAATCGGCGTCAAACTCTTGCGGAAAAAGATGTCTTGGAATCGAGTTGATAGTTGCCTTCGCTGACACGAGCGAAAGTCACCATGGCGGAATCTCCAGGCTGCAAATTTTACCTACGCGGGCATGAGCGCGCCGGGACGATTATTCAGGCACAAAGCGACTGGCAGGTTGCCATATAACAGAGCGGTCAGCGCGACCGGTTACCGCAGTCACTTCGGGACAGTGCGGAAAGTAGGGGCGGGCCATCAACGCCGAATGAGCACAGAACTAGCACAATTGAAGTCAGTGGCAGAACAAGTGACTCTTGAGATGAAACCCAACGAGTTGAACCAATTGGGGATTTTTGGTGGGCCGCCGGAGACTCGAACTTTTCTAGCCGCTGTGCTTCAATTGTGCTCGTCTGAAAAATAGTCCCATGCGACCCCTGAGTGAGCGCGAACTAGCACAGAACTAGCACAATTGAGCACAGTGGCAGAACAAGTGACTCTTGAGATGAAACCCAACGAGTTGAACCAATTGGAGAAAATTGGTGGGCCGCCGGAGACTCGAACTCCGGACCCGCTGATTAAGAGTCAGCTGCTCTACCAACTGAGCTAGCGGCCCATCACAAAACCAGTAAGCCAGCGTGCAGTTCTCAGTCGGCAGGGAATTCTTTCTGCCCGCTGCCTGCTGCTATCTGCCGTCTTTTGAATCTGGGGTGAGTGAAGGGATTTGAACCCTCAACCCCTGGAGCCACAGTCCAGTGCTCTAACCAGTTGAGCTACACTCACCACATCTAAAACCATTCTGGCGCGCCAGAAGGGATTCGAACCCCTGACCTACGGCTTAGAAGGCCGTTGCTCTATCCAGCTGAGCTACTGGCGCGGTGACAGCAGGCGGAAAGCAGCGTGCAGTCAGCGGCAAGAAAACCGGCTGCCTACTGCTTACTGGAAACCGCCTGCTGTATTTCTGGTCGGGGCGAGAAGATTTGAACTTCCGACCCCCTGCGCCCAAGGCAGGTGCGCTACCAGGCTGCGCTACGCCCCGTCAATTGACCATAGTCATTCTACATGGGCAATGCCTGAAATCAAGGTTTTGCGTTCAAATCGACTAGCGATGGCAGCATTTCTGCCAGTTTTTTAAGCGCCTTACCGCGATGACTGACCGTGGCCTTGATCGCGCGATCGATTTCGCCGAAAGTCTTGCCCAACGACGGGTAGAAAAAAAGCGGATCATAGCCGAAACCGTTTTCCCCTTTGAGCTCAAATGAGATGCGCCCTTCACAGGAATCCCGGACGGTCCATTCCTTCATGCCGTGAGACTTCGGCGCGCAAAGCGCGAGGGCGCAAACGAATCTCCCGGTTCGTTTCTCTTCCGAAATTTCCCTCAATTCGTGCATCAGTTTTTCGTTATTTTTTTTATCATTCCCCTCTTCACCGCAATAGCGCGCCGAATAAATCCCTGGTGCTCCGTTGAGAGCATCGACCTCGAGACCGGAGTCGTCGGCCAAAGTTAAATAACCAGAGTATTCGGCCAAC
>QHNJ01000033.1 GCA_003218395.1 Verrucomicrobiota bacterium
TTGCACGCCACCTCCGAGGCATGGCCCAAAAGTAAGGCACGGTTGGTCAAAAGATGATCCGGAGTGGCCTTAGAATGCAACTCGGAGGTTCGCTTGACCTGCAATAGCAATCGTCTATTTTTTGGTGAGACAGTGCGGCGTAAGCACTTCTCGTTTAAGAACAAAGGCGGCGACAATTTGTTGTGTAATTAGCGTTTCCTAAAACTTGGCACGAATGCTGATAACATAGAAAACCAAAGTGAGTGCACCGAAGAACAAAAAAAATGCGCCCGCCGGAGAATCAGGAAATCAAAGGCCCAAGCGCAGGAAAGATAAATTGATTCGTCTGGATGACCTGATTCCAAAACGGGACGTCAAGGGCGGGCATCAATTGCTGTTCGGTGTCACTGACATAACAAAAACAACAAACAACCCAGCAAAGGAAAACCAAAAATGAGAGACAAGAAAAAGAAAACGATCAAAGTCCGTGATCTGAAGCCATCAAAAGACGCCAAAGGCGGAGCTCCCCGGGTGCAAGCCCCCCACAGGATACAGAGCCCCGGACGGACTCAATAAGTTACAGAGCTGCACCGCGGTTCGATCCCGCGGTGCGGTTTTGTTTATTTATCCGTTCCGCAACTCTCAGTGAAACAACCCAACAAACTAAACGGGCGGCGGTTCCCTCTCGGTCAACGTGGGCGGCTCTGGTGAGAAGGGCGGCATCGGAGATCAAATAAGCTTAGAAAGCCGCACCGTGGTTCGATCCGTGGTGCGGTTTTTCATGTACGCATTCGGCAGCTGTCGGCTTTCAGTTGTTGTGGCTAACCTGCACGCTAATCGGAAGAGGCAAGTTGCGGAATCATGCTAAAGGAGGCGCACAGCTGCTCGCCGGGTAAAATGGTTTGAATGCCATTCTTGTCTTGAAATGCGCGCTGTTCGTGATGATCCGTCAGACCCCAGCAAGGTTCGACGCAGAGAAGCGGCCCGCCATCGGACCACAGAGTTAGATAGGGCACGCCGTTTAGATCTACAAATCACCCAGCATCCGCTTGGCGGGTCGAGATAGCAAAATTCTCGCAGCGGCACATCAACAAGCCCTAGGATGCAGGATCCTGGCAATTCATTTTTGGGAAACGACATTTCCCCACCGGAAAAATCGAAGTCCCGCATTTCGCCAGAGAGATAATTGCCAGTGCGAAAAATATCGGCGATAACAGGCATGGTTTTGCCCAACCTCGATATGGCGCGGACAGATCGTTGTCCCTGTAAAGAAAGCCGGTCCAATCGCCAGCTTCATTTACCCTTGCGAGACTGATTAATTCCGCGCCCAAGCGCGAGACGATAATCCGGAGGCCATTCTCCTCATCGGTCAAAGTGTCGAGCTGTCGATCCTGCCGGTTATCTTCGCGATGCGAAGCCTTCATCGCGGTTCATGGGAACAAACCGCGCATCTGTTTGGCTTTGATGACGCGCTCGACGCCAATGGCCATGGCCGCGGTGCGATGCGAAATCTTGTGTTCCTTCGCTCGCCTGATTACTTGCGCAAACGAGTGCTCGAGAATGCGGAAGAGCTTGTCGGTCACTTCCGATTCGGTCCAAAGGAAGCTTTGCAAGCCTTGGACCCATTCGAAATAGGAAACGATTACGCCGCCGGCGTTGCAAAGAATGTCTGGAATGACAAATACCTCATCCTGGCGCTGTTCCAGAATTAAGTCCGCTTCTGGCGTCGTCGGACCGTTGGCGGCTTCGGCAAGGATGCGACATTTGAGTTGGCCTGCATTCCGTCCGTGGATTACCCGATCAACCGCCGCCGGAACAAGCACATCGCACGGCAGGATGAGGAATTCGTTTGGATTGACGTGATCGCCCTGGGCAAACGCCCGCAGGTTTCCCTTCTTAAGAACGTGCTGCTCGGCAGCTTTGACATCAATTCCTTTTGGATTGTAGATCGTGGCCGTGTGATCGCCAATGCCCACGACTTTAACGCCGCTTTTGTATGCGAGCGAAAGTGCCGTCACCGAGCCGACGTTGCCAAAACCTTGCACAATGGCCGTGCACTTTTCCGGATCGATCTTCAACATGTTCATCGCGCGCTCGACCAAGTAAACGACACCGCGTCCAGTCGCTTCGCGGCGGCCTTCAGTCCCGCCAATGGCGACCGGTTTGCCGGTAACGATCTCGTTCACGGCGTAGCCCATGTACACCGAGTAGGTATCCATGAACCAAGCCATGATCTGTTCGTTGGTGCCCATGTCCGGGCCCATGATGTCAGTGTGTGGACCCACGAACGGAATCATTTCCTGCATGTAACGGCGCGAGACGGCTTCGAGCTCCGTGTGCGATAATCTCGTCGGATCGACAGCGACGCCACCCTTGGCGCCGCCATAGGGCAGGTTGGCCAGTGCGCATTTCCAGCTCATCCACATCGCCAGCGCGGCGGTTTCGCCCATCGATAACGAAGGGGCGAAACGCGTGCCGCCCTTGGTCGGGCCGAGCGCGATGTGATGCTGGACGCGATACCCCTGGAACGCCTTCGTGCTGCCGTCGTCCATGTGCACTGGGAGAGTGACCGCCACCGCGCGTTTGGGATACGTTGCCCATTCGCGATCGTTCGGGTCGATATTCAAGTAATCGGCAATGACCTGGAACTGGTCGCAGGCCATCTTGAAAATTTCGTCGTCGTAAATCGTCATGGGAACGCCCCAATCGAGCGCAATTACAGGCTTGCTATTTGCGCTCGGCAGATAGAGCCGTCAAATCGAAACCATTGCGCAAGATCGACAATCACATTCGGAATCCTTAGCGTCTCTTTTCATAAATCAATGAAAATGAAAATTGAAACGCTAGCAGTCCACGCAGGACACACTATTGATCCCACGACAGGAGCGGTTTCAACGCCGATCCATCTTTCCACGACCTTCGAGCGCGATGTCGAAGGCACCTATTCACGCGGATTCATGTACACGCGCAACAACAATCCGAACCGTGAGGCACTGGAGCGCGGAGTCAGCATGCTCGAAGGCGGCGAGACCGCGGCGGCTTTTGGCAGTGGCACGGCTGCAGCGATGGCTTTGTTTCAAGCGCTCGCGCCGGGAGATCACGTTCTGGCTCACGTTGACGCTTATTACGGTACAACGCGATTACTTCGCGAAATCTTCCTGCGCTGGGGACTCGAAGCTGACTTCATCGACATGGGCAATCTGGCTGCCGTAAAGAAAGGGTTGCGACCGCAAACAAAGCTGGCCTGGAGCGAGACACCTTCGAACCCATTGCTCAAGATCGTCGATATTGCGGCCATCGCCGAAGTTGCTCACGGCGTGGGCGCGCTCTGCGTTTGCGATAACACATGGGCGCCGGTGCTGCAGCGGCCGTTCGAACTGGGGGCTGATTTAATTCTGCATTCAACCACCAAATATTTCGGCGGCCACTGCGATGTAGCCGGCGGGATCGTCGTCGCAAAGAAGGACAGCGAATTTTTTCAGCGCATTCGCGCGATCCAATATTCGGGTGGGGCTGTCCCCTCGCCTTTCGATTGCTGGCTGGTCTTGCGCGGAATGCGCACCCTCCCCTGGCGGATGCGCGCGCATTCGGAAAATGCAATGAAAGTTGCAAACTTTCTCGCGCAACATCGAAAAGTGAACAACGTGCATTATCCGGGGTTGTCTTCTCATCCCGGACATGAGATCGCCACGCACCAGATGTCGATGTTCGGCGGAATGCTATCGTTTGAACTAAGGGATGGGCGCGACGCAGCGATGTCGGTCGCGGCGAAAACAAAAATCTTTACGCGTGCGACCAGTCTCGGCGGCGTGGAAAGCTTGATCGAGCATCGAGCATCGATTGAGGGAGCAGGAACAACTTCACCCGAAGGCCTCTTGCGATTGTCGATCGGCCTCGAAAACTCGGACGACTTGATCGAGGATCTCGATCAAGCCCTAAGGTAGGGGCGATTGACCTCAATTGCCCGCCGCGCCGTCCATGTCCCGGGCGGGCGGTTCGGGTGAACCGCCCCTACCTTAGTCTTCGTCGAAGAAGATCGACGATGTCCTGCACTTCGCTCACGCGCAGCAAAAAAGCGCCGCTAAAAAATACCATCGCACCAAACGCAATCGCAACCAGCAACTCGCATAACTTTGGGAAAAAGCGCAGGCCCGCCCACGCATCAAGCCACCAGTAATTTGCCGCCCAGCAGACCAACGCCAGCAGTGCGCCAGCGAGACATATTTTTCCAAGGCCGATTAGCATCTGGCGCGTTTCCAGCCTGCTTACATGGCGTCGCATCAAAGCGTAAAGCAACAGGAAGTTGATTGTCGCAACGAGGCTAGTCGAAAACGCAAGGCCGCGATGCCCCCACCCAAGCCGAAATGTAAAAAGCCAGTTCAGAAAAAGATTCGCACCGATCGCGAGAAAACTCACCAGCATCGGTGTGTTGCGTTGACCGATCGCGTAAAACGCGGGCGTTAACACCTTCAATACTGCGTACGAAACGAGCCCGACCGCGTAAAATTGCAATGCGCCGGCAGTCTCGCGCGTCATTTCGGCAGTAAACCGCCCGTGCTGATAGATCACGCTGATGATGGGCGACGCAAGCATCGCGAGCCCGATCGCGGACGGAATAGTGAGCAAAAATGCGAGCCGTATTCCCCGGGCGAGAATCGCGCGGAACTCGTCCATGTTTCCAACTGCCGCGCTTTTCGATACCAACGGAAGAGTAACGGTGCCAATGGCGACCCCGAAAATTCCCAATGGCAACTGCATCAGTCGAAATGCAATGTTCAACCAACTGACCGGGCCGTTGCCAAGGCTCGCCGCAAATCCACTATTGATGAGCACATTCACCTGTACAGCGCTGGCGGCAATCACGGCAGGTCCCATCAGCGTAAGCACCGTGCGCACGCCTTCGTCGCGCCAGTGAAAATCGGCGCGATACTTGTAGCCAACCCCGCGCAAGGAAGGGAATTGCCCCGTTAATTGCCACGCACCGCCGATGAGCGTCCCAATTGCTAGGCCCACGAGCGAACGCGCCCCGAAATGCGGATCGAGCCACCAGCCGATTGCCACGCCGCCAGTAATCGAACCGAGATTAAAATAACTCGACGCCATGGCCGGCGGCCCAAAAACGTGTTTCGCATTGAGTATTCCCATCACGAGCGCTGCAAGCGACACGAGCAGCATGAAAGGCCACATGATTCGCGTGAGCAAAATCGTCAGTGCCGTTTTATCCGGCGACCAACTCCCCCATGTCAAAAGATCGACAAGCTGCGGCGCGAATACGATGCCGAGCAACGTCACTGCGCTCATGAAAACGGCCGTCAGCGTCGCAACTTTGTTCGCCAGCCGCCACGCCGATTGATCGCCATCAACTGCAATCTTTTTTGAAAACGTTGTGATGAAGGCCGTTGAAAGCGCGCCCTCAGCAAACAAGTCACGGAGCAAATTCGGGAGGCGAAATGCCATTAAGAACGCGTCGAGATTTCTTCCCGCGCCAAACAGACCTGCAAACACCATTTCGCGAATTAAACCGAGCACGCGACTGCACAGAATCGCTATGCCGACGATTCCCGTCGCGCGCGTGCTCACCCGCCGATCTTCTGCCGCAGCCACTGGCGAACAAAGAACAGCGTCACCCCGATTTACGAAAGAAAAAACTTCACGGGCGATGTATCTAACACCGCGGATCACGCGGATGACGCCGATTTTGTAGGGCGTTTTTGTAAAATGCCGATTTCAAACAGGTCGGCGTCTGATACAAAGCTCCGAGCGGGGACGCGGGAGATTAGACGGGCAAGGACGCCGGCGGGCGGCGCCAAGCGAGCTGGGAAGCGAGCGAATCAAGCGCCTCTACAACAAAATCGCATTTGGTGTAGTGGCGCGTGTCCTCACGCGCAATCTAAAAACCTCTGCGGCTGAGAACAGCCGCCTCTACAACATCATGCGTTTCGATTCGCGCGCATTCGTACCTAGAAGATTCTTGTAGCGGCAGCCGTGTCGGCTGCGGGATCTTGAAATGTTTTTTCCAATGTCGCAGGCGGCACGCCTGCCACTACAGCCACTGCAAAATTCGTGTCTATTGGTGTCCATTCGTGGTTAGACCCCAAAAAGAGAACACGACGTGCGGGGACGCCGTCGGGTAGACGGGAAGCCCGAGAGGGTGAGCGATCGGGAGATAGCGAATCAAAGCGCCCAGAGGATTTTCACCTCCCGGCGCTCATTGCTAAACGGAATCTCTTTTCTGCGTCGTCGAGTCGTGGACCTAGTTTATGGTCACAAAGCTCGTTGGGTAGGTCACACCCTCTAGGACCGTCTTCCAAGTGCCGCTCGACAGGAGCCAATTGTTCGAGTAGTACAACGTGCTGTCCTTGGAGGAGAGCACTGTGAAGCCGACGCCGTCCGACGTTGTATTGTCCAACGCGTCGACGCGCAGCGTGACGTTGCCGTCGATGGTAACCTGGGATCCGTTGCCCATCACCTGGTAGACCGTGGCCTTGGTATAGATCGTCGAGTTCTTGTTCCCGGGGACGCCTGTCACCGCCATCGACGAGATCGAATTGGATTTCACATAGATGACGCTGCCGCCCGTCTGCGGTATGGCGACCGTGATCTTGCCTTGCAAGTTCGCGCCGCTCTTGTTGTAGGTCATTCCAATACTATACGTGACATTGCTAGCGCTGCCCGCGTAGGTACCCGCGGCTGCAGTCAGATGGACAATCTGGCCGCCGCCAGTGGTCTGGTTGGTTGAGGCTGGCTTGGCTACGACCACGTCGGCAGTCTTATCGGTCATGGCCTGTGCGGTATTATTGTAGTTGCCCGTCATCACCACAAGGATCTCGTACGACTCAGCGCCATACTGGCCGCTACTGAGCGTGACGATCGTGTTTGCCGTGCCGGTGTAGTTAGGCTGGTTAGGCACCGGACTTACCTTGACCCCGCTTGCCAGTGCCTTACCCGTGCTCGTGTCGATGAAGTCCATGGTCGCTCCAACCAACGCAGTGCCGGTTGGATCCTGCACACTGGCGCTGAGCGTGACTTGAGCTGTGGTTGAACTGGTCCCCGACGTGACAAACGTGGTCTGTCCGATGTAGTTCACCAGCGCTGCGCGCGCGATCACTGTCAGGGAGCCATTGACGTAGCTAATCGTGTAGTTGCCCAGCCCGGTGCCCACCGCTGCGCTCGGCGTGATTGTATAGGGCGACCCCGCAACTGTTGCGCCGGCCGCATAACCCGCGCTGGTCAGCATGATCGAGGTGACCGTGTCGCCGTTATAGAGGGTGTCAGTGACCGTGAAGTCAAGCGATGGCGTGGTCGTGTCAGCGGTGTAGGTATCACCAAAGGTCTTGGTCCGGTTTTCAGCCTTGATCGTCAACGGTGCCGTGTTGACGTGCAGGTTGCCGTTGACGTAACTGATGGTGTAGTTGCCCAGCCCACTGCCTACTGCCGCGCTGGGCACAATCGGGTAGTCTGGCCCAGGAGCCGTTACCGTCGCAGTCGCCGCAGCACCGGCTGAAGTCAGCGTCACGCTCGTCACGCTGTCACCGTTGATGAAGCCACCGGTGGTGAACTCCGTTCCAGCAAACGTGACCGTTTGCCCATAGGTCTTGCTCTTATTGTTAGCTGTCACGGTGGCGTTAGCCTGGTTGATGGTCAGCGTGCCGTTCGTGGCCGTCACGTTGTAGTTGGGGTTCGAGCCGAGACTCACCGTAATCGCATACGTGCCCACGCCAGAGAACTGGGTGGCACTGGTCGATAGCGTGTAGTTAAGGATGTCCCCGTTTACCGTGCCTGTGATTGTCGCCGTCAGCGTCGGGTTAAGCTGCCCATAGGTCTTCGTCTTATTGTCAGCCTGCACGGTCGCCGGACGCGGGCCGATCGCAAGGTCGTGACCGGTGAAGCTGATCGTGTAGTTCCCATTGGCTGTCAGTGTCCCCTGCGTGATCGCGTAGCTGCCCACGTTCTCACCCGGTGCTCGCGTGAGCGCACCCGTCAGCACTGTGGCTGCCGTGTCGCCGAACTGGAACCCAGCCGCCTGATACGTCAGCGCCGGATCGGCTTGACCGTATGTCTTGGTCTTGTGATCGGCCGCTATCGTCAGGGTCGCTGGCGTAATCGTGAAGTTGGCCGTATTGTAAGTGATGTTGTAATTGCCCAGCACACCCGCAGGACTCAGTGTGGCACTGATCGTGTAAGGACTACTCGCAACGCTCTCACCCGCCGCGCGACTGTAGGTCGCACTCACACCGTCCCCAGCCACGAACCCTGAGAGCGTTCCACTCAACGCCGGATCTGGATCCCCGTAGACCTTGTTCGCCGCATTGGGCGTCACCGAAGCAGCTTTCGGGGTGATGGTGAAGTTCGCGCCGGTGTTGGTGATGTTGTAGTTGGCGACGACGTCAGCCGGACCAAGGGCGGCCGTGAGATGATAGGGACCGCCAGCCACTGTTTCACCGGATGCACGGGTGTAAGTTGCTGTTACGGTGTCCCCGGACACGAAGCCGCTGCCACTGCCCGTGGTCAGCGGACTAGGATCTGTATCGCCATAGGTCTTGCTATTAGGGTTCGTTGTCCAGATCGCATTGATCTTGGTGATGGTATCGGTGATCGTCGTGGCGGCGATGTTGTTGTAGTTGCCGCCGCCCGTAAAGGTCCAGGTGTCGCTGTAGGTATTGGCCATCACGTGTGTCGTGCCGCTTACGTCAACGGTACCGACGGTCGCCCCTGTGTCGCCGCACACACCGGTCACCGTGTACGTTGCCGTGTGGGACTGGCCGTCGTACGGCACGTTGTACGGAGTGACGACGACCGTCGCGTTGGCCTTCGCGACTGTTAGCAATGCACTTCCGCTGCTGGCGGAAAAGAAGCCGTCGCCTGCAAAGCTTGCAGCGACACCCGACGGGTATGAGCCGGCGTTATAGCTCGTCCCACAAAGGGGGTTCACGGTAACTGTTGCTACGCCGCTGCCATCGGTGACCGCACTTCCAGCGGAATTACCATTCAGAGTGAAACTGATGCTCTTGCCGCTAACTGGGGACGAGTCGGACGTCCTGGTGAGCGTTGCGGAAAGGTTTGCCGTCCCGCCGTAAGTGCCGGAGGCTGGGGCCACGGTGACGGTCGTTGCCGAGGGGGTCGGCGTAGGCGTTGGTGTAGGTGTAGGCGTAAGTGTTGGCGTTGGAGTAGCCGTTGGTGTAGGTGTAGCCGTTGGAGTTGGCGTGGGTGTTGGCGTGGGCGTGCCGCTCGTGTAATCCACGAGAAGGACAGGCCCTTGTGTCTTATCAGTTAAAGTATTCTGCTCCGTTGACTCGTACGTGACGTCGGTATTGCTTCCAGTAGCTCCGGGATCACTCACGCGCCAACCGAAATTGCTGAACGTGCCGGCTACGAACGCTGCAACATCGCTGGTAACCGTCCAACGCATGAAGGTAGGGACGGTATTGGTGGCCGGCGTCGTCTGAGAGTTGGTGGGGCTCCCGGCGACACCCGGTTGATTGTTCCAATTGATGCTGGTGTCGGTCCAAGTGGCAGTCACGCGATGCACATCATGGTTTCGGTTCGTTGCGCTGTTACCCTCCGCAGAAATGAACATTCGGAGCTTGCTGGAATTGATGGTTCCAGAAATCCCGGAAAGGTCGAAACGGAGAAACGTCCGCTGCTCGTCAGTGCCGCTTTTCTTGCCTACAATAAGCGTGGTTCCCGCGGCGTTCTGGATAGTGGTTGGATTCTTTTGATCGACATAATTATCTGCCAAAGCGCCGATGATCACGGCACGGGCGACATCAAATGTCCAAGTCCGCACCGGCGTGGTAAAGGTGCATGCGCCAGTGTTGGGTCCTTCGTAAACTTTCACAGTCCAAACGCCGCTCGACCCGGATGGAGGAAGATTGTACGAGTCGTCATCAAATCCCGCCGTGGGTGAAAAATTAGCGAAGGCGTTGCGTTTGATCGTTTGCCCAGCGTCCTCATACAAGAACGCGGTAAGGTTATCCGTAAAGTAAACATCCGCTTGCATCGCGGACTGCGCGCCGAGAGCAGTCACGTGGAACTGCACGCCGAGATGCCGCAGTTCTACTATGAAATAGGGGCTAATGACGAACTCGCCGTTTGCGTCGGCCGTGATGGTGGTCTCGTACATCCACTGCTCCGTCTCGTTATCAACCGCATACAGGTAAATGTCTTCGCTGGCTATCCAGCCGGACCCGCTTAGTATAACTGGCTCATCCGGTTGGTAATCGTCCTTATCAGTCCAAATGCGCGCCGGGTTAAACAGCGCCTGGCCCATCAAGAGGTTGTCCGTGTTCACACCTCCGGCGACGAAGATCCTCTTGTCGCCTGAAAGTTGCGTGGCGCTCTGACCATTGCGAAGGAGTGTACTGCTGCCGGGAACTGACGTTTCATCAAACGCCGTGAAAGGTGGCGCTGGAGGAACAGCATTCGCGTCGTAAAGACCAGCCACATCAGACCCGAGCACAAGGATTTTTCCATTCACCAGCAGCGTGGCGCTGGATGCGTGCGTGTCCAGGTTGCCCTTGGGCGTGAGCGTGTCGGTCGCAGGATTGAACTCGTCGATTGTGTTTCTTGTATCTCCTTCGAAGAAGAGCAGACGCGTATCGCTGAGCTCAAGCGCCCAATGTCCGGTGCGCGCCGCCGACATCGTTGCCGCTTCGAGGGTGAACTTTTGATCGGAAGGAGTGAAGACCTCCATCGAATCTGTGTTGCCACCGGCAAGCAAAACGCTGTCGTCGGTAAACAAAGTAGCGGTGTGCCCACTGCGCGGCACGGTCATGTGCCAAAGCGTTGGGGAAAACAATTCCGTAGTCGGATCGAAAATCTCCGCGGTGCCATCGGCTTCACCGCCGGCAATAAGCACCGTGCCGTTGCTCAAGAGCGTAGCGGTGTGCCGCGCGCGCGTCGCGCTCATGGCCGAAGCCACCACTCGGAAGCCAGCGTCTGGGTTTGCTGGGTCAAAAATCTCAGCCGATGATAGTGGGCCGCTGTCGCCGGTGCCCCCGGCCACAAGCACGCGGCCATCGGCCAGGTGTGTCGCGGTGTGATCGACGCGCGCTGTGGTCAGCGTTGCGCTAGCGGTCGAGGTTTCGGTTTCCGGATCAAAGATTTCGGAAACGGCGACGATGTTCCCGGTGTTGTCGCGTCCGCCGGTGATCAGAACGCGGCCATCGGACAGCGCGGTCGCGGCGTGACCTGTGCGCGGAACAACAAGAGAATCGAGTTGTTCCACCTGAAGAGAACTTGAGGCGCTTACCAAGGTTGCTATCGCCAGCGTGGCGCTGGCGGTTAGAAACGCGAAAAATCGCCTGCCTCCTTTGCTCGTGTTAGAAGAAGTTTCCATTTTTAACTTTCAGTTTCTTAGGGGTTGGGGGGGGTTGGATTATCCAGGCGGCCACGACTGCGGCTACCGGGGAGTTATTCTGTGGGGATTGTTGTGCAGTTGATGCACTTGTGCTTTCTAATGCGCGCGATTCTGATCGCGTTGCCAAATTTCGACCATCAGGGAGAGTCCCTGATTTTTGAGCAAAATTTCCCCTAGGTAGATGTACCTAGGGGGGAGCCGACTAGTCACTAATGAACACCAATAAACAATAATAGACTTTCTGATGTAGAGGCAGCCGTGTCGGCTGCTAATGCCAGTCCGGCTCGGACCGAGACATTCTACTAAAACTTAACCGCGGATATCGCTGATAACACGGATAGACTAACCACTGATCAACACCCTCCTTGGCCCGACTTCGGCGTGCCGGGCTAATGAACACCAATGGATGTTTCAGGTTCATGATTGTTCCGTGGAGGTAAAACTTAGCGTCCATTCGTGTTGATTCGTGGTTAAAGTGGGACAGTTTGATTAAACGTTTTCTTCGAGTTTGGCGTTCGCTTCTGCGTGAATCCGTTCCAAACGTTCGATCATCCCGTCAATTCGATGCTCCACTTCTTGCGCTGAAGTTCGCCGCTAAGCGGCGCGGAACGGGACTACTTTCTTCTTTTTGACGACGGAGATCTCGTTCCTCTGTTGCGGCAAAAGATTCTCCATCACCCACGCTGTGGCGCGCTCGGTCAGTTCGGCGCC
>QHNJ01000196.1 GCA_003218395.1 Verrucomicrobiota bacterium
TCGTTACCGTCCATCTGGCTGTGATCCTTGCCTGGGGCCTGTTATGGTATTTTGGCATTCGGCAGGTGGTTGAGACGCTGAGAGCTTTTCGGCATACGAAGCCGGTGCCCACCGAGGCGATCCTGCTTATTTTGTGGTTGGGCCTTACCTATGTGACAATCTTTATTGGATGGCGATTTCCGGGACACTATCATTTGGCAGTGCTTCCGCCGCTGTCGATTCTCGCGGGCCAGGCGTTCTCGCGCTTTGTCGCGAAACAACGACGTTCTCCTCAGCTGCGCTGGCGACGGATCCGAACGGGCATTGTCGGCGCGGCCGCCGTGCCGGCGATAGGTTTTCTCATCGTGGCGTTCGCGACACGGACGAAGGAGCTCGATTTTCTCCCGATTGTTCAGCAGATCATCGAGCGGACGAGCCCGAGCGATCATATCTTTGTATGGGGCAGTTACCCGCAACTGTACAGTTTTTCGGACCGGCGGATGGCGACGCGTTTCGTGAGCTGCACACATCTGGTTGGCGCCTATGCCAACCGGCCTCGCGAGGTGAAAGATAGAGCGGAGAGTGTCATTGCGGGGAGTTGGCAGATGTTTCGGGCGGACTGGGAAGCGCATCCCCCAGTGCTTATCATCGACATGTCGATGGTGGGTCTGGACTGGGCGACGCATCCCATGACGCGATATCCCGTGCTTCGCGCCTACCTTAACGAATATCGCGTGGAGAGCGTGATCAATGGCGCAACAATCTATCGCCGGCTTTAACAGCGGGCGCGAAACAGCGCAATGCTACGAAGCCGGTTGGGACTTGAGCCAGCGCCGTCGTGGCTGATTGGCGGGCGGCAAATCAGGATCAAGAAAGCCGAGGGCGTGTGGTACCATGATTACGCGCACCCCAGCGGCGCGCTGTTGGTCGAGTATCTAATCACGGAAAGCCTGCATTCGCGTCCAATGCACCTTCGGTCGGAAATGATGTTCGGCATGGTAGCCGTTAAGCGACATTGTATCAGAAAACTGTCTGAGCCTACCGGCTGGTGTCCAAGCCAGATATTCGACTTGAGGCCTATACTAGCCCGAGACCAGAGCACTGACCTGCTCCGCAATTTGATTATTTCGGCGAGTGGTACCGTTCGAAATAATAAACTATGGTAAAGTTCGCCTGAAAGTTCTTTGCGCCAGCGTTGAGCGGCTTTTCCAAGGTAGCGCTGAGGACAACCGGAATAGTTGCGAGACGCTTGGCAATGCCTGCGTTTACCGTGTGCGTCCACTGGTCCCCGTTTTCAAAATCGACCGTCGCTTTGTATCTTGCGCCAATCGACCAATTGTACGGAAGAATAAACGTAGCGGGTAGCGATAGCTCAAAATAACTCTGCGGCGGGAGATTATGTTCTTCGGCAATGGAATGATTGTATTCCGCGTTGAGTGTCAACGTGAGCCAGTCTGTAACGTCATGCGCAATTCCCCAAACCGACTTTAGCCGCCAGACGTTTTCAGCAAGGGCACGATTTGAAGCGGTATCGGCATGCAACTCGATACCGCCTGCGGTGCGCCACCTGTCGTTCAGACGAAAAGCGGTGCCTGTGCCAATCTCAACGTCACCCAGACCGCCTGCATCGGCGTGGCCTGATGCTGCATCACTTCGGTGATAAACAAACGGCAACTTGAAGCGTATAGCCCAGTCTTGCTGATCGCTAACGGGCCATCCCCATAATCCCGCCAGCGTCCAGGTAGCCTTTTCCGCACCATGTTTCAATTGGTCCCACTCTGAATCCAGCAACACGTGAGTCCCGATGATTGTCTGATCGTTTAGCTCTTTCAGTTGCTCTGCTGCTGTCGCTGTCGTCTCGGGCGACGGTTCAACTGCCGCCAGCGTACCAGACGCAAGTAACAGCAGCGTAGCAAACACGAACGAGTCAAACAATTCCAAGAGACTAGGAAAACAGGCCACACGAGTCGTAATTAACGTTGTTGTCAGTTACGAGTCACGATAAGGATGAGAACTTCGATGCGGCTCTGGTTTAGGTCGCCTCTTTGGCGAGATGGTTCAACGTATTTATCATCGGATCGCTGGGAATTCGCAGCACGCCGGCGAATGGGTGGTCTAATTCCAGGATTAGGAACATGGCGCAGGCGACCGAGAACGCCCCGGCGACCAAAGCGAGAGTGCTTGTGGCGTTGGCCGGGACCACCAGGCTAAACCCCAGGAAGATAACCACAAGCCACGACACCAACGCGATCATTAGCGGCTTCGAAACCGACGGAACGGCTTGCGCTCGCAGCAGGGAGCGAAGCTCGCCCAGTTGCACCATAAGGGTGGCCGCCTGCGTCTTAAGAGTGCGTTGCGCGTCATCGTGCGGCGTGAGACGATGAATGGCCACGTAGACCGCGTCACCCATCTGCTCGTTAGGCTCCAACTGGACAGCAGCACTTCGGTTCGCTGGCCACGTACGCCGGATCCCGTCGGCAATGGCATCGCGAAGCGCATGGCGGGCGTCCCCAGTTTCCGGTCCGTAAAGCGCCAGCACCCGATCAAGCAAGGCGACCTTGGCAGCCATCTGCATCACTTCGCTTTGCTCGGTGTCGAAGTTGCCCTTGGCCGAAGTGATGAGCAACCCCAGGAGTACGGCGGTCATCGTCGCGATAAAGCCCATGGCCAGTTTTACAGCGTCTCTGGAGTCAGCGCTCAGCTGATCCTCGGGAAGATAACGACCGACACGCCTTCCTAGCAACGTGACGCCTACAAGGAATAAGAACAAAATAGTAGCGATGACAGTGGTAATCATTAGTTATGGGGCTAGCACAGCCACGGATAGGCGATAGAAAATTGCTCTTTGTTCATCGTTGTTTACCTCTGTGGGATTTGCA
>QHNJ01000197.1 GCA_003218395.1 Verrucomicrobiota bacterium
AAGCGTTGGCGCTGCCTGCGTATCCACCTTCTCGCACGTCGGAAGAATCAACGCGAACTTGGCCCCTTTATCTCGGCCGCCACTTTCCGCGGTAATCGTGCCATCGTGCGCCTCGACAAGCGTTTTGGTGATCGCAAGGCCAAGGCCCAGACCTCCGAGTTGAGTCCGACCGCCTTGTTCAAAGGCGTCGAAAATTTTTGGCAATAATGTAGGTTCGATCCCCAAGCCTGTATCAGCAATCTCAACACGCAGTTGTTCGCCGCAACGGTTGCTCGTGGAAACGGAGATTAGCCCGTCTCGCGGTGTAAACTTCACCGCGTTGCCTATCAGGTTCCAAAAGATTTGTTGGAGTCGTGCTGGGTCGGCTCGCAGATGCACTTTTTGTGCGGTCAAATCGAGCCGAAGCGCCAGATGTTTGCGACGGATTTCCGCCTGATAAATCTCCAGCGCATTTTGCAACAGCGAATGAGCGTCGACGATTTCAAAATTCAGCTGCACTTTGCCTCTGCTAATACGGGTCAGGTCCAGCAGATCATCAATAAGCCTGGCCTCCAATTCCACATTGCGGCGAATCATTTGTAGCGATTCGTGAATATTCTCCGGCAACGCCTGCTCATTTTCGAGTGCGACGGCAGACGCAAGCACCGGAGTAAGAGGAGTGCGCAGTTCGTGACTGAGCGCGGCAAGGAATCGGTCTTTCGCGAGATTAGAGCGTGCCTTTTCCTCCAGTTCCTCGTTGGTTTTCTGCAACTCCTTCTGGCCCCTTTGAAGTTCCGCCGCGAGCGATTGCGATTGCTTAAGGAGATCTTCCGTCCGCGTGTTTGCTTCGATCGTATTCAGGACAATTCCAATGCTCTCGGCCAACTGATCGAGAAAAGCCTGGTGCATCGAGTTGAAGCGCTCGAGCGATGAAAGTTCCATTACCGCTTTTACTTCTCCTTCGAACAAGATCGGAAGAATGACGATGTTCATCGGGCGCGACTCACCCAGACCAGAACTCACCTTCACGTATCCGTACGGTACGTCGGTCAGGAGAATGCGGTTTTTTTCTAGGGCCGCTTGCCCAACCAAGCTCTCCCCCAACCTGAAACGATTTTTTGCACCTTTCCGCTCGCGATATGCATAGCTTGCCAGGAGTTTGAGTTCAGGCTGTTCACCCGAGTTATCCATGATATAGAGGACGCCATGTTGTGCGGAGACGACCGGGGCCAGTTCTGACAAGATAAGTTTGCCAACTGTCAGCAGGTCTCTTTGTCCCTGTAGCATGCGCGAGAACTTTGCGAGATTGGTTTTGAGCCAGTTCTGCTCCTCACTCCGCAGCGTGGTGTCCTTCAGGTTGCGGATCATTTCGTTGATGTTGTCCTTGACGAACGCGACCTCGCCCCGCGCCTCCACCTGAATCGAACGCGTCAGGTCTCCTTCCGTAACTGCCGTCGCAACATCGGCGATGGCGCGAAGCTGCGTAGTCAAATTCGCTGCCAGCCGGTTCACGTTATCAGTTAAATCGCGCCATGTGCCGGCCGCGCCCGGCACGCTTGCCTGACCGCCAAGCTTTCCTTCGACACCCACCTCGCGCGCCACTGTTGTAACTTGATCGGCAATAGTGGCCAGTGTGTCTGTCATGCTGTTAATCGTGTCGGCGAGCTCGGCGATTTCACCTTTTGCTTCAACAAGGAGTTTTTGCTTCAGGTCTCCATTTGCGACCGCCGTGACAACCTTCGCAATGCCGCGGACCTGGTTCGTCAGATTGCGGGCCATGAAATTCACGCTGTCGGTCAAATCCTTCCATGTGCCGCCGACGCCCTCGACGGTGGCTTGTCCTCCCAGTTTTCCCTCTGTGCCTACTTCGCGCGCCACCCGCGTCACTTCTGAAGCAAATGAGTTGAGCTGATCCACCATGATGTTCACAGTGTTTTTAAGCTCAAGAATTTCTCCCTTTACATCGACGGTGATTTTCCTCGAAAGATCGCCGCGGGCGACAGCTGTCGTCACGTCGGCAATATTGCGCACTTGACCGGTGAGATTTCCGGCCATGGAATTCACGCTGTCGGTCAAATCCTTCCACGTCCCCGCGACGCCTTCCACTCTGGCTTGGCCGCCGAGTTTCCCCTCGGAGCCGACCTCGCGCGCAACGCGTGTCACTTCCGACGCAAAGGAGCTCAGCCGATCGACCAGCGTGTTGATCGTATGCTTCATTTCAAGAATCTCACCCTTCACATCAACGGTGATCTTCCTGGAGAGATCACCGTTTGCGATCGCCGTCGTGACCTCGGCAATGTTACGGACCTGCGCTGTAAGATTTCCGGCCATCATATTCACGTTGTCAGTCAAATCTTTCCATGTGCCCGCAACGCCGCGCACATCCGCCTGCCCGCCTAGTTTTCCATCGCTGCCCACCTCCCGCGCTACGCGTGTCACTTCGGAGGCGAATGCACGAAGCTGACCAACCATTGTATTGATCGTGTCTTTGAGCTCCAGAATCTCACCCCGCACATCGACCGTCAAATCCTTCCACGTACCCGCGACACCTTTCACATCGGCTTGGCCACCGAGTTTCCCTTCCGTGCCTACCTCACGTGCCACCCGGGTCACTTCCGATGCAAACGAACTGAGCTGATCCACCATCGTATTAATCGTGTCCTTCAGTTCGAGAATTTCACCTTTCACGTCGACGGTGATCTTCTTTGATAGATCCCCCCGCGCGACAGCGGTCGTTACCGCGGCAATGTTGCGAACCTGTCCGGTCAAATTGCGCGCCATGAAATTAACTGAATCGGTCAAATCCTTCCATGTGCCCGACACGCCTTCCACGCGGGCCTGGCCCCCGAGCATTCCCTCAGAACCAACTTCGCGTGCTACGCGTGTTACCTCTGAAGCAAACGACCGAAGCTGATCCACCATCACATTGACTGTGTCTTTCAACTCAAGAAACTCGCCTTTTACATCGACTGTGATTTTTTTGGTCAGATCGCCATTCGCCACGGCGGTCGTCACGGTTGCAATATTACGGACCTGTGCCGTAAGATTGCCGGCCATAAGATTGACGTTTTCGGTCAAGTCTTTCCATGTGCCGGCGACGCCCTTGACCTTGGCCTGGCCCCCTAGTTTTCCCTCTGTGCCTACTTCACGCGCCACGCGAGTAACTTCCGATGCGAAAGCGCCGAGCTGATCGACCATTCTGTTTACGATTTTTGCCGTGCGCAAGAACTCCCCCTCAAGTGGACGGCCCTCGATCTCAGTTGCGATCGTTTTGGACAGGTCGCCTTTCGCGACTGCCCCGATGACGCGCGCCATCTCACTCGTCGGGTGCACCAGGTCACCAATTAGATCATTGATCGATCTAACTGCCTCAACCCACGACTCCGACACGTCTCCGAGTGAAGCTCTCTGTGTAATTCGCCCTTCTTTCCCAACCACCCGTCCGACGCGCTCCAGCTCCTGCGTCATACGCAGGTTGGTCCTGGCTATCTCATTAAATGTATCCGCGATTTTGCCCGCTATGCCTGTCCAGTCGTCTGGCAATCGCACGGAAAAATCACCGCGCTGGACTGCCACCAAGGCTGAAAGCAACTGTTTGGCATCGAGTTCGCCGCCGTTAAGTCGGGAGCCGTTTCGGGGCCGCGCGATGGGGAGAGACGTGTTTTTCTTCATAGGTAATTAGAAAGCTGGGCTTATCTTCGCGATCGCGAATTCGACGCGTAAGATTGGAGGCCTCATAGTCCAGCGCCGTAAACTAATCGTCCAATCACTCGTCCAAGGTTGTATCGCCATCAAAATACCGGCAGATGACGTCTTTTGCTGGCCGCAAAAGCCCACCTTCATGCGCCGAGGATTGCTGTTTTACTGCTGGGGTAGATAAAGAAACGGCCAAGTCCGATCGGACAAAAGAAGCGCGAAAATCTTCGCGGCCTCACGGGGCTCGCCTCTTCCGAATACTCGGTAGACTCAACGTAAAACGCTGCGCTATCAACGGCTCGGTCAAACCGCTCTGATTAATGAGATGGCTTGTATATTAAGAGGCAGGCAAGGTAGGTAAACTGCGCAAGCGGAATCCAAAAATGATCCCGAGAAAACCGAACACTACTGCATAGCATGCGATAAGCCAGATCAGAGCGAGAGCCCCCGGAACCGGATTCCACAAAACCAGCACGGCAAAGAGAATGGAGGCCAGACCCATCAAAATCAGGAACCACTCGCCCTTGATTTCCCGGCGCAGTTTAATTGCAAATGCGACCTCACTCACGCCGATCATCAATGCCCAAGCCGCGATATAGATAATCAGCGCCAAAGCCGTTATCGCCGGTGCATGGAATGTGAGGAATCCGATGATAATCCCGATAATTCCGATGATGAGATGGAAGCCCCATTCTGGATCGGAAGCGCGACCCCCAATCGCGCCCACGATGCGAAATATGCCGTCGATCAGCACCCACGCTCCAAAAAATAGCACCAGCGTTGCGATAGTCAGACCAGGATAGGCAAACGCGATAATGCCAAATACAATTGCAGCGATACCCCTTATCACCGGCACCCACCAATGACGTTTTAAAGTTTCGATAATCATTTCTTCCTTTTAGGAGTCGGCCTGTACGGAAGCAAGCTTCATTTTGAGAAAACCCTG
>QHNJ01000034.1 GCA_003218395.1 Verrucomicrobiota bacterium
TGAACAAGCTCGCGAATAACGTTTCCTTTGGACACGGGATCCACCCCGGCATTCACTTCCGCAGCGACACGTCCTCATCTATTCAACTGGGAGAGGCTGTGGCCATCAGCATGTTACAGGATAGAGCGGGCACCTATGCCGAGAAGTTCACTATTAATCTGACAAAGATCGACGGGTCGACGGCGACCATTTCCAACCAGTGATGCGTGATGGAGCAGTCCGGAGCATCCGGCTGCCTCAATCCTTTGGCGGTTTGGCGTTGGCGCGCCTCCAGAGTTTGCTTCCGGCGCAAGCTTGCTAAATTGATCGCTGCATGCCTGAAGCGATTTACGATGTCGCTATCATCGGCGGCGGACCGGCCGGAAGCACCGCCGCGACCCTGCTCGCGCGCGCGGGCCGGCGCGTGATCGTTCTCGAGCGCGAGAAATTTCCGCGCTTTCATATCGGCGAATCGCTGTTGCCATTCAGCATGCAAACGTTCGACCGCCTTGGCGTGCGCGAAAAACTTGACCGCACCTTTTTGCCGAAATACGGCGGTGAGATTGTAGCGGCATGTGGAACGAAGGGCGTAAGATTTTATTTTAAGGACGGCTTCCAGTCCCACCGCGACCGCGCCTATCAAGTGACTCGCTCCGATTTCGACAAACTCCTCCTTGATCACTCGCGCGAGAACGGCGCTGAAGTTCGTGAGGAAACCGAAGTAAAGAGAATCGCGGTCACGGCCGACCGCGTGAAGATCGACATCGAAACTTCGGCCGGTGCGAACGAAACGATCGAAGCCAGGTACTTGTTGGATTGCAGCGGGCGCCAAACCGTGCTTGGCAATTTTTACAATCTCAAAAAGACCTACGATCATCTCCAGAAATTTTCGGTCTTCGCGCATTACGAAAATGTCGATCGCCCAGAAGGAATAGACGGCACCCTCATCCGCATGGTGCGCGGACTCGACCGCTGGTTCTGGATGATCCCGCTCACGCAAACGCGCATGAGCGTCGGCGTTGTCATGGACACGGCGACTTTTCGCGCGATGAAACTCTCGCCGGAAGCCGCGCTGGAAAGATGCATCGGCGAGCAACCGATGGTGCTCGAGCGAATGACGCGCGCTGAGCGCGTCTCACCCGTTTATTCCGCAGGCGATTTTTCCTATCGCAACACAAAATTTTGTGGCGACCGCTGGCTGCTCGCCGGCGACGCCGCCGCATTCATCGATCCGGTTTTCAGCAGCGGCGTTTTCCTGGCCATTACGTCCGCGGAAAAGGCCGCCGACACGCTCGACGAAGTTCTGCGGAGCGAATCGCGCAGGCGCCGCCTGTTCAAAAATTATTCCACTTGTGTCAATCGCATCATGGACATTTATCTTACGATCGTGAACTCGTGGTATCGACGCGGCAAAGAATTCATCGAAGTGTTTCTTAATCCAACCGAAACGATGCAGATCACCGCTGCGGTTAACGCCGTGCTCGCCGGCAACGAAGGGAAAAGCTTCCAAATCAAATGGCGAATGTGGCTGTTTTACTTTTTCGTCACTGTGCAACGCTTCCTTCCGCTTTCGCCGCGGCTCTCGCTCGTCCCGAAAAAGGAAACGTCGCCGCGTCCGGCCGAACCGGTCGGTGCGATTCTGTAAGCTCAATGTCGATCTTGCGCGCCATCGTCGTTGCGCTGGCGATTGTCGATATGACGAGCTGTGCTACAACTTCGCGGCATCAGTTTGCCGAGCCGACGCCTGATTGGCAGGTGCGCAGCGGGCAGCTTTTGTATCGCACACCGAAGATGACACTAGTCGGCGACGTGCTCGTTCGATTTTCAAAGGCGGGTGATTTCGAGCTGATGTTTTCGAAAGGTCCGGGCGTGACGCTGTTGTCTCTGCGCCAGGATGCCAGCTCTGCCGAAGTCAAAGGGACATTCCAGAGCAGCGGTTGGTCCGGCCCTGTCGCACAAGCGCCGCAACAACTGCGCGGCTGGCTCGGCGTGCGAGACAAACTCATTCACTCGCAAGATCGACAGACGGTGCGATACGTCGCTGGCAACGAAACTTTTCTGTTCCGCTTCAACCCTGAAAGCATTCGCGGCTGAGTCCGAAAGCTTTCGGAGTTGAAACGCAGGGCGCACCATCTTATCGGCTCAATGCATGCGCATCAGTGATTTCATCGCGCGAGCCATAACGCAACGGTGCGCGCTCGTTTGGTGCTGCGTGGCTGCGCTCGCTGCCACCTGCATCACGATTTTCATTACGTCGCTGCGGCTTGATTCTGATGTGCTCAATATTTTGCCCGGCAGTTTCCGCTCCGTGCAGGGACTGAAGATTTACGATCGCGATTTTGCACAGACCCGGGAGCTCACCTTCGCGCTTCTCTGCGAACCAGATGACGTTGATAAACTGGAGGACTTCGCCCCCGCTTTTGCAGAAAGATTGCGGCAGCAACCGTGGTGCACGCGCGTTTTGGCGGGTTCGCCGATGGAGACCCCGGATGGAATTCGCGATCTGCAATCGATTGCAGTGCCGCTGCTTCTGAGCTTGGAACCAAACGTTTTCAATCAGACGATGTCGATCTTACAACCACAGAACATTCGCGATCGTCTCCACCGATTGCGTCAGCAGATTGAAGCGGGTTCGCCGCGGCCGGAATTCGAACTCTCCTTTGATCCACTTGGTGTGATTTCACCGGCGCTCAAGCCTTTTGCAGAAAGCACCGCAATCGAACAAGAGCAGCCGCTCACCTCACCTGACCGCACGATGCGAGTTTTCCTCGCGGTGACGAACCAGCCATCGATCAGCGCGTTCGACTGCCAGCGTTTGATGCGCCGGGTAAATGCGTTTCGTATAACCGCGCGTGAGGGATGGGGCGGAGGCCCGTTGGAAATCCTCATCACAGGGCGTTCCGCGTATGTGGCGGAAATTTCTCTCAGCATGCGCTACGACATCGTGGCGACGTTGGCGGGCTCAGTCCTGCTGGTGGGCAGCATCTTCTTCGTCGGATTTCACCGATGGCTGCCGTTATTAGGCATGGGCTTTTCGCTTCTCCTCTCCTGTTTGGTAGCGCTCACGCTTGGCCTGCTCATTTTTGGACGGCTCAGCATGGTCAGCGTCGGATTTTGCGCCATTCTCGTTGGCTTGGGGGTGGATTTTGCGATTCTCACTTTTGGACGCTATCAGCAGGCGCGCACCGACGGAGAGTCCCATGGTCAAGCTATCGCCACGTCGGTTGCAAAACTTGGCCGGGCCATATTTTTTGGCGCGCTCACTACAGCGGTTGGTTTCCTCGCGCTCGTACTGAGCGGATCGATGGGCTTTTCCCAACTCGGCGTGCTGATCGCAATTGGCATTTTCGTTGCCGGTCTTTTTATGTGCTCGATTTTATTTCTGTTCATTCGCGAACGGCAGCCGCCGGTTCGCCGCGATTGGATTTTCGAGGTCGTCAGAAAATATGTGCAATGGAGTGTGCAGCGGCCCGCGCCCATGTTGATTTTTTCAAGCGCGTTTCTGTTGTTGCTGACTGCAATTGGCTTTTCGCCAGTTCCGCCGCTTCACTTTGAGGCAAGCGCACGTTCACTCGAACCGAAAAACAGTCGCGCGAGTCTTGCCCTTCAGAAGATCATGCAAAAAACGCCGATGCGCTGGGAACCAGTGGTCGCAATCGTGCGCGCGAGCGATCAACAACGACAGCATGACGACTGGCAGAAAATTGCCGCGCATTGGCGCGATCTCCAGGTGGCGGGCAAAATCAAAAGCTTCTCCACACCTGCGGCGCTTTGTCTTTCGCCGAACTCCATGCAAAAAAACCGGGAGCAGTTGAGCACGATCAATTTTCCGGCCGCGCGCGAGATATTTGAACAAACGCTCGACGCCGAAGGATTCAGCCGCGATTCATTCGCGCCGGCTTTCACGTTACTCGACAATTTACAACGTCTTCTCGATCCAACTGCACCGCTGCCAAGTTGGCGCAATCAATTGCCGAAATCATCGAGCTGGTGGTTTTTAGTGGACCGCTACTTTGCGCACGATCCGTTGCTCACCATGGGCTTCGTCACAACCAACGAACCGGTCTCGACGCATGCGCAGCGTGAAGATCTGGGGCGTAATCTGCTAGTGGCCGGCATCCCGATGATCCTCACAGGCTGGAGCTATGCTCTCGCTGATCTGTTACCGTGGTCGCATCGGCAACTTCTGATCATCAGTGCATTAATGGCATTTTTCGACGTATCGCTGCTGGCGATGCTGTACCGTAACGTGCGTCTCTGGGTCATTCAGATCATCACACTCGCGTTCGGGATCGGGGCGATGATCGCTTCGATGAAGCTGCTGCACATCGATTTGAACATGCTCAATGTGCTGTCGTTCCGTCTGGTGCTCGCAATCGGCGTGGACTACGGAATTTATGTGGTGCTCGTCTGGCAGAAAACGCGCGAGATCGAGCACGATGTCGCGGGCGTGGTGAAGCCGGTTCTGCTCGCAGGATTAACGGCGGTTGCCGGTTTCGGTTCGCTTGGTTTGGCGCGCAATCCTTCTCTTAGTAGCCTCGGAATCGCGTGTGCCATCGGCATTTTTTGGAGCTTGGTCGCGACGATTTTCTTTACACTGCCAGCAATGGCGGCGGCTGAGCCCAAGGCGTGGCGGGAAACTAAGATCGACATCTAACAGTCTCGTAGTCTTATGCGCAGGATTTTGTCGATCGTAGTTGGGTTGATTTCGCTGACGAGCTTTGCTAGCGCGGAGGCGCTTTCGGGGGCTGAGCTCAAAAACCTCCTTGCCCGAATTCGCGAGAACCCGATTACGCAGGCTAATTTTCAGGAACAAAGGGTTATTCGTCTGATGAAGAAACCGATCGTGAATTCAGGGAAGGTTTGGTTCCAGCCACCGAATAAATTCCGGCGCGAAGTGAAAGGCAACTCGCCCAGCCTAACCGTGAGCAACGGTCAGCAACTCTGGATTTATTATCCGAACTTTAAGTCGGCCGAACGTTATCCCTTGGGCAAGCGTTCGCCGCTCGATGCGACAGTTGCAGCGATCAATTCCGCGTTGAATCTGGAAAATGTTGAGAGCACTTTCCACATCATCGCGACGAGAGTGGACAATGGCTGGGAGCTGGAGTTGACGTCGCGAACGCCTTCGATGAAACGGGTGTTTCAAAAACTTACCATGGGCATCAACGACAACTTGCAGGCTGAACACACGGACATGTTACAGCCGAACGGCGATCGGATTGTGACGACGTATTCAAACCAGACGCGCGCGCCGCTTCCTCG
This sequence comes from Verrucomicrobiota bacterium, assembly GCA_003218395.1. Taxonomy (GTDB): domain Bacteria; phylum Verrucomicrobiota; class Verrucomicrobiia; order Chthoniobacterales; family UBA10450; genus Udaeobacter. The sequence continues at coordinate 5,245 of QHNJ01000034.1, forward strand.
ATCAACGTTTGAATTTACACCGCCGCCCGGCACCGACATCTCGACGCCACTCGGCCAATAATTGGTGAGGCGCGACCGCCGGGTACGCCGCGTTTTCATCAAGTAGCAAGGAACGAATAGAAGTTCGCTCGACGGCAAGTGGCCAGACATCTATAACCGCCCTGATCATGCTACGGATTCGCCTCGCCGTCATCGCTGCGATGGCAGCCGGACTCGTCACCGCTTCAGGCGCCGATCCGGCCAAAACAGGCGATTCCCAGCGAATCGTTTCCCATATTCCGCGGGAACCCGTTCATTCCACTGCTATCGCAAAGGTCGGCTATAGCAAGCGCCGCCGTATCCTCGAAATCGAATTCGTAAATGGCGCCATTTATCGTTATCTCGACGTGCCAGCTTCGGTGTATCGAGACTTAATGTCGGCCCAATCGAAAGCCCGATATTACGACGTGAATCTTAAAGGGACCTATCAATCATTGCGTGTTCGGCCGCGGCAAAAGGAACAAGCTGAGAATTGAAAAAGCGCCGGCCTTTCAAATTCGATCAAGCGCGACAGAAATTCCTCCTCACTCCTGCGGAAAAACGAGTGGTGGTTTTTGTTCTCGCGACATTCGCGCTCGGCCTGGGTACCAAATGTTACCGCGACGCCCATCCGTCTCCCTCTCCACTGCCATCGACGAAAGTGCATCGGTCCACTCGGGGCTCGCCCACCGGAGCATCCGTTTTCCAATCGCCGGCAGTGACTTCTGCGCCGACGCGAAGGCGGCCGCAAAAAAATATACCGCCTTAACAATCGGCGCGCGTTTTTTCGTCCGGAGACGTTTTGCTTGGGAACAAAAGGTTCAAGCTGCCTTTGCGGGTTAATTTTCGCGCAGATATTTTTCCGGAATCGGATGCTCGGTGCTTTCCTGTTGCCAATAAATGCTCACGATCCACCAACGAGCGCCGTCGTAGAACAGCTGTATGCTGTTAATCCCACGCATGAACGGTTCGGGATCGCCGGGCTTATGACGCGACTCGTAGGTGCTCCAGACATGCGCGATACGCCCGAATTGCTCTGTGCGCCGCGCAATCTCCTTTTCGTAAAATCCATGCTCCGCAAAATACGATTCCACGCGCGCAATGAAGCCATCTACGTCCAGCAGTTCCGGCGCGAGCTCGTCATTCGCGCTGGGCTTTGCGGTAGGGATTAAACGCGCGTCTGGATAATATAACGACCGCTCCCGCTCCCAATCGCGCTTCTGGCCCACCGGTCCAGAGATTGAATCATAAGCAGCCGCGATAATCGCGTCGATCGACGCCACGTCAGCCGGATTAGCTTCCGGAATGTCTGGTGTTCGAGGTTTGACGTTTGATTTAATGACGCGCCTCTTTGATTTCGACATTGGACGTTTCGCGTCTGACGTTTGCTTCTAATTCTTGACACCCGTCAACCCTCAAATGGGTTTCAACCCTTCCAGCACCTTCATCGCTGCATTATGCCCCGGAATACCACTAACCGCTCCACCCCGGAGCGCACTCGAGCCACAAAGAAATACATTCCTGTATTCCGTTTCGACGCCCCATTTACTAATCTGCGCTTTCGTCTCGGCAAAAGGGAACGTCGGCGCGTCTTGAAAGATGTTGCCGTGGTACATCCCGAGCGCATCCTCGATATCGACCGGGCTTTTGCTTTCGATGCACAGACTGCCATCACGCGCCACGGCCAGGCAATTTTCGAGTGGCTCTTCCAACCACTGATTCATACTGTCGATGAATTTCTTCTCCGCGAGTTTCCGCATGGTCCTGTTGTCGCGCGCAAACAAACTCCACGGCGCATCGAGCCCAAACAACGTCATGGTGTGGAAACCTTTTTCTCGCAGGTTCGGCGCAAGAATGCTGTCGTCGGTAAGCGTGTGGCAATAAACCTCGCACGGTGTCTTGTCGGGGAGCCGCCCCTCCGACGCCTGCCGGTAGCTGATATTCATTTGCTCGTAGCCTTCGTCGCTATGAAACGTCCCGCAGAACGCTTCGGCCGCCGCGTACCGCGCCGCTTTTAATTTCGGCAGCCAGCGCAGGAGCATGTTGATCTTAAACACGGACCCTTCGTCAACGGCGTCGGGCTGATATAGTTTCCCAACAAACTTCGCCAGCACGTTCCGCCCAAAGTTTACCAGAAGATATTGCGCTTCGACCGTTTGCTGTTTCCCATCAACCTCAAACTCCACACTGCGCTTCTCCCCTTTTACATCCAGCGCGCGAAGATCGACGTTCACCAGGAATTCGGCGCCAGCTTTGCGTGCCGCCTGTTCGAGTTCGCGCGCCACCGCCCCCATTCCGCCGACCGGCACCTTCCATTCGCCCGTCTTATTGCCGATCAGGTGATAAAGAAAACAGCGGTTCTGCAGGAGCGACGAATCGTGCGGGTACGTGAAGACGCCGATCTTCGCGTCGGTGAACACGAGGCCGCGTACCAAGTCGTTTTGCAAATAACGTTCGATCGCGCTTCCGAGCGGTTCTTCCGCCAGTCTGCGCCACGCTTCACGCGAAACATCATCAACATCAAACCGGCGCCGTAGCTCCTCTTTCGCAACGAGCGGCTCCAGCATCGTGTCCCAGACCTGTTCGGCGAATACGCGCGAGAGATTGTAAAACTTCTTCATCTGTTCGTACTCGGCGTAATTCCCGGTCAGGTCGAACATCGAGCGGCGACCCATCTCTTCGGAAACATTGCTCAAGAGCAATCCGTCATCGCGACCATCCTTCACATACGGCGTGAACGAGGCGGTCGCGCGTCTGCGCAGCTCGAGATTCAGGCCGAGATCGCGGATGATCTTCTCGGGGAACAGACTGACGAGATACGAATAGCGCGACAGCCGCGCGTCATAATCGGGGAACACTTTCTGCGAAGTCGTCGCCCCGCCAATGTAATCATTCTTCTCCAAGATCAAAACGCTCAGTCCCGCGCGAGCCAGATAACTGGCCGCGACGAGCCCATTATGCCCCGCACCTAAAATAACGACATCGTATTGAGATTTCATTTTGAGTTTGCTCGTGGGTTCATGCTTACATCAAACATCAAACCTCTCACATCAAATCCGCCATTGGACGGATTCACCGTGGCGAACATGTTACACCCTAACCGATGAGTCCATTCGAGTATCTGTCCGTTCTTATCTCAATCGTACTGGCGTTGGGGATGACCCGGGTGCTAGCCGGCGTCGGTGAAATGCTGCAGGCAAGTTCGCATCGGCAGATTTATTGGGTGCACGTCCTCTGGATCGTTAACCTCTTTCTCTACCTCGTGGTCGCTTGGTGGATCTTCTACCGTTGGCGCAACCAGCAGCCGTGGACGTTTTTTCTGTTCGTCTTTGTCCTTATCTCGCCAACGATCTTGTACCTAGCATCGGTGCTACTGTTTCCGCGGGAAGGCGATGTCGATCTTACTGTCAAGTACAAGACGCATTATTACGCAAATCATCGCGCCTTTTTCATCCTCTTCGCTCTATTTACGCCGGTCGATATTGTTGACTCGCTCCTCAAAGGCGTCCCGCATTTTCTTGGTTTAGGGCCGCAATACTTCATCAGCAGCATCCTCTACACAGCCGGCCTCGTGACCGCTGCGATCACACGAAACGAGCGATATCATCAGTTTTACGCCATTTTCTTTCTCGTCCAAACCATTGTCATCAGCTTCGCGATCTTCCACACACTGGTGTGAGCAACGGTAGGAATCCTAAGTCCGTCCTCAGATGAAAACAGTCCAATTACCCGATGGCGAACGTGTTCCGGCGCTGGGTCAAGGTACTTGGCGAATGGGTGAAAAGAAAAAGGCGCACGCGGACGAGGTTGCAGCGTTGCGTTTGGGAACCGATCTCGGGATGACGTTGATGGATACCGCGGAAATGTACGGCGAAGGCGGCGCGGAAAAAGTCGTGGCCGACGCAATTGCTGGCCAACGCGACCGCGTGTTCGTCGTCACCAAAGTTTATCCGCACAACGCATCACGCACGGAATTGCCAAAAGCATGCGAGCGCAGTCTTAAACGTCTTCGCATCGATGCCATCGATCTTTACCTGTTGCACTGGCGTGGCGACGTTCCGCTTGTGGAAACGGTGGAAGCTTTCGAGAACCTCCGTTCCGAGGAAAAGATTCGGCGCTGGGGCGTTTCAAATTTCGATGTCGAAGATATGGAAGAATTGCTTGCCACCGAAAACGGTTCCTCCTGCGCCACGAATCAGGTCCTCTACAATCTCGAACACCGCGAGACCGAATTCGACCTTTTGCCATGGAGTCAACGAAACAAGATCCCGATCATGGCTTATTCTCCGGTGGGTCACGGCAGAGGTTTGCTAAACAACGCGACGCTCAAGAAAATTGCGAAGCGCCATAATGCGATGCCGACGCAGATCGCACTTGCCTGGGTCCTACGTCAGTCCGGCGTGATCGCTATTCCAAAAGCAAGTAACAAAGCGCATGTCCGCGAGAACGCTCAATCAACCCACCTCGAATTGACAAAAGGAGACTTAACCGAGATTGATCGGACCTTTCCGCCGCCCAAATCCAACCAGCGGCTTGCAATGCTGTGATGGCTACGCGTAGGCGCTCGTAAGCCGCTACCAGCCGTCGAATCCTGTCAACTGGCGTGTTGCCAGATTAGAAAAGGCTCATCCGAATTCGCAAGCTTCCGGTCGCCCGGGCCACGACCGCAGCTTTGCTCAGTTGTTTGATCGACAGCATTCCCCTCGCTGGTCACGGCTTCCAAAATCGGTCTCTGTATGTTGTGAGAAGAATCGCAACTGCTATCGTCAGAAGATGCGCTGCATTCGCAATCCAGCCGCCGAGCGCTGTATCGGCCACACCGAACAGCTCCCACCACAGATTCATCAGACAGTGCAGTCCGAAAACTGTCCACAGGTTGAACTGCCACCGCATGTAGATCCAGCAACCCAGCAGACTGCCAAGACCTGTCACCACGAAAATCTCAACGAGCTCCCAAAATCCGCTGGCTTGGTAAGCGTGGCCGAAAGCGAAAAGCGCCGATGGAATTAACGCTGATAACCAAAAGCACAATCGCGCCCGGCGATACAGCTGACCAAACATGTGCGTCCGATCGGAGCTCGCAACCCTAATTCCCCGAACGCGCCTTTGAGCTTTACCGCATGCGCAGCCACAATGGCCGACACGGATAATATGATCTGGAAAAGATTGGCTACAGCCACCCAGATCCAGCCATGCAGAATGCGTCGAAGACCGGCCAGGCGCGTCAAGTCGCCGATACATATGCAGATTACAAATACCACACAAGCAATAGGGTCGCGCTTGGGATACGAGCAAGCCGATCAACGCACATATCCTGCGAAGCCAGCATCACCTGCAGCAACGAATCTGCCACCGGAGGCTAGTCATCATGACCGTGACCATTCAAGCGACCATCACCATTTCCTTCTTCGTCCTCTTCACCATATTCGTCGGCATCCTCACGATGATGCTTCTTCCATTTCATTTTCCACTTTCCGTGTTTGAATTTTTGGCCCGGTCGCCCCCAACTTTCATACGACCAATGCGTTGGCTCCAAATAGGCTAGGTTCTGAGGAGACAGCCCGAGTGCGTCGAGGGTCGTCACGTCGAGCCGGCCGGTCGGGGAAATTCCCGAGTGCAATTGAAACGCGCGCACGGCAAACGCTGTCCCGCGCCCGTACCTGCCGTCAACCCAGCCTCGATAGTATCCGCGACTCACCAGCTGACGTTGCACTTCCACGACGATGCGCACGTTTATGCGGGACGGCGCCAATTCATAGGGCGTGCCGCCGAAACCCTGGTTCGTCTCGACCCGCGCACCGGACTCACCAAATGAACGCGGCGACAAAACCGGACCAAGCCGCGAGCTATCATCAGGACGAACGCTGCTTGGTTGAGTGACGGGAGATTTAGTGGTGCGCGGGAGCGATGAGGCTGAATTCGAAGCCACGTTAAGCGACCGGAGTGTCTCCGGATTGATCTCGCCAGTGATTTGTAACCCGTTGCGAATTTGGTAACGCGGAATCGCGGCAGTAGTTTCGACAGTCTTTTCACCAGTAACGTTGCCGTAGTAAAAGCCTTGATCTGCGAGAGCTTGCTGCACCGATTGGATCGTCTGATCGGCGCGCACTGAGCCCACAGCGCATAGAGCGATGACAAGGTGCACAACTGTTCGTTTCATAGCCGGAGATTTTTATCCAGCGCCTCGCCATTTGGGATTCGCGCGCGCCTGTGTCAGCGCGTGCGTCCTGCCAGGCCCAATCACCCGCCGGTTTTGGCTTGCGCCACGTAACTCCTGACCTTGTCGACATCGCCGCCGACAACGGTGCCGACAAGACGGCCTGCGCGATTGTAAATGTTAACCTGCGGAATAGAGCCGATGTGGTATTGCCGTGCTACCGCTGTTTTCCAATTGACGATATCAATCTTGCGCAGTGCAATCTCCGGATCACTGCTCGCCATTTGCTCTAAGTGTGGTGAGAGCCATTTACACGCCGGGCACCAGTCCGCATAAAAATCGACAAGGGTCACGTTGCCGAGTGCGAGATGCTTGTTGATGTCCACCTGCGCGCCATGAGCGATAACCTCGACTTGTTGGCCGCGACCAGCGACGACCGCAGCAGGTGCCGCAAGCTTATTCTGCTGGTTGGGCGGCTCTTTTCCGGTCCAATACTTGTTGTTTTCTTCGGCCAGTTTCCGTCGCAGTTCCGCTTGCTGATTTTGAAGCGCCATCTGACCAGCAGCTTGTTCGGACGAGTATGCCACGGCGTTCGCGGCATCGTAATGAAAACGTTCCTGAACCGCTTTAGGCAACTCAGTGAAGTAAACTTTCGATATTCCCGATTTGCTCATGAGCACAATGCCGTCGGGTTCCACTCGGGTTACCTTGACGTTTTTGTATTCTTTCCCGTCAATCGCTTTGAAATCGTCAGCGAGTGCGACTGACGCGAAACATAGGGCTAACAAGGTGAGAAACTTCATCTTGCTTTGACTGCGAAAAACCGCCCGCGAAAGCTCTCTGATCATCTGATTACAGCGACAGTTTTTGTCGGATTATAGAGCGTGATACAAGACTTTTCCGGGATGCACTTCGAAATAGGGATGAAGGCTGACGAAGACACCCCACGGATATCTTGCTCTCAAGACCCGGGTATGGCACAACACCAAGTCAATGGATGCGAAGACTTTCTTCCGTGAACTCAAGCGGCGCAATGTTTACAAAGTTGCGACCGCTTACGCGGTGATTGCGTGGCTGTTGATTGAAGCAGCGTCACTCCTGCTTTTCGGCCATGAAGAACGGACCTCGGCGGTGACGGCGCTAATAGTAATCTTCGTGCTAGGATTTGTCCTGGCGCTGTATATTTCCTGGGCGTTCGAAGCGACTCCGCAAGGGATGAAACGCACCAAGAACGTTCCGCGGGACGCGGTGCTCCCGTCTTGGAGTCCCCGGAAGTTTGCCATCTTCATCATCGCGATCGCGCTGCTGGCGGCCAGTCTGCTTGTGTTCGATCTTGTCCGGAGCCGAAGCAAACCGGCTTGGCCTCCGCCGACTGCGACGCCGTGAATCTCCACGGGAAGCCGCTTCCGGCACGCCGGCTGTCACGCCGAAGCAAATGCGCAGGCAGAAGCCTGGAGCATGCTTCGGCGGTGGAGGTTACGATGCATAAAATCTCATCGAGAAGTGAGGAGTTAGTGGCAACTCTTCAAACGTGTATGCACGCTTGGTTGAATTCATCTGCTAGGTCGTGAGGTTCCGACGTTTGGCCGCGAGGGGCCGCGCAAACGCACCTTTGACCGCCTCGAGTTTTCCGGGATGCACTTTCAAATAGAGGTGGAGGCTGACGAAGCTTGAAAGAACGCTAATGTCTGCAACGTACACTGCTAACCATGGCATTTGACAACACGCGTGTTCAGCAGCTTAAGTCTACTCGATGAAGCTGAACCAATTTCGACGCTTTCCCGGCGAGCGAGCAGCAGATCCTCCCACTAACAAAGGGACGCAACGCCACAGACGGGCTAACAGGTACTCGTTTGTCATCATCGTCTGGTCCTGCATTGCGATATTAGGTGGCTCAAGCGCCACGGCCGCTGGTCCTCACACCACCGGCTGGATCGAGCTTTGCCCTCCCATTTCTCCTTCGCCACGCTCGTACCTGGCGATGACTTACGACCCCGCCAGCGGAAAAGTAATTATGTTCGGCGGGTTCGACGGCACGACATATCTGAACGACACTTGGACATTCGACGGAATTACCTGGGCGCAAGTGGCCACTCTCCCCTCGCCCCCTGCGCGTACTAACGCCCAAATCGCCTATGACGCTGTTACACAGAAAGTAGTGCTCTTCGGCGGATTCAACGGCAGAAATTATTTAGGAGATACTTGGCTTTGGGATGGTACAGCTTCCCGATGGACACAGGTCAGACCTGCGCATTCTCCCACGGCTGTCACAGGTCCTATGCTCTTCACCGACCCGAACGGCAGCGTCGACGTATTTGGGGGATTCGATGGGCGTTTCTACCAGGGCACAATGTGGCAATGGAACGGCTCCGACTGGAATCAGTTGTTTCCGGCGACGCTTCCGTATGCTCGCTCTTCAGCCGCCGTTGGCGTGAATAATTCCACTGGTGAGGTGGTCATGTTCGGCGGCCTTGGCGACGTCAATCCGTTCAACACTTGGACTTATGATGGCACGACATGGACTCTACAGTCCCCGCTTACTCAACCTACATTGGTGTACGGAGGCTCCGCCGCTTTCGATCCGCACCCGAATGCAGTAGTTCTCTTCGGCGGTGGAAGCGGTGGCGTAGACCAGAACAGCACATGGGCATGGCGCCGTTCCGATTGGAAACAACTCCTTACAACGCAGTCGCCTCCGGCGCGCGAAGGCGCCGGCATTGCCTATGACCCTGCCTCAGGCCATGTAATTATCTTCGGCGGAGAAAACAGTAACGTGACTATAAACGATACTTGGGAACTCATACCGTAATACCGTAGCTGCCAGGATCTGCTAATCGAACCGCGGGAACGCAGCTCTGACCGCGTCGAGTTTTCTGAGATGCGGTTTGAACGAAGGATGAACACTGACGAAGTTTGATCTCATGTTCTGGGAACGTACGCCTCGCGTGCGAACATGCCGAGGAGCGAACGTCGTGAATTTGCCGTCGACCACGCCGCGGACAGCATCACCCTTTCCGACTTGCGGACACGTTGGGAATGGGACCCGTTGCGCAATGATCCGCGGTTTCAAAAAATCCTGGCCGGTCCGGAGCCGAAGACGATTCATTAACAAGGCCAAGTAATTCGCGAGGCTGAGTAAATTAGAGCCGGATCAGGCGCGGCGAAGAAGACTTCGTCAGCGCTGGCCGGTTCTTGTTCGGACTGACGAAGAGGCTTTTGCGGCCGACACGGCCGCCTCTACAGCGGAGATCAAATGCCTAAAGCGGACAACAAGGCACTGTATTCGTTCACAAAACCCGCCAGCTGCGGATGCGACGCTTCAAAGTTTTCGACCGAGTATTTGAGTTTGCGCAGAGGATTCCTGATCGATTCCGGCTTTCGCTCGGCGCGAGTTGCTTCGTGGGCCAAAGCCTCCACAAGACGGGCAATGCTCCGGGCATCCTCGTGATGAGTCTGCGAAACCTTGGCGATCTCTGGCTTGAGCTTCGACAGCAAATTCAGTAGCTCGGCTTTCTTATCGGCCGGGATACTTCCGGCAGACTCAATAGCTGATTTGGTCTTCTCGATGTGCTCGTCAGTCATCTATGAATGGCACCGCGTGCTTCTCTCCCCGCAGTTTCGTCTTTGGATCGCAAAGTCAGGCGCTCCCGAATTATAGCAAGAATTTTGTCGGGTTATAGAGCGCATACAAGATAACAACGAAAGCCTTCGTCGAAACGAATAAAGATCGACATCACAAACGCGAGCACATGATCGCGCGCGAAAATGTCCTCACCTTCCTGATACCGGGGTGGCAGAAATTTGATGATCATTGTCATCGCGGCCAGTGACGTGCCGCGGAAAACTTGTGCCATGA
>QHNJ01000198.1 GCA_003218395.1 Verrucomicrobiota bacterium
GTAGCATTATGATGTAAGTACGGCGACATACTACCTCCTATTTCCTATTGACGCTGGCCAGAATCTCCTGAAGTGGCAGATCCCAGCGGACGATGCGAAGTGTCTGTCTTACCGATCGGTTACCACCCGGCCTGTGCCACTGCAAAAACAGGTCGGCTCGACCCTTCCATGACCTAGCGGTATCTGAAGAGACAGCCTTCAGTTCAACTCCTATGTTCAGCGTCTTCCGGGTTTTCCGGCCCCAGGTAAAAGTAGAACTCCCGATCCGACGAGTTACGACGTCTGTTGAACGCACGCTCCGCACTTCCTGACTCCACTCAGACCAGACGTTCCGTTGTGCCCGAACGAGTCCCTTCCATTCTTCAGCCGACCGCGTCTTTCGCACGGTTCCGAACTTCCAGGCGTTGGAGAACTTGCGAAAATTACCCTCCCGCCAGCCTTGGTTGGCTCGCGCAATCACATCAAGAATCTGTTTTCTGTTCGTTTCTGGCATCGAACTCCATTCGTCAATCAGCGGCTTCGCCGTATCGTCTTTAACAATTCGCTTGCCTTTGGGCATATCGAAGGTGCGGGCTGGCGGTTTCTGGTTATAGATGTAGTGGTCATAGACCGTAAATTGGATTTGTCGCCCCGTAGAGACCTCCGTTTCTTTCCTTTCTTTTCGGAGTATTCGGCGGGTAGCGGGCTCAGCCCATATTGTATACTTGATGAGAAAATTGCTCCGGATGACCTCACGCTCGTAGCGGTACACCTTCCTACCGTGAAACTGTTGTTCAGTTACAGCCCAACGTTCCCTGAGTTCTGCGGAACGATTGCTTACATCCGTAGCCGGGACTTCCGGTGCGAGGGATTCCCGTAACAATGTCTCTGTCGTCAAAGGACGCACAGAAGGATGAAGTCTGCAGATTTTCCACGAAGAGGCGGTATGGAAATCTCCGCGATCATCGATAACATCAAGCGACCACACCGTGCCATCCGAACTAAGTTCGTTACGCCATGCACGCGCAGGTGGGCTCAGGCGCAACCATACTTTTGTCGTAGTGCAGAGCGGAGGAAGATCAGCATGGTGTTTGGATTCGTCCGTTTCGATCCAGTGTACGTAAGCTATAGGGACCGTATAGTTTTCCCCCGGGATTACAGGTGATCAATCGTAGGTCTACGCCAACGAGTTTCCAGATAACCACCTCGTCTACCTACTATCCCACGAGCGACAAGACCTTCTCACCAAAAAGATCCAATTGCCTTGGATCAGGGTCGGCCAAACCGATGATTAGCGTGTCGAGTCCTTTGCTGAAGTATGAATTGATGCGCTCCGCGCACTGAGCCCCGGAGCCGACGAGTGCAGTGCTCTCAAGATCGCCCCTAACGCGGCCGTAATAACGGGTCACGTAGGCGGCGAGAGTTTCCACCGCTTTTGCCTTGTTGTCGTTGATCGCCATAAAAGTCAGCCCCGCCTTTTCGATCTCGTTGGGATTGCGGCCGGCTGCTCTTGCGTAACCGGCAACCCTTTCCCAGGTCACCGAAAATTCCGGTATCGCTGAGCTGCCACATATGAAGCCATTGGCCCAGGTGCCGGCCCTTTTGAGCGCAACCTCGGCGCTGCCGCCGGTCCAGATGGGCGGATGAGGTTTTTGAATGGGTCGCGGCCCGACGGTGAGATTTTCTACCTGGAAGAATTGCCCCTTGTGGGTGACGTTCTCTTCGGTCCAAAGACGCTTGATTAGCTGGATCTGTTCCACCGCCCTGCTGCCTCTTTTTTCGAACGGGATCTCGACCGCTTTATAATCGCTTTCACGGCTGCCGAAGCCTATGCCGAGCGTCACTCGACCGTTGGAAATGAAATCTATAGTGGCGATAATTTTTGCGAGGTGCGAGGGATGGCGGGTATTTCCCAGAAGTACGGAAGTTCCCAGACGGAGTTTCTGTGTGACTGCGGCCGCGCTGGCCAGTAGGGTCAGCGGTTCGAGGTTGTCATAGGCGATGCGATCGATGGTCCACAGTGAATGAAGCCCCATCTCCTCGCATCTCTTGGCGAAGTTCACGACATGATTCGGTTTGGTCAAAGGAGCCGGATTGACAAAAGCAAGACCGATTTGTCCCATTCTGTTTTCTCCTTATCGATTGTGTGTATTGCGAAAGTCAACCCAAAATAGACTAGCCTTCTACCTCTTTTCAAGTTTCAGTGTCTGCGATATATCGGACACAAAAGGAGGACAGCTAAAAATGGAAGCTTCGACATTTAAACTCAAGACACCACAAATCACAGGAGGCAGAAGTCACATCCCGCTTGCTGGTACGGAACACATGTCGGTCGGACTCAACTACTATATCCCGGGCCGGAAGAACAAACTTCACACGCATCCCGGCGAGGACCATATTTTCGTCGTGATGGACGGTCAGGCGACCTTCTATAATAAAGAGCATCAGCCGATTGTTCTCAATAAAGGCGAAGGCATCATGCTGCCCGAGAATCATTATTACTATTTCCAAAGCACGGGCGATAAGCCGCTGGCGTTGTTCCGCGTGAGCGCGAAGAAGGACAACAAGCCGAAGGTCGTGCGCGTCGATGCCGAAGGCAACAAGAGGACGGAGGAAGAAAACGAATTCGTCGTCGTGGACGGGGCGGCCATAGAAGGAAAATTCTGGGAGTTGACGTAAGCACCAGTGAAGATCACCGACGTCAAGACGATTCGCCTGCGCGCCGAGATACCGCCCGAAGGGCAAGTGTTCAGCCGGTCGGGGGTCAGGAATTGTCGTTCCACCACGT
>QHNJ01000199.1 GCA_003218395.1 Verrucomicrobiota bacterium
GCCCTCAAGAAAGCATACTCGGGGCGCAAGTATCTTTACGGTGTCTCTTTCGGAGGCATCGTTCTGCTTAACCTCATCGGGCGAAGCGCGGACTTTGACAAGGCAGTGATTGATTCAACGCCGAGTCGAGTTTCCACGTTCGGCTGCCCGGAAGAATACGACCCCGTTCTCAACCTGCCGACCGACGGCGCCAATCTATTCTTGATTAGCGGAAAGAAGGATACCGTCGTGACGCCCGCAGACCAGGCCGAGCTGATGTCAAAGGGACAGTCTCGCGGAGCGCGTGTGATGGTCGCGGAAGAATTCGCCCATGCTTTTGCGGATCCTGACGACTCGGTGCACCTTAAGAGACAAAAATTGGTCAGAGACTTTCTCTTCCAAACCGGGCCATGAGAGTATTTTCGCCATCGCGGGAAGTATAAATTGGTTTTACAAACAGGTCGGCGTTGTCGTTTGACGCGAAGAGCAACTGATCCGCATGCTGACCTGGCGCATAGGGTGACCGGGGAACAAGTAAACAAGAGGCATATTATGGAAGCTGCACCTCTGAAGGGCCTGATCGTTGGCGTAGACCTGGACGGCGTGTGCGCCGACTTTCTCCGCCGCATGCGCGAGATCGCGGCGGAATGGCTGGAGCGCAACGTCGAAGAGCTCACGCCCGACGTGTCGTACGGCTTGCGCGAGTGGGGCATAGAAAACGATGAGCAGTACAACAGCCTGCACAGGTTCGCGGTGACCCAGCGCGAACTGTTCAAAACCGCGCCGATGATTCCCGGCGCGCGAAAATATTTGCGCCAACTTTCCGACGGTGGCGCCCGCATCCGGATCATCACGCACCGGCTCTACATTCATTTTTTTCACAAGACGGCAGTGGAACAGACCATTGACTGGCTCGATACGCACAGCATTCCGTACTGGGATCTATGTTTTATGAAAGAGAAGGATCAGGTGGGCGCGGACGTGTACATCGACGACGGCCCCGGCAACGTAGAGCAACTGCGGCGCAAGGGATTGTACACAATCTGCTTTGCCAACAGCACCAACAAGGATACTCCCGAACCACGCGCCAAGTCCTGGGAGCACGTATTTCAACTCGTGAACGAATGGGCGGCCAAGCGATAAAAAGAGAGAGTGAAGATCTGTAACACATCCCTTAAAAGGAAAATGATCTTTAGGAGCCGCTTGCGAATGGTGGATTGCGCAGAGGCGACGCATTCGCCGCTGGCATGATCATGGCTGGGAAGTGCAGCCAGGCGAACCCGCGTTATTTCAGCCGATCCCGGATCTTGGCGAGGGCTGCGCGGGCGCACTCTTCGTCGAATTGGCCTCCGGGAGCGCCACTCACTCCGATCGCGCCGATCGCGGCTCCGCCGGCCATGATGGTCACTCCACCGACCACATAAGTAACATTGGGCAGCGGCGTCTGCGGCACCGTAGACGGCGGATTCTTGCTCATTCGGTCGGCGACGGCCTTCGTGCTGTCTTCCTTGCGCGCAAGCGTCAGCGAGGCCGCCGAGTAAGCCTTGTAATAGGCATTGTCGAGCGAGTGGATGGGCGCGCCGTTGCCGCGCAGCATGGCTTGGCGAACGCCGTCGAGATCGACGACGACCGCCGTCACCGCGTAACCCTTCTGCGCGCAGCTCGCGACCGCTTCGCCCACAAGCTCATTCGCAAGTGGCGCCGACAATTTCTGCAAGTTGACCAGCCCTTGGGCGTGAACTGCCTTCGGGGCAGCGCCTACGACGAACACCAGCGCAAGCACAACAGCTTGCAGTCCTACCGAAACCCGTGACATTGGTGACATTGGTTTCCTCCTTGTCGATATGTGCCAGTCTCCCGGCTACGATATATAAAAACCTCCCGCTACGGAAGTAACCTTAGAGCCTTCCTCTCGATGGGCGTCGCAAGTCAGCTTCGGGTCGAAAGCGCACGTTGCCCGGCCTTGACGCCCAACGCAAAGCTCAGCCGGCGCTCTTAGCGATCGGTCTGCAGCGGCGGGTTAGAAGCCGATGGTTTACGCTGCCTCTGGCCGCCAAACACGACTAACAGCACACCAATAGTGATTGCAACATCAGCAGCGTTGAATATGCCTGTCCGCAGTGAACCGATACGCAGGTTGATGAAGTCAACTACGTAGCCGCCATAGGCGACCCGATCCAGTAGGTTACTGAGCCCACCACCCAACACCAGTGAGAAAGCAAGCACCGTCACAGCGGGTAGGTTGGATGCGACCAAAAGGTAGCCGAGCACCCCGAGCAGAAATGTGGCAACTCCACCTGTGAATATCATTCCCCTCCAGTTTTCTGAGAGTGACGCGCCGAGACTGAGAAACGCTCCTTTATTCTCTGTATATTGGAGTCGCACGGTATCCCCA
>QHNJ01000200.1 GCA_003218395.1 Verrucomicrobiota bacterium
AGCACTTGAACCCGGCTCGGCCGAGGAGCCCAAGCAACAAGTCGCGCCGTTGCGCGTAATCGCGCGCCAGATTCTCATAGTAGCTTGGCAGAAGCGTCAACGCAGTGGTGCCGGCTTCCTGGAGCGGCGCCGGCGCGCCCACGGTGAGGAAATCGTGCACCTTCCTCATAGCGCTGATCAGATGCGGAGCAGCAATGGCATAGCCGACGCGCCAGCCGGTGACACTGTAGGTCTTGGACATACCATTGATGGTGATCGTGTGTTCGCACATGCCTGGGATTGTGGCGATAGGAATATGCTCGGTACCATCGTAGATAATGTGCTCGTAGATCTCGTCGGTAATGGCCAATGCATTCCACTTTTGGCAGAGGCGCGCGATCTGCCCCAGCTCCGCGCGTGTGAAAACTTTGCCCGTCGGGTTGTTCGGGGTATTGATGATGATCGCTTTCGTGTGGTCGTTAAACGCGGCCTCTAGCTCGTCAGGGTTGAAGTGCCAGGTGCCCTCAGGATCGTCGTTTACGTTCGGAGCATGGAGGGTCACATAGCGCGGGGTGGCGCCTGAGAGGATTGCATCTGGACCGTAGTTCTCGTAGAAGGGCTCGAAAATGATCACCTCGTCGCCGGGGTTGGTGACCGCAAGCATGGCGGACATCATCGCCTCCGTAGATCCGCAGCAGACGGTAATGTCGCTCTCAGGATCGATCCTGAGCCCATAATCGGTTTCGTATTTTTTCGCGATTGAATCGCGCAGGCTCTTCGTACCCCAAGTGATCGAGTACTGGTTGTAGTCGTCCTCGATGGCGCGGATGGCGGCTCGTTTGATCTCCTCAGGGGCAGGGAAATCGGGAAACCCTTGAGCAAGGTTAACCGCGCCATATCTATTAGCTAACCGCGTCATCTCGCGGATCACCGACTCGGTAAATCGCTCAGCTTTTTCGGATATCAGCTTCTTCAATCCTATTCCTTGCTACTCAGTCTACCTCAATCGAGAAATGGCAGGATCACATAGAGCAGTCAAGACTCCTGAGCGAGCTGAATCCCTTCTCACTCGCCTTTGTTGCCGCATGAAAAATTGCGTCGCGCCCGATATTGGCTAATTCTTCTCGTCGATTCGATCGCAGTTTCAACTAGACGGCTCGAAGAGTTCAAACCGTTCAAGCCGTTCAAAACGGTTAACCGGTTCAATGCTTCAGGCCGGAGGGTGATCTGGTGTTCGAGCCATCCACGCTTTGAAATCCAGATCCTCATTGCCAGCGCGTAGCTGCTAGCTCTTGCACGAATACATCTTTCCGTTGTATTTCCCGCCAAAGTCACCCAACGGTAGATGACCCGGCGGGATTATGACTCATCGAATTCTGTTCGTTGTCGGCGCGCTGCTTTTCTCAGCTTGATCGAGCGGCCGACCTAGTCACCTTGCGCTATGGACAAAATGCGGCCTCGGCAGTTGAGCTTGAGCGCATTCAATCGCGTGCTCACGCTCATGGGTGAAGCTGGGGTCATTCCGACTCCGGTCCCCGCTGCTGAACGCTTCATTGATCTACAATATCTGAAGGCCGCCGGGGTTCAATAAAGCGTTTCAGCGTTCCGCCTTTCCGCTTGCCGTTTGTCAAGACCCTGCGAGATAATTATCTCATGAATTTGACAAGCTACTTTTACCATGTGCCTCTCTGCGTGCCTTATTGGAACGGCGCAACGTATCGCAGGGTCATTCGATCGTTTGTATTGGGCACGATTATCGACGGGCCGGACCTCAGCGAGCTGAGATCTTTAGTGATCGAGACACTCGGTGTTGAAGACGCCGTCCTCTGCGGCTCCGGAAGTTTAGCGCTGGAAATCACCTTGCGGGCGTGCGACGTCCGGCAGGGCGATGAAGTATTGATTCCCACCTTCTGTTGCACCGCTGTCGTCTCGCCCATTTTGGCTGTCGGCGCGCTCCCCGTGCTGGCGGATGTGGGAGAGGATCTCAGTATCACTGCAGAGACAGTCGAGGCGGTACTGACCGATAAAACAAAGGCCATCATTGTCCCGCATCTGTTTGGCAATCCCGCGGACATAAACGCGATCATAGAGCTTGCCCGCGGCAGGGCCATTCGAGTCATAGACGATGCAGCACAGGCTTTGGGCGCGACGATTGATGGTCGACCGATCGGCAGATTGGGTGATGCAGGGATTCTGAGTTTTGGCAGTGAGAAAGTTTGTTTCGGCCTCGGCGGGGGTATCGTTGTTTCCCGGAATAGAGATTTTCTTAACGGCAGTTCCAAGATTGATCTGGCGCCGGCTGAGCTTTCTCCCGCAGTACGGAATTTCTTGTCCACGATGATTTGGCGGCGCTGGAGGCGCTGGACACTTCCTGTGCAGGCGGCGTTGTCTCGTGCGAAAACCACCACTCCCGATTCGCCGCCGATTCCATATCGGAAGGAAATCATGGCCAACCTTAACGCAGCGGTTGCTTTAAGTCTCATGAAAACCTTGCCTGAGAACATCGCCGCCCGACGCGCGCGTGTCGAGGCCTATCAAGATTTGCTCGGAACAGAAGAGCGTTTAGAATTCATTCCGCACCGAAGCGGGTCCGCCTGCCTGACACAGGTTATTCGGCTCTTGCCAAAACATCGCGGCAATGACCTGGCCGCGCATCTGATTCAAGTCCTGGGCAGCGCGGGCTATGAAGTGCAAGGCAGCTATGTTCCGATCCATCTTCTGTCCCAT
>QHNJ01000035.1 GCA_003218395.1 Verrucomicrobiota bacterium
TGCGCGTCTGCGGTGACAGTGAACACAGACGCGCGAGCACTTCCAAGCCGGTCATCTGTTTCATCCAGATATCGAGAATGACCAGGTCGACCCGGTTCGTAGAAATGTAGGCAAGGAAAGGCGCTGCTTCACCGAAAGCCCGTACGACCCAACCGGCTGAAGTGAGCAACCGGCCGACCGCCTTCAGCACCGAAGTATCGTCATCAACCAGACAGATGGTCTTCGGTGTTGGAGATTCCGCCAGGGTCATATTGCTTTGCGGGAGGGCAGCCTAGGGCTCCGATTCGCCCCTGCCTATCAGACTTTGGTCGTACTTGGTCTTATTTTGTTACCCACCGGCGGAATGCCGGCTTTTTCAACCAAGCGCACCAGCGCGGCCACTGAGGTGACACCGAGCTTCTGCATCACCCTGTGACGGTGAACTTTCACTGTCTTCTCCGCCGTGCCTAGTTCTCCGGCAATCTGCTTGTTCAACATGCCCGTAATGACGAGTTGCATTACTTCGAACTCACGCGGCGTAAGCAAATCAAGAAGACGCCGAGCCTCATTTTGCTCAGCACTGCGCCGTCGCTGTTCGGCCGAGCGAATCAGGGCGTTCTGGACGGATTCCAACAACTCGTCATCGCGAAACGGCTTCCGAAGAAAATCGACCGCGCCCGCTTTCATCGCCTGTGCGCACATTGGGATGTCGCCATGGCCGGTAACAAATACCAGTTGCTCTTCGCGGCGGCGCTGGATCAGAGTTTCCTGGAGATCCATCCCGTTGATACCCGGCATCTGCACATCCACGATCACGCACGAAGGGCCGCTGTGTGATGGGCGCGCCAGAAAATCGGATGCCGATTCAAAAATTTCGCTCTTGTACCCGGCGGAGCGGAGCAATCGCGCCAAGCCTTTTCGCACCGACGAGTCATCGTCGATTGCAAAAACCAAACTTTTTGGAGGAATCCTCATCAAGCCGTGGCGCCTGCCGGAAGAGTAAGGTGGAAGCGCGCACCTCCACCGTCAACATTTTCGGCGGCAACCGTGCCGGCATGTGATTCAACGATCGAACGCACGATCCCGAGGCCCATCCCCAACCCTTCCGCTTTCGTTGTGAAGAAGTGATCGAAAAGTCGCTCGCGTGCTTCTTCGGGGATACCAGTTCCATAATCGCGGACGCTCATGCAAACCGCGCCGTCGCCATTCCGCTCTGTCGCGATCACGACTTTCCGGCGGCTAAGCGAAGTGTTGCACATCGCGTCAAAAGCATTGATCACGAGATTGATCAGGACTTGCTGTAGCTGAATCGGATCGGCCTCAATCGGCGGCAGATCTGGGTCCAGCAAAGTCTGCACGTCGCAGGAGTGATGCGCGGCATTCGGTCCTATCATGCGCACCACATTCATTACAAGCTCGTTCAGATTCACCCGCTGCCGCGTCGGGCTGCCTTTTTTAACCATGCTCTGGAGGCCGCGAATCACATCGCCGGCGCGGCGTCCATCTGCCACAATATCAGCGAGCAGTTCACGAAGTTCGCGAAGATCGACATCGCCGCGATCAATAAAACGCTGGCCCGCGCTGGCGTTGCTGATAATTCCCGAGAGCGGCTGATTCAGTTCATGGGCAATGGATGCCGCCATTTCGCCCATCACTGCCACCCGGCTCAGGTGGCCGACTTCTTCGCGGTGCTGTAATGCTTCCGCTTCAGCGAGCTTGCGAGCAGAGATGTCCACCACCGCGGCCAGAACAAGCGTGCCCTCCGGCGTTTGAATGGGATTCAGTCCGATCTCGACTGGAAATTCACTGCCGTCTTTTCGGCGCCCGAATAACTCTCGGCCGGCACCCATCGCTCGTGCCGTTGGGGCAGCGAGGACTTGCTCCCGATGAGCCGGGTGTTGACCAGCGAACCGTTCCGGCACGAGGACGTCCACAGTTTCTCCGACGAGTTCTTCACGTTCATAGCCAAACAGCTTTTCGACGTGAGTGTTCACCAGCACGATGCGTCCGCGATCGTTCACCAGGACGATGCCGCTCGGCGAGGCTTCCGTCGCCAGGCGAAATTTCTCCTCCGCCTGCTTGCGTTCCGTTATGTCCAGTAAAACGCCGCGCTCGCAGGTCGGCTCGCCGTTGCCGTCGAACTCGACGCGGCCGCGCCTAGTAACCCAGCGAACTTTCCCATCGGGTAGCACTACCCGGTATTCAGCCTCGATTTCCTCCCGTGTGCGCAGTGAATTCTCCACTAGCTGGCGCACGAATTGACGATCTTCCGAATGGACAATGCTTCGGACGCGATCTGCATTCAGCTTTTCCCGCTGGGAGAAGCCAAAAAAAGCGCGATCTTTATCAGAAAGCCAAACTTCATCGCGCCGAACGTCCCAAGTCCACACGATAAGTCCAGCCGCATCCGCCGCGAGACTCATCCGCTCCTCGCTGTCGCGCAAAGCTTCTTCCTTGCTTATTAATTCAGTGACGTCCACGCACGATCCGATGTAGCCAGCGAAGTTTCTCTGCGCGTCGTAGCGCGGCACTCCGGTATCTGAAATCCAGCGATATTCGCCATCGTGACGTCTCAGTCGATATTGCATGACGAACGGTTCTCGAGCGTCGAACGCTTCGACGTAGGTTTTCAGGCAGCTCTGAAAATCGTCCGGATGCACGCCTTCGGCCCAGCCATTTCCCATTTCCTGCTCCACCGTGCGACCGGTAAACTCAAGCCAGACCTTGTTGAAGAAAGTGCAGAGCTTGTCCAAGCCTGACATCCAGATGAGGACAGGTGACGAGTCGGCTACGACCCGGAAGCGTTCCTCGCTCTCGCGCAAGCCCGCCTCGCTGGCCTGCAACTGGCGCGTGAGCGTCGCCGCGCGGAGCACATCGTAGCTCAACTCGTAAGCCATCGCCACGACAATGCCTTGATAGAACAAACTCACCGACACCGGCATCGAGATGATTCCCCACGCTATTACCACCCCTTCCGCGGTCCCCGCCATGACGAACAACACAATGCTGCCGCCCACCATCAGTGCCTTCCGCCGCTCGCCCCGCCGCCACGCAGTGATTGTGGCATCCGTCACAAAGATCACCAGCAACAGCAAGCTCAACTGGGCGACCAGCATCCACGGATTCGGCACACCCACCGCGACCGAAACGGATTCTCCGAGGAACGAGATGTGACGCAGGGCAATGATCTCCCGGTAATTGATATTCGGCGAGAAAATGAAATTAAGGATTAGCGACAGCGTCCGCATGGCGACGACTGTCCACGCGAGCCATCGTCGCCCCGCCTTTAGGTAGAGCCGCACGAAGCCGACCAGCGATGCGACGATCACCCAAGCCGGGACATGTAACCAGCGCACCGCGATACCGAATTGCCCGGGCGTTTCCGCTCGCATCATCGCCAACTCTAGCGCTGCCAGCACCGCCACCGCCGTTGCCATTACTGCAAAAACCAGGTTCGCGCGCGCCGCCCGATCCTTACACCAAACGACAAGGTGCATTAGCGCCAGCGTCAGGCACGCCCCGCCGCCCATTGCCCAAATGATAGTGACCCAGTTCATATTGCCGGAAATGAGTGCATCGGATCACTTGGGATTTTGCACGATCTCGTGAGGCCGACTAGTTTACACATTGCGGCGCGACACTCAAAATCCTTTTGATGTTACATTCCTGTTACAAAAGGCGGTTGCTGTGCCAACAAGGCCTGATTCCAATCAGTTGAATTGCTTCAGCGAGGTGTCACTGACGCGACCATATTCGACGCCCTAAAAGCAGCGGCATGCCGCTCGAGTGCGTTACGATTCCGTTGCACCTTCGGTCTTTGCCGCTGAGATTCGCAGATCGCGGGGAATTCAATCCCGGATACTGCCTCGTGGTACCATCGCCATCAATCCAGTGAAAGAACACGGCATCGGGTCTGGTCAGATCATTCGGCGGAAAGAAGACGGCTCATTTGAATATCATCGCGACGATCTCACGGTCGAAGAACCGCTGGAGATCCGAATCGGACACAAAACTGTTGCCACAACCATGCGGACGCCTGGGCATGACGAAGAACTGGCTGCCGGCTTCCTCGTTTCGGAAGGAATCTTGAGAAGGCGCGACCAGGTTGACGGCTTCTCGCGTCCAGCGGACGCGCGCAATCGCGAGAACATTATCACGGTCCACCTCGCCAACGGCGTAAAAGTGAAGCTCGCCTCAGCGAAACGGTTCGGAACAATTTCGAGCAGCTGCGGCATTTGTGGCAAGCAAAGCATTGCCGCTATTCGGCAGAATTTTCCGCCGATCGTTTCGACGAAAGATGTCCGGATCGACATTGCCACTTTGCTTTCATTGCCTCCGCTATTGCGAAAACTCCAGAGCGCGTTTGCGCGCACCGGCGGAATTCATGCTGCCGGCGTTTTCGATCCGAACGGTCAACCAAAAGTGGTCCACGAAGACATCGGACGTCATAACGCGGTCGATAAGGCGATCGGGCGCACCTTTCTCGACGGACAACTTCCGTTACACCGTCATATCCTTCTCGTCAGTGGCCGCGCCTCTTTCGAAATTATGCAAAAGGCGCTTGCGGCCGGGATTCCGATTGTTGCGTCGGTCTCTGCTCCTTCAACTCTAGCGATGGAATTCGCTCGCCAAAGCAACCAGACGCTCATTGGTTTTCTCCGGCCGCCCTCGTTCAATGTCTATTCGCATATTGAACGTGTCGATCTTGGGAGCGCGCAATGAGAACGTGATTTTGGGAGCGTGCGCGTCTCAGCAACAGGCTCCCTCGCTACCTCACTGCAAAGCCGCGTGCTCATGCGCCACTGATAGAATGCTTTTCGCGGCCTCTTCGGCATCCGCTGCCGGCGTAATACTGATCACAACAAACTTGCTCGTCGGCGTGTTTGAACGTTCGGCGACGCTGTCGACCGGTACGAGCACGTTGCCTTCGGGAAAATAGGTCGCCGTGCAACCGCGCGCGATGGGATAGGGCGCGATTTGGAAATCACGCGATCGAATTTGCCTCGTCGCGCATAGAGTTTTGCCGAGAAGAGTTAGGCGGAAGCGGCCGTTGGTAGGGCTCCGCCAGCTGCCGATGTCGATCCTGCGCCAGGCGGCGTCGCCGCGGCGGCAGCGGCCTTCTTTTTGGCAGCGGCTGCAACTGCGCCCGCTAGTTTCGCATCGACCCCAGCGGCGTCGGTTGGGCAAATGCTGTGATAGTATTCGTTCGATTTCGCCAGGTCGCTCTTGCGCAGCAATAAAGCGTCGAAGCGTTCGCGCCGGCTGAGCTCGAACACCTTATCCATCTTGATCGCTTCAAACGGGCAGACCTCGACGCAGATCTGGCAACTCATACAGACTGAGATATCAATGTCGAAAACCTTCGGATAAAACTGCGGCTTGCCCATGTAGTCGGGCTTCTTGTCTTCGCTCTTCACGATGTAGATGCACTGCGGTGGGCATTCCTTCTCGCATATTTTGCACGCGACACAGCGCAGCCCCGCATGCGGATCGTCGCCGTCGTAGGGGAGGAAAGGAAAGTTGCGATAGTTCTCCGGAAGCGGGCTGCGCTCCTCCGGATATTGCACGGTGATCAACCGATCCTTCTCGAAATAACTTCCGACGAAGTTCCGCGCCGTGACTGCCATTCCCTTCAATATTCCTGTGCCGATCATATTCGTTAAATCGTGAAATTGTTAAATCGCTAATATGGGTGCGGATTAAGATTTAGGTCTTCCAGAACCGTCAGGTTGATGAAACTTGGCGGGCGCACACGATAACGATACGGGTTGGTTCCGCCATCGCTGATCAAATAGAAACCGAGTTCTCCTTTAGGCGCTTCGATTCGTCCGTACGCTTCGCCCACCGGCGGACGAAAGGCGCGAATCTTCACTTTCGGATTCATGATTGGACCATCCTGAATTTGCTCGAAAGCCTGCTTCAAAATCACAACGCTCTCGCGCATTTCGAGCACGCGCATCATGAGCCGATCGTAGGTGTCGCCGTGTTCGCCGAGTGGGATGCGGAATTTGAAACGAGGATAAAATCCGTAGCCATCCACCTTCCGAAGATCGTAATTGACCCCGCACGCACGCAGCATTGGGCCGGTAATGCCTGCATTGATCGCCAACTCGGCTGAAAGTTTCCCGACATTCTGCGTGCGCGCGATGACAACTTCGTTCCCGACCACCAGTTTCTCCAACTCTTCGATAAATCGGGGGAAAGCATCGACGAGCTTCCTGGCATATTCCATCCAACCCGGCGGCGTGTCGCACCGGCAGCCGCCGAACCGCATGTAATCGCACATCATGCGCGAGCCGGAAAGCGATTCGAACAGATCGAGAATTTTTTCGCGCTCGCGGAACGCATACATGAGCGGCGTGCCCCAGGCGCCCATATCGTTGAGCAGAAATCCGAGCAGCGACGCGTGATTTTGCAGTCGCGTCAATTCGGCGAGGATGACGCGCAGATATTCCGCGCGCTCTGGGACTTCGATACCAGCCAGCTTCTCCACACTCAGCGCGTAAGCCCAGTTGTTTGTCATCGAGCAAAAATAATCGAGCCGGTCGGTGTACGGCATCGAACTGAGGTAAGTCGCGTTCTCACCGATCTTTTCGTGATTACGATGCAAATAGCCGAAGACCGGCTTGAGCCTGCGCACGATTTCGCCTTCCAGCGCGACGTTCATGCGAAACACGCCATGTTGCGTTCATTCAATCGACCAACTCGAATGAGCCACAGATGAACACAGATTGTGATGTCGGAACCCTGAATCCCTGAAACCTGAACCCTTCTTCATCTGTGTTTCATCAGTGTAAATCTGTGGCGGTAATCTCTTCTGCTCCGTCGAGCTGCGGCCGCGCTGGGTAATGCTGCTTCGTCCTCTCCAGCACGTCATCATGCGGCGTCGGCTCGTATTCGTAATCGTCGGGTTCGCGATAATCTTTGCGCATCGGATGATCAACAAATTCATCCCACATCAGAATGCGCCGCAGGTCCGGATGGCCTTCGAACCGGATGCCGTAGAGATCGAAAATCTCTCGCTCCTGAAGTTCCGCGCTTCGCCAAATAGGCGTAAGCGAAGGCAAACGCGCCCCATCTGCTCGATTTGGGGTCCGCATTCGAATCACGACCGGACCGTGTTTCTGCGTCATTGAGTAAAGGTGATAGACCGCCTCGAGATAACCCGGAAAATGTTCTTCCGTTGTCTCCGTGACTTCCTTTTCTTCGCCATCGATCGATTTTTTCACTTTCACCGTTTTCTTCACCGTTCGATCGAGCCAATCCACGCCGGTCACGTTTGAACAAAAGTCGAATCGCAACGCCGGATCGTCGCGCAGAAACTGCGCGATCGCGGGCGCGTGTTCGTTATCGATCAGAAGCGACGGCTGATTTGCCGGACCCGGATTCTGGACGATGTCGATCTTAACGCCGGGCACGGCCGCTTCGATGCGAGATTTGACTTGTTCGAGAGCTTCCATCGCGATTTAGCAGGAGCACAGGCATCTTGCCTGTGGGGCCAGCGGGCTTCCAGCCTGCTGAAGAAGATCGACCAGGCGAGACGCCCAGTCGCCCCACAGACTGGAAGTCTGTGCCACGTTCATGACCTTTCAATCTTCGGCGGTTGAAAGACTTCCCGATTTGCCGGCGGCTCCAAATCGTGCTCGCCAAATGATGGCACCGGGAATTCGCTCGGTTCCGCTGGATCGAGATGCTCGGCCTTGTTCGCGCCCGTCAATCTTTGACTGTCGATCTTGCGCTGCAGTTCCATGAAAGCGTGCAACAATGCTTCTGGCCGCGGGGGGCAACCGGGAATGTAGACATCGACCGGGATGTAACGGTCGATACCTTTTAGCACGTTATAGCCTTGCTTAAAAGGCCCGCCGGAAATGGCGCACGCCCCCATCGAAATCACGTATTTTGGATCGGGCATCTGGTTGTAGAGGCGGACGATTTGCGGCGCCATTTTTTTTGTCACCGTGCCGGCGACAATCATAAGATCTGCCTGACGCGGCGATGGCCGGAAAACTTCGCCGCCAAACCGCGCAATATCGTAGCGCGAGGCGGCAGTTGCGATCATCTCGATCGCGCAGCAGGCGAGCCCAAATTGCAGAGGCCAAATCGAGTTCTTGCGTCCCCAGTTGTAAAGCTCCTGCATCGAAGTCACCCAGACTCCCTGTCGTTGCAGTTCCTTGCGAAGCCCCTCGTCGATGTCGCTCATCGTTTCCGTTGCAACAATGTATCCCTTTTGGCGCTTTTAACTACCGCGTTAGCGAGCCCAATTTAAGCAGCCCTTTCCCCAAGCCCAGACGAGACCTTCAATCAGGAGCAAGAGGAAAACCAATATCGCGACGAACGCCCCGACGGGCAAACCCGTGAAGGCCACAGCGAATGGCACCAGGAAAATCGCTTCCACGTCGAAGATCAGAAAAATGATGGCATAAAGATAATACTGCGACCGAAACTGGATCTGTGCTTCGCCAATTGACTCGACTCCGCATTCGTAAATGGCATTTTTTTGGGCGCCCGGCTTTGGCGGCTGGAATACTCGTCGCCACAGCCAAGCCATCGCCAGCGGGATCAACGGGAAAACCAACGCGACGCCGACGAAAATGACGATAAAGATATAAGGATTGGGCGTCATGAGATGCAGAGCCAATCATACATCGACGGACTCGAAAAAGCGATAAAAGGTCCGCTAAAGAGGTGATAGTCTCGCTGAACCACAAGCGTTCCGGGCAATTCCGGAAGCCACGGAAATTATTCTTCCGGCTTCGTCGATTTTCGGCTGAACCATTTCCGCTTTTTCGGCTTCGGTTCTTCCGCCGGCGGCGCCGTCGGTTCCTCTTCTTTCGTCGCTGGTTCTTCTGGTTTCCGCGCGGGTTCCTTTTGTTTTGCGATTGGCTCCGCTTCTTTCCGTTTCGCCTTCTTTTCTTCCGCCGGTTTTTCCTCGATGACTTGTACTGCATCCACCCACTCGATGAATGCCATGGGAGCGGAGTCGCTCTTGCGTTGGCCGAGCTTCACAATGCGCGTGTAACCGCCGTTGCGCTCCGTCGATCTCGGTGCGATGTCGTCGAAGAGTTTCTTGACAGCATTCTTTTGCCGCAATGTCGCCAGGGCAGTCCGGCGCGCATGAATCGATCCTCTTTTGCCGAGAGTCACCATCTTTTCCGCGAGCGGTCGTACCGCCTTCGCTTTTGCCAGTGTTGTTTTGATGCGTTGATATTCGATCAAGGAACAAACCTGATTCGCCAGCAGCGCTTTTCGGTGCTCGGCCGTGCGGCCAAGGTTGATCGTCTTTTTCTGGTGCCTCATAAGGCGAACGCGGTTTGACGGATCGAAGAATTACTCTTTGGCAGCAGACTCATTCGGGCTGGCACCATCAACGCTCACCGGCAGGTCCACAAGGCCCGGATCGAATTTCATTCCGAGACTCAAACCAAGCTGTTGCAGCTTGTCCTTGATTTCGTTGAGTGATTTCTTGCCGAAATTGCGATACTTCAGCATTTCGGCCTCGGTTTTTTGGGCAAGCTGACCGACCGTCGTGATATTCGCGTTATTCAAGCAATTCGCCGCCCGCACACTGAGCTCGATCTCATTTACACTCATGTTGAGCAGCTTCTTGAGCTTGAGGTTTTCTTCGCTCACGCCAGCCGGCGTCTCGTCGAATTCGATCACCTCCTCGTTGAAATTCACGAAGACATCAAGATGATGCCGGAAAATGGCGGAGGCCTGGAGCAGTGCGTCATCGGGCGTCAGGCGTCCGTCGGTCCAGATTTCGAGAATGAGTTTGTCGTAATCGGTGCGCTGACCGACGCGAGTATTCTCGACTGCGTACTTGACGCGCGTGACCGGTGAAAAGATCGAATCGATCGGGATCAAACCGATCGGTTGATCGGGGCGCTTGTTTTCCTCGCCAGTTGCGAAACCACGGCCGACACGCACCTCGAGCTCGGCGTCAAATTTATGTTTCTTGTCGAGCGTGCAGATCACCTGCTTGGGATTGAGCACGTCGTAGCCTTGCACCACCTGAATGTCACCGGCAGTGATTTCGCCTTCCTTATTTACAGTCAGAGAAAGCTTCCTCGGCTCATGATCGTCGGCCTTAAATTTCACTTTCTTGAGGTTGAGGACGATATCGGTCACGTCCTCCACCACGCCCGGAAGAGTGGCGAACTCATGTTGTGCGCCGGTAATTTTTACCGCAGTGATGGCCGCGCCTTCCAACGAGGAAAGCAGAACGCGCCGGAGCGAATTTCCGACCGTGTGGCCGTAACCGGCTTCAAACGGCTCGGCAGTGAACTTGGCGTAAGTATCTGTGGCTGTGCTCTCGTGTTTAACGACGGTTTTCGGCATCTCAAAACGACCGTAACGGATTGGCATATCTAATTTTCGAATGTCGATTTTCGATTGGCGATTGAAGACCAGCTGCGGCCAGGCAATCGAAATTCGAAAATCTTAAATCGAAATTCCTCCAAGCGCCGGGTTCCCCCTGGCGAGTATGGTTTCACGTCCAGCGACGGAGACCCAGGGACCGACGGCGTAATTTCAAAAACTCGCTGCGGAGGATAAATCAACATTACGTCGCACGAAATGCAAGTCGCATTCTTGGTAAGGGCGCGACCGCCGGGCGCCGACTCTGTGTTGAAACGGACGGCCCGGCGGTCCGTCCCTACGAATTACGTTTCCACAATCTTCTCCGGCAATTCATTAGAAGATCTGGATTTTTTCGGAAAATACGTGGCCAGCAATTTGCCGATCTCCTCAACGGCTTCGACGATAGCATGGCTAAATTTTTCGTTTTGAAAATGCGTGCGCATCACATCGACAACCCGCTGCCAGAATTCCTCGCCGCATTTCTCGTGAATCGCTTTGTCGCCGACCACGGCGAATTTATGCGCTCGGGGCGCGACGAAAATGAGCACGGCATTGCGCTCGCTTGTCTTGTGCATGCCGAGCCGGTGAAATTTCTTCTGGGCAGCAGTCAGCGGATCGGCATTTAACTTGCCGCGCTGAATGTAAACGCGAATCTGGCCGGACGTTTTTGATTCCGCTTCACGTATCACCTGCACGATCCGGTCGTGCTCGAGCTTGCTCAGGAATTCTTTCGTTCGCATTTCGTTACCAGCTCGATCCAGCGCCGCCGCCTCCAAAACTACCGCCACCGCCGCCGAAGCCACTGAATCCTCCACCGCCTCCGGACGACCAACCTCCGCCCCCACCGCCGACTGGCAAAAAAATGGGACCACCTCGGCCTGATGAATAGCCGTAACCAGCAAGTCGCCGCACCACTCTCGAAATCACGATCAACACAATGACAAAGATGATGAAGAACAAGAGACTTGGAGCGCCGGTGTTACCGCGTCGTTCCGCAACCGTTTTTCCCGATCCTTTGTATTCGCCGCGGATGGCTTTGCAGATCAAATCGATGCCGGTCGCGAGTCCGCCTTCATAATCGCCATTACGAAAATGCGGCTTGATACGGTACTCAGTGATATCGAACGCCGTAATGTCCGGCAGCGCGCCTTCCAGGCCGTAACCGACCTGAATGAACATCTTTCGGTCTACGACAAAGACAAACAGCACGACGCCATTACGCCGGTCCTTTTGGCCGACGCCCCACACTTGCGCGACGCGTTGCGTGTAATCCGCGATGTCAGAGTCACTCTGCATTTTCGGAAACACAGCAACCACAACTTGGTCCGAAGTGTCGCGCTCAAATTGGGCCAGTTGCTCATTGAAGCGATCAGCGGCTTCCTTCGAAACGACGCCAGCGTAATCATTAAAGTAGCGGTCCGGTTTCGGCGGAATGACTTCGGCGGCTTGCGAGCCTTTTGGCAGCAGCGCAGCGAACACCGCGATGCAGGCTGCGACTTGTTTGACGCGAAATCGTTGTAGTGGCAGCCGTGTCGGCTGCTCGACTGCGGGCGACACGCCCGCCACTAGAGCATGATCCAGAGTCACCTCACGGCGACGCTGTTGCGGCGGGCGCCGGAGCAGGCGTGCCAAAGTTAAACTGCACTGCGGGTGGCCGCTCCGCGCCCGCTTGCGCGGTAAAAAATGGCCGCGGCGGGAAACCGAGCATTCCCGCAATCAGATTGGTCGGGAAACTGCGCACGGCAACGTTGTAGTTTTGCACCGAAGTGTTGAAGTTACCGCGTTCGACTGAGATTCGATTCTCGGTTCCTTCAAGCTGCGCCTGCAAACCCACAAAATTCTGGTTGGCCTTTAGTTCTGGATAGCGTTCAACTACCACGAGAAGACGCGAAAGCGCATTGCTCAATTGCCCCTGGGCGGCTTGGAATTGCTCCAGCTGCGCCGCATCGCTAGGCGCTTTGTTTGGGTCGAGTTGCACACGGCCGACGCTGGCACGCGCATTGGTCACTTCGACGAGAGTTGATTTTTCGAAGTTGGCTGCGCCCGCGACTGTGTTCACCAGGTTCGGAATCAAATCTGCCCGCCGCTGATAGACGTTTTGCACCTGCGCCCAACTTTGATCGACGGTTTGCTGCAAGCGGACGAGGCGGTTGTAACTGCCGCCCAGTGCGAGGGCCGCGACAACGACAATGAAAAGCAGAACGACGAGCACGGCTCCGCAACCGATCACAGATTTGTTCATAAGGTTCTGAACCGTTCCGGAAATGCGCCGCCAAGTCAATCACGCTCGTAGCACAGACGTCTTGTCTGTGGGGCCAGCGGGCATCTTGCCTGCCGGTTTCTTCGTCAACCAGGCGAGACGCCCGGTTGCCCCGCAGGCAAGATGCCTGTGCTACGAAGATTTTCCCAAAACCACCCGCAAGAAATGTGCGTCGGAAAATTTCGCGTTTGATCCTTGCCGCACAATCAATGCGTGTAGCGATGGAATAATGAACAAGCGTTGGTAACCCGAGCCAAGCGCCACCACCATGTCGGCGGGCGCATCCTTGCAGATGCAAACATCCGTCCATTGAACGTTTTGCCACGGCAGATCGAGCATTCGCTCCATGTCAATCTCGCGCCCAGTCGGCGCCCCCTGATTTAGCCAAAATGTTAGGCCATACGAAGGGTTTGATTGCGAGCCAGCAAACGCTTCACGCAACAAATCTGCCGGAACAATTTGGCGACCGTGATAATTGCCGCGGCCGAGCACAAGCTCGCCGAACCGCGCCCATTCCCGCGCGGTCAATTCAAAGCCTGTCGCCGGCAGCGGATTGCCGCGCGCGTCTTTTTTGTAGTTGAGACGACGGAGTCCAAGTCCGTTCGACACATGTCCTTCGAAGTAAGCGATTGTGCCGCGGCTTTTCAATTTGCGCCGCAGCAGTTCTGAAAAAATCTGGAGATGACTCGGACCATAGATGAAAGCCGAGCCCGGTCCAGCAATGGTCGGCAATCGAATCCCCATCGCATTTCGATCGCGAATCGATGCACGCTGAAGACGCGAAGCGCCTTCAATGCCATCAGTTTGGTTGAGCAACTGCCGGATTGTGATCTGCGATTTACGTGAGTCGCTCTTCCATTCAGTGATCGTGTCGGAGACGGGATCGTCCAGCTTAAACAAGCCATCACGTACCGCAGCAAGCGCGGCGATTCCCCAAAAGTTTTTTGTCCCGCTGAAGATCGGCCATCTACCGCGAGCCGATCCGCCATTGGCATAGTGCTCGAAAATGGTGTGGCCGTTCTGCATGACGAGCATCGAGACCCCGCGTTTGCCCTCGGAATATTTTGCGGCGCGCACACAATCCGATGGCTGGATTTCCGCAGACGCGATTGTCGGCACCGCGATGAGCAGCGTTACTAGTCGATAATTCAACCACGAAGAACACGAACTGACGGAAAATTGAAGCATCTTCGTGGCCGTCGTGTTCTTCCTCGTGCCTGTCGGCCCTAACGAATTAGGCAGGCGACGACTCAGAGGGCGCGTCGGGTTCCACCGTTGTCGCCGCGGTCGGTGACCCTGGCCGGCCGGCATCACCGACGCCGGCTACAGGGCGCGCGACCGGCAGATGGCGCGTGCGCAACTCTTCCACGTTGGGCAATTCGTCCAGATTGCGCAGGCCGAAATGATCGAGAAAAAATTGCGTCGTTTCGTAGAGAAGCGGGCGGCCGGGGATTTCGGCCCGGCCGGCGATCTTGACCAGACCACGTTCCATCAAGGTTTGCAGCACGCCATCGATGTTCACGCCGCGCACCGCTTCGACATCGGCGCGCGTAATCGGTTGGCGATACGCGATGATCGCGAGCGTCTCCAGCCCGGGCGCGGTCAGGCGCGCCGGTTTGGGCACTGGGAAAAGCTGACGCACCCACCTGGCAAATGCGGCATCGGTGGCGAGCTGCCAGCCTTCCGCTTTCTCGGTAATTTGAAAGGCACGCTGCTCCTGAACATACGCTACCTTTAATTCTTCAAGCGCGGCAGCGATCTCCCCTTCAGCCACGCGCGCGAACTCGTTAGGTCCGGCAGCTGCCGGATCCTCCTCCGCGCCTGCGCCTTTAATCGCGGCGGTCAGTTCGCGGATAGACAACGGCTTTTGCGCGCTAAAAAGGAGCGCTTCGATTACGCGAGACAAAGTCATATGCCCTATCGGTCGCAGGCGGTGAACATATTCCGTGAACCGGCTAATTTGCTCCAATCGCTTGTCGAATTGCGTCGGCGATTCGGTTCGCTTGCTTGTCGATCTTATCGAGTTCACGGCCTTCGATAAGCAAGCGAATTTTCGGCTCGGTGCCTGAATAACGCAGCAGCACCCGGCCCTTGCCGGAAAGTCCTTCCTCCGTTTCGTTTATCAGCTTCATCACAGTCGAAAGTTCCGAGAGCGGCGGTTTTTCTTTCACCACCAAATCGCGTTTGGCTTGGGGATATTTGTTCAGGCAGGTTTTTAATTTGCTCAGCGGTTGACCGGTCTGGTGCATGATGCGCAAAATCTGGAGCGCGCTGATGATTCCGTCGCCAGTAGTGGTGAAATCACGGAAAATGATGTGACCGCTCTGCTCGCCGCCGAGATTCAGTTTCCTCTGCACCATTTCTTCGATGACATAGCGATCGCCCACTTTCGTGCGGACCACTTTTCCGCCATGTGCGGCAAGCGTTTCATCGAGACCAAAATTGCTCATGACCGTGGCCACGACGGTATTCTGCTCAAGTCGGGCGGCGCGCAAAAGATCGATAGCTGCGATGGCGAGAATCTCATCGCCATCGACAATCTCGCCGTTCTCGTCGCAAAGCAGCACGCGATCAGCGTCGCCATCATGCGTGATACCGACGTCCGCGCCGGTGTCTTTGACGATTCGCTGAATTTCCTTGGGGTAAATGCTGCCGCAGCCGTCGTTGATGTTCATCCCGCTTGGCTCGTTGTGCGCGACGGCAACGTCCGCGCCGAGCTCGCGCAAAACGCACGGCGTTGATTTATAAGCCGCGCCGTTGGCAACGTCGACGGCAACGCGCATTTCTTCGAGCGACATCCCGCGAGGAAAGCTCGCCTTGGCAAATTCGACATAACGGCCGAGCGCGTCATCGATTCGCGCAGCCCGTCCAATTCTTCCGGCAGTCGGGCGGATAGAATCGATTTCGCCTGTGAAAACGAGCTGCTCGATTTGTTCTTCCACCTGATCGTCCAGCTTGTAGCCGTCGTGCCGGAAAAATTTGATTCCGTTATCTTCGTACGAATTATGCGAGGCGGAGAGGATGATGCCGGCATCGGCGCGAAGCGACCGCGTGATGTAAGCAACGCCCGGAGTCGGCAGCGGCCCGATGACAAGAACATCGACCCCGAGCGACGTGATTCCAGCGACGAGCGCGTTTTCGAGCATATAACCGGAAAGACGGGTGTCTTTGCCGAGCACAATTTTGGGACGCGTGCCCTCTGGGTTCTTGCGTGGATTGAGCTGAGTGAAAACGTGCGCGGCGGCGCGACCCAGCTTCAGCGATGTTTCGGCCGTGACCGGTTCGACATTGGCAACACCGCGGACGCCGTCCGTCCCGAAGATTTTCTTATGCTCGGTCACGGCCTAATTGAAACGCTCGAATGGTAGTTCGTAAACGGGAAACTTTGGAAGCACCAAGGAACGGCGACTTCCCAGCCGCCGTGCTTAAAGTGGACGGCTGCCCAAGCTGTCCCTCCCTGTGAAGCATCTGTAGGCTTGATTTTAGGGCGATTTTTACTTGTATCGCCGCGTGTTTGCTAACGACAAAGTGACTTCACTAAGCACAATTGGCGGAAGTGCGCAAGATGGTGTGATCGCCTTCGGTACAACGCACTGGAGCATGGTCTTGGAAGCACAAGGTCCAACGCCCGCTGCACAAGCGGCGCTGGAAAATCTTTGTCGAACCTACTGGCGGCCTCTCTATGGATTTGTGCGGCATGAAGGGTACACCCGGGAGGAAGCGGAGGACATCACGCAGGGATTTTTTGCGCTGCTTTTAGAGCGTAAAGATTTTCAGTCGGTCCGGCGGGAAAAAGGCCGCTTGCGTTCTTTTCTTCTTGCCTCCCTGAAACATTTCATGGCGAACGAACGCCGCGATGCGGCGGCGATCAAGCGCGGCGGAGGCCGGGCGCTCATTCCGCTGGAAAGCATTGGGGGTAGATGATTATTGGGAGCTCGAGCGAACCGACACGGTGAGTGCCGATCGGCTTTACGATCGACGATGGGCGTTCACCGTGCTCGAACGCGTGTTCGCCGGTTGCGCGAGGAATCCGCGCGAGCCGTTAACGCGCTGCTCTTCGAGCGCTTGAGCACGCTGCTCTCCGACGAGCCGGATCGGCCTTCGCAGGCTGAGGTGGCGCGCGAGTTCGGCATGACCGAGAACGGGGTGAAACAGGCCTTACATCGTTTGCGCCAGCGTTACCGGCAACTTTTGCGCGAGGAGGTTGCGCAAACCGTGGCAACACCGGCTGACATCGAAGACGAGCTGCGCGAGCTGATTGCTGCGCTGCGGTCGTAACCTTCTAACGAATTCGGTGCATTATCCAATTGAGGAGCAAAACGATGACGGGATGAGAATCACGATCGCGAAGAGATTTTGCCGCAAATGCGGGGCAACCATTCCGCCTAATTCACCACAGCAATTGTGTGGAGCTTGCCTGCTCGAGACCGGTATCGGTGCCGTCGAGCCCGACAGCGCTGAAGATGTCGAACTTACGTCGCCGCCGATGTTGATGGACTTCGGCGACTACGAATTGCTGGAAAAAATTGGGCGCGGCGGACAAGGCGTAGTTTTTCGCGCGCGCCAGAAAAGTCTCAATCGCATCGTTGCCCTCAAAGTGATTGCACTCGGTCATTGGCGTCGGCTGGCTTTTTGGACAAATTCATTTCGTTGATTTTTCTATGAAGCGTTCGACGGCTAATGCCGAGCTTTTTAGCCGCTGCGGTCACATTGCCATTGGTCGCGGCAAGCGCTTGCATGATCAATTTTTTTTCCGTTTCGTGCAGGTCGAGCGGACTTGACTTTTCCGCGAAAGCCTCGGCAGCGGAAATTCCGCGGGGGGACGTCGCTCTGCCTGCTTGTCGCACCGCCATCGGGAGATCGCGGAGTGTGATCTTCTGGCCGGTCGCCATCACAACCCCGTGCTCGATCGCGGTGCGCAGCTCGCGAACGTTGCCCGGCCAAGTGTAGGTGAGAAGCGCATCCATGGCGTCGGGCGCTAGATCGAGACGAGGTTTTTCGTTCGCCTTGCGGAAATGCTTCAAAAATCCGCGGACGAGAATCGGAATATCTTCCTTGCGATCGCGCAATGGCGGCATGGTGATGCGCACAACGTTCAGGCGAAAGAAAAGATCGTCCCGAAACTTTCCCTCGCGCACGAGTTGTTCGAGATTCTTGTTTGTGGCCGCAATCAGCCGAACGTCCGCCCGCAGCGTTTGGTTACCGCCGACGCGCTCGAAGGCGCGTTCTTCGCTGATTACGCGCAGTAATTTGACCTGAGTGCTCGGATCGATTTCGGCCACTTCATCGAGGAAAATTGTGCCGCCATTTGCCTGCTCGAACCGGCCGACGCGGCGTTCGTGCGCCCCGGTGAATGCGCCTTTCTCGTGTCCGAACAGTTCGCTCTCGAGCAATTGCGGTGAGAGCGCGGCGCAATGCACCGCCACAAATCTCGCCTTGTTCCTGCGACTCAAATTATGAATGGCGTGCGCGGCCAATTCTTTGCCTGTGCCGCTCTCGCCTTCAATGAGCACGTTGGCCGATGACGGCGCGACCTGCCGGATGGTATCGAGCACTTCATGCAAAGGTGCCGAGTCGCCCCAGATGTTTTCGAGGCCGTAACGCTCGTCCACTTGCTGCCGGAGCGCGCGATTTTCCTGCTCAAGTCTGCGGCCTTGCACCGCGCGAGCGATCAGCAATTCAACTTTGTCGAGATTGAGCGGCTTGGTCACAAAATCGTAAGCGCCGCGTTTCATCGCTTCGACCGCCACGTCGATGGAGCCGTACGCCGTCATCATGATGCAGACGGGAGCACGCGGCATTTTCAAAGCGCGATCGATCAATGTCATTCCATCCTCGCTACCAAGGCGCAGATCGGTAAGGAGCACATCGATCTGCTCTCGTTCAAGCACGCTCATCGCGCCCGAAATGTCCGCGCCGACATACACGTCGTATTCGTTTTCAAGCAAACGTCGCAAGCCGTCGCGCGTATGCTTTTCATCATCGACCACGAGGATGGTGGGCTGTGGAGTCATAACGAGACGACCAGTAATGATTAACCGCAGAGAACGCAGAGTGCACAGAGATTCAAAGAATTTCTCCGGACTCCACCGCGATCCCCACAATTAGAAAATGCCGGCCACTGTGGCGTTTGTGATAAAAACGTGTATCATCGCGCGATGCATTGCCGAATTCTCCCCGGTCTGATGTCGATCTTTCTCGTCGGCGGCTCGACCGCGTTCGCAGATGACGTTTCCCATTCGGTCGATCCGAGTGAGGGCTGGAAGTTAGCCGTCGAAACCAAGGATGTCGCCATCTACAGCCGATCGCATGCAGATTCACGGCTCAAGGAGTTCAGGGCGATCGGCCCAATCGACGCCCCGGCCTGCGCTGTTCACGCGGTGATCGACGATCTCGAGAATTATCCAAGCTTCATGCCCTATACGTTGGAATGCCGGCTCCTGAAGCGCGAGGCTGATTCGATTATTACTTATCAACGCCTCTCGCCAAAAATTTGTCAGGACCGTGATTACACCCTGCGTGTGTGGAAGAAGTCGTGGGCTGGCCCCGGGGGCTTGATTTATCTTAATCGATGGGAACCGGCCAACGACCTGGGACCTGCGGAAAAGAAAGGCGTTGTCCGAGTAAAAATTTGCGACGGCGGATGGCTGCTCGAGCCGGATGGCGCGATCAAAACGCGCGCGACTTACTCCGTTTACACCGATAGTGGTGGAATGATCCCGTCGTTTATCGCCAATCGCGCGAGCCAGACGGGAATCAGCAGTCTCTTCGCAGCGATTCGCAAGCAGGTAAAAGATCCAAAATACGCGCTACGCGCCGGGTTGTAGCCGCGCTCACCAACCCCGGCTACAGATCGTGCGAAATCATTTGCAAGTAACGCGCGACAGCCTGTTCTCATTCTCGATGAAAGCGAATCGTCTTCTGTTTCTAATCGGTGCACTAATTGGCCTGACCCTAATCAGTTTGCCGGCTGTCGAGTCCACGCCACAGACTCCGAAGAAACCTGTGTCGAACGAATACGCCGGCACGATGGTGGAGGATCCCTATCAGTGGCTTGAAAAGGATGATGACCCCGAGGTGAAAGCGTGGTCGAACGCACAGAATCAGCGGACTCGCCAATATCTCGACAAGTTGCCGGACCGTGCGGCGATTGAAAGACAATTGACGGAGTGGTACGCGAAAACTTCGCC
Organism: Verrucomicrobiota bacterium; assembly: GCA_003218395.1. Classification (GTDB taxonomy): domain Bacteria; phylum Verrucomicrobiota; class Verrucomicrobiia; order Chthoniobacterales; family UBA10450; genus Udaeobacter. Next base: position 19,789 of record QHNJ01000035.1, read on the forward strand.
GAGTTATTTTTCGCTCATCTCGCGGCCGGGAACCTTGTTCGCGATGAAATTCCAGCCGCCAAAGCAGCAACCGCTGCTGGTGACGCTCACTTCGGCAGACGATCTAAAATCGGAGAAAGTCGTTCTCGATCCGAATGTGCTGGACGCCAAGGGCACGACCGCGATCGATTGGTTTGTGCCATCATTGGATGGCAAACATGTCGCGATCTCACTGTCCAAAGGCGGCAGCGAAGATGGCACGCTTCACTTTTACGAAACCGCGACCGGAAAAGCACTGCCGGACACGATCGCGCACGTGCAATATCCCACAGCGGGCGGCAGCGCGGCTTGGAACAACGACGGCACCGGTATTTATTACACGCGCTTCCCCCGGACGGGTGAGCGACCCGAAGCTGATCTGAATTTCTATCAGCAGATTTATTTTCACAAACTCAGTACCGCTGATACCGACGACACTTACTCGATCGGCAAAGACTTTCCACGGATCGCGGAGATCGTGCTCCAAGCTTCGCGCGATGGGAGATACATTCTCGCGACGGTAGCAAATGGCGATGGCGGGGATTTCGCACATTATCTCCTCGGCCCGAACGGGACCTGGAAGCAAATCACGCAGTTCAGCGATCAAATCAAAGCTGCCCGCCTTGGACGCGATAATGCGCTTTATCTTCTCTCGCGCGCCGGCGCGCCACGCGGCAAAATTCTGCGCTTATCGCTCGGCACCCCGGAATTAAAGAACGCGGTTGAGATCGTTCCCGCCGGGGAAGCGGTCATCGAGCAAATCGTTCCCACGGCCAATGCGCTTTATGTCGGCGATCTACTCGGCGGCCCGTCTCAGATCCGGCGCTTTGGGTTGGATGGGAAAGGCGAGACCATGATTCCGATTCCAATGATATCGGCTGTGCAGGAAATGGTCGCGCTTGAAGATAACTCGCTCCTGTTTCGCGATGTGAGTTACACCCAGCCGGCGGCGTGGTTCCATTGCGCGCAAGGAAAAACCGAGCCCGTGGAGACGGCCCTACGCACTACGTCGCCGGTCTCGTTTGCTGACATCGAAGTGACGCGCGAGTTCGCCATTTCAAACGACGGCACCAAGATTCCACTCAACATCATTTTCCGAAAAGGAAT
>QHNJ01000201.1 GCA_003218395.1 Verrucomicrobiota bacterium
GAAATACGCGCCTGGCTTGATGCTTGCCACTGTGGCGTTACTTAGCACGCACACAGCATCCGCCGACGACTTGACCAGCCAGTCGCGCGCCGCGCTGCAACAGCTGGTGGCGCAAAATCCAGCTGCGGCGAAATGTAAATCGAAAGCAGTCGCAGTTCTTGTTTTTCCGGACGTGGTCAAAGCCGGCTTCATCTTTGGCGCTCAAGGGGGCAAAGGAATTCTCTTCGTGCACGGCCGACCTAGTGGCCGGTACCGGACCGTGGCCGCCTCTTATGGCTTGCAAGCTGGCATTCAAAAATACGGCTATTCCCTCTTCTTAATGAACCAAAACGCGGTGAATTGGGTAAACAACACACGCGGCTGGGAGATCGGCACCGGTCCCAGCGTCGTCATCGTGGACAAAGGAATGGCTCGCAGCTTCACCACCGACACCATGCATAGCGGCATTTATGCCTTCACATTCGATCAGCAAGGTTTGATGGCCGGCCTTGGTCTCCAAGGCTCCAAGATCATGAGGATCGACTAATGACCATTCTATTTTCCTCAGATTTGACCTTCCGCTACCCAACTCCACTATGAAATTGCTTAATAATTCTTTGCTTCACTGCGTAATCGTTATCGGGGCGTTTCTTGCGTCGCCCTTTGAAACAGCCGCCGGCAAAGCCGCGTCCGATCAGTCGGGCGATCCGGGCTGGCCGCGCGAAAAGTACAGCAACGGGACGCGACTCCTCATTTATCAACCGCAGGTCGATGACTGGAAAAACTTCCAAGACTTGAGCTGGCGAATGGCGGTTTCGCTTACGCCCAAGGGCGGTAAAGAAGTAGTGGGCGTGGTGGAAATGAAAGGAAGCACGGAGGTGGACAACGTTGCCAAGGTCGTCATCATCACGAATCCTGAGATCACGGGCACGTACTTTCCGTCATTGGACCAGGCCACCAAGGAAAAGATGGAGCAATTGTTTAAAGGTTTTGTCCCGCCGACGATCTCAATCTCCTTGCATCGTTTAATCGCAAGCGTCCCGAAGCAGGAGGCGCCGACTGGCGTGCAACTGAACAACGATCCGCCCAAGATTTTTGTCGGTTATCGTCCGTCGATCCTGTTAAGTGTGGATGGGGAGCCTGCCCTTTCGGAAGTTCCAAAGACGAATTTAAAGTTCGTCGTCAACACTCAATGGCCGTTATTTTTTGATAGCGAGAATTCCTCTTACTACCTCGCTGTTGGTCAGCAGTGGTTGACGACCAACAGTCTCGATGCCCAATGGTCGCCTGTGAAGAAGTTACCGAGGGACATGAGCAAGGTGCCACAGGATAAACAGTGGAGCGCACTCAAGAAAATTATACCGCCACCAGCTAAATCCGGCGGAGTCACTCCAGCCGTTTTTTATAGCGACAAGCCGGCTGAAGTCATTCTTTTCGATGGGCAGCCCGTTTACGCGCAGATTCCGGATACGCAGCTCACTTACGCGACGAACACGAACAGCGTTGTGTTTGTCTTCACGCCGACGCAGCAATTTTACTATCTGACGGCAGGCCGATGGTTCCGCGCCAATGATCTGGAGGGGCCCTGGACTTATGCCACGCCGGATCTCCCCCCTGACTTCGCCAAGATTCCACCCAGCAGTCCGGCTTCAGCGATACTCGCTTCAGTTCCAGGAACCGACGAAGCCAAAGATGCAGTTTTGTTGGCGCAGGTTGAGACGTCTATTACCTTTGCCTCCAGGGCGTGTGGTTCATGTCTCCAAATCCACAAGGACCATGGACTACGTGCACATCAGTTCCACAGGAGATCTACACGATTCCGCCGAGCTCACCGGTTTATAATGTCACCTACGTCACACAGACCGCGAATCCCGACGGCACGGTTCAAGCCAGCTATACAGCGGGCTATTTGGGCGGATTCATCCTCGGTGCCGCGACTGGAGCGATCATTGCCAATGGGAGTGGATATTACTGGCCGCCATACGTCTATCACCCACCTTATGGGTATGCGGCCTACTATCCTTGGGCTACCCCGTACGGCGGAGCTTATTATGGGACAGCTCACTACAACTCGGCGACGGGAGCTTACGGCTGGTCACAGACTGCGTACGGCCCGTACGGATCGGCGACGAGAGGAGCCGCCTACAATCCCTACACTGGCACCGCCGCGAGAGGAGCTACGGTGTCGACGCCTTATGGAAGCAGAAGTGCGGCGCAGGCCTACAATCCGTACACCGGAACCTACGCTCAGACGAGACAAGGTTCGAGCCCGAACGCTCAGTGGGGCAGCTCCTACGTCTCGCGGGGAAACCAAAGTGCTACGATGGGCCATTACTCCACCGCTAATGGAACAGTAGCAGGCGCCGAGGGTTCACAAGGAGGAAAGGCAGCTGCTTCTAGCACGAAGTGGGGGAACACTGCGGCCGGCAAAACCGCCAGTGGCAACATGTATGCCGGGCATGATGGCAATGTTTACAAAAACACCGGTAACGGCTGGCAAAAGTACGATAACGGAAGCTGGAACTCAGTAAATAAGCCGCAACCTAACTGGCAAGGGGCGGAAAATTCTCAACAACGGACCGGATCGGAAAGTTCCCAGCAACGATCGTCAGCATCGAGCAGCTACAACCGCTCCAGTCAGGGCAGCTACAACCGTTCCGGCGGCGATAGCTACAATCGATCCGGCGGCGGTTCGTCCTCCGAAATGCAAAACATGCAACGCGAGGCCCAGAATCGGCAGCGTGGTGGTCAAGAGAGCCAACGCTTCCAAGACTTTCAACGCGGAGGTGCCGATCGCTTCGGTGGTGGAGGATTCGGCGGTCGTAGCGGGGGCGGGTTCAGGGGTCGGCGATAACAATTAATGTCTTGAGCTAAGTCTTAATTTTTTTTGTAGAACTAAAAAACCAACACAAACAAAGGAAAACATATGAAAAAGCTATTAACCCTAACAAGTATCGCCAGCACCGTGGCGGTCCTGGCACTAATTGCAGCATGTCAGACTGTCGCCACAAACAACGCCGAAATCGCCGCATCCAAGAAGCAGAACCTGCTTGCGCAAGCAGGTTTTAAGTTTATTACGGTCACCACGCCCAAGCAGCAGCAAGCGGTCAGTCAACTCGCCCAGGGCAGGGTCTCGGCCGTGAAGTACAATGGGAAATTGTATTATGTGTTTCCCACAACGAAGAAGGATCAGATCTTCGTTGGGAGACAAAAGCAATACAACGCCTACAAACAAGCGCTCGCAGCTCAGCAGGGTCAGCAGCAGATGGCGGGAACGCCTACGTTCGTAACAGAGACCGCGGGACCCAACCAGATCGAAGTTGATCAATTCGATGGTTTTGGCCCGATGGGCACGCAGCAATTGGGAAATTGGTAAGAGAAGTAACCATAACGCGAGGACAGCAGCCTGATGGCTGCTGCCTTTCGTTAAGAAACAGTAGGGAAGCTGCAGGGAGACAATGTGAAAAAGACTCAAATCGTTTTAGGAGTCACGCTCCTCACGTTGGTAATTCTCTCAGTGGTTCCGGCCGTTCGCGCGACCGAACCTTCGGAGCTCGATGCAAGCGGCAAGCCGATAGACGAGGCTTTCGCTCCCGATGTAGGCGCTGCAATCAGATTGCCTTTTCAAACGAATTTTAGCTTAGGCGCGATTACCGAATCCTCCACTGAAGCCGCTGATGCCGATAAGTTAGCGAAGGAACTTGCCAATCCAATCGCTTCGCTCATCAGCGTGCCTTTCCAGGCAAACGAGGACTGGGGCTACGGCCCTACGGGCAACGGTTACAAGTTCCCGGTGGTTTCACAACACGATCTCTTCTATTTCGCGAATCTGCCGAAGAATTCGCCGCTGCAGCCGCAAAACCGTTCCCAGGATGGTCTTAGCGACATTACCCAGAGCTTCTTTTTCTCGCCGAAGAATCCCGGACCGTTCGGCATTATCTGGGGCCTCGGCCCGGTGTTTCTCTATCCGACAGGAACCAATGATCTTCTCGGCTCGGGAACATTCTCGATTGGACCCACGCTGGTGGTATTGAAGCAGACAGGCGGATGGACCATGGGCGCGCTCATGAACCAGCTATGGTCGGTCGTAATCGAGGAAGACCGCAGCAGTCTCAGCCAGATGTTCCTTCAGCCATTTATAGCCTACACCACGAAGACCCATACAACTTTCACCATTAGTTCGGAATCAACGGCAAACTGGAATGCCACGTCAACCGACGGGAAATGGACCGTGCCCCTCATTTTTCAAATCAGCCAGATTCTGAAAATTGGAAGACAACCAATCAGCCTCCAGATCGGCGGTAAATACTACGCCGACTCTCCACGCTACGGGCCCGATTGGGGAGTGCGCTTCAACCTCACCCTGCTCTACCCGACAGGCAGGCGTCCCGCACCTGTCGAGAGGACCGGCCTCGTAAAGTAACGATTTACCTGCTAAACGTATCTGCCCAGCATTCGTTACAAGTGAATGATCATCGCGGGTAAAGCAACCTGTGGCGCGGTGACCTTGTGAAACTAAATGAATGAGACCCCATCAAGAACAGCTCCAATGAAACCCGTCCGGCGGCGACTAAGATTCCGTCGCCTCTCAGCGGTCGAACTCCTCATTGCTCTCGGGCTCCTCTTCTTCTCCCTGCCTTTCGTCGAAGAAATCAAAGGCGGAGATATCATTGTATCGATTTTGCTCTCGCTGGTGTTGATCTCGGCCGTTCTGGCGGTGGCAAACCGCTGCCGCACATTCGTTGTCGCTGTGTTGCTGGCGATCCCGGCAGTCGTGGGCAGGTGGATCAACCATTTCCGACCACACCTGCTGCCACCGGCGATATTTCTTGTCGCAGGACTTGTCTTAGTTGCTTTCGTCGTGGCGAACCTGTTGCGCTTCATCCTACGCGCGCCTTCGGTTAACGCGGAGGTGCTCTGTGCGAGCATTTCGGCTTACCTGATGCTCGGTTTGATGTGGACGATGGCCTACTGGCTCGTGGACCAACTGACGCCGGGAGGAGCCTTCTCTTTCAACACGAACGCAGGACCGCAGTCGATCAACGGGTTCAATGCCTTTTACTTTAGTTTCATCACGCTGAGCACGGTCGGCTACGGCGACATCACGCCGGTCTCAAGAATTGCGCGCTGGCTCGCGGCCATGGAAGCGATGACCGGGCTACTCTATGTCGCGGTCTTAATTGCACGGCTGGTCTCGCTGTATTCCAGCCCGAAATCTGATGATTCCTGAGTAATCCAAGCGCGTGCGTTTTCGAAGAGTGCGAACCGCTGATATAGCCCTAAAGTCTTATATGCACGTCGCTGCTGGTATGAGAACATTGCTTGATAATTACAGCCGGCCAGGGTCAACCCCTCTAAATCTTATGAATCCTAAACATCCGAAAACATCTATCTGGATTCGCCTCATCGCCGCTGGAACGTGTCTCGCGTTTTTCGCCGGTTGCGCACAAATCGCCGTCGTGTCGGAAAAACGGCCTGCCGCGTTGCCGGCCGGCTCAGGCGCGAATCAGGTCGCGACCCAAACAATCGATAGCGGCCTGGCTGAGGAAAAGAAGCAGCCAATCGTCGCGCTCGGCGGGTTCGTAGCGGCTGCGCGAGACGCTTTACGACGGCTTGATCGCAACCCCGCGGACGCAGAAGCACGGCACGATTACAACTTCGCAGTGGCACGTATCTTCACAGTAGTCCGGGATGCGAAATTGGATCCATGGACACATCCCATGCGGATCGGCGCGAATGGCGAGTACACTCTCACGTGGAAGCGCGATCCGCGGCCGGAGTGGAACCTGGCGCTCTACGACTTGATTCCGGCCGATGAGCTCAATTTCAAAGGCACTTACGTGAAGGATCACGTGACAAAAGAGGGAATTGGAGCGCCGCTCGTGGCGAAGCGAGAACTCACCGCGCAACAAGCCAGTGCGTTCTTCACTCCGCCATACATTTATTATAGTGTTACCGCGACAGCGCAGTTCGAAGGTTCCCGCTGTGTTATCTCGATCAATGATCCCCTGGCCACGGAGACCGTGAGCGTTGACGGACATAGCTATCCGCTGGCGGCAAATTTCACGGCGTCATATGCAATGTTGCTTGCCCGGGAAAAGCCCCAGAAGCTTGGGCTCGTTCGTCTTCTCCGGCCGCAGGAATACGCTGCGACCGCGCGTGTCGCGCGCCTCGAACCTTACAATCCTAACAAGACCGTCCTGCTCGTCATCCATGGTCTGATGGATACACCGGCCACCTGGGTGCCGATGCT
>QHNJ01000202.1 GCA_003218395.1 Verrucomicrobiota bacterium
AAGAAGGAGTGAATCGAATTAACGCAACCAACAGTGCCGAGGTGGTCTTGGGCGTCGGCATAGGGATCGCCACCGGCACGGCCTTGGCAACGAATATGGGTTCAACCAACTGCAATGATTACACCATGGTCGGCGATACGATAAATATCGCTTCGCGGCTTCAAGGCGAGGCCGCTGCCGGGGAAGTGTTATTAACGCAAGATGCTTACGATGCGGTTCGCGCGGCTTTTCCATGTAGCGAGCGTCGTGAGCACGAGCTCAAAGGCATCGCGCAACCCATCGTCGCATACTCGCTGAAACGGGAAGGTCGCTAAAGTTCTTTCTCCGGTTGACTGCGCAGCAAATGTGATGAGAACTGACCGTCCAATCGCAATCACTGTGTTCGCCGTCATCCTTGTCGTGGCGAGTGCCGCGCAGTCGCAGAGATTGCTGTACCCGACGGCCCGAAAAGGCGACGTCGTGGATGATTACTTCGGAACAAAAATCGCGGACCCGTATCGCTGGATGGAGGAGCTCGATTCCAACGAGCTGGCCGAGTGGGTCGCCGCCGAGAACAAACTGACTTTCGATTATCTGGAGCGCCTGCCGCTGCGCCAACATTTTCGCCAGCGCATCACCGAACTGTGGAACTATCCGAGGATAAGTATCCCGGTCCGCGAAGGCGGGCGTATCTTTTATCGGAAGAACAGCGGGCTCCAGCGGCAGTCGCCGATTTACATGCGGGCGAGCCTGATGGCGCCACCCACTCTCATCATCGACCCGAACGTGCTTTCGCCTGACGGATCAGTTTCGCTTGCGAACTATGCGCCTTCGCCGGATGCCCGGCTCCTGGCTTACACCCTGTCGGACGGCGGCGCAGACTGGCAAACGGTGCGCGTGCGCGAGATCAGCAGCGGCCGCGACCTGCCGGACGAGGTGCAGTGGATGCGCTTTTCCTGGTTGTCATGGACGAAGGACGGCAAGGGTTTTTTCTACTCGCGCTATCCCGAACCGCCGAAGGGAAAGCACCTCCAGGCGTCGCTGTCGGGGCAAGCCCTCTATTACCACAGGGTGGGCACACCGCAGTCGGAGGATCGGCTGATTTACGAGCGCAAGGATCTGCCCACGTGGTTTATCGGCGGCTCGGTGACCGAGGACGGACGCTACCTGCTCATCAGGATGGCGCAAGGCTCCGGCAACCAGAATCGCCTCTACTACACGGATCTCGGCAATCCGAGCCGGCCAAAGTTGGACGCGGAGATCAAGCCAATCGTTGAGGAGGACGGTGCTGAATACGCGGCCTTCGGCAACATCGGGCCGGTGCTATACCTCCGCACGGATTTGAACGCGCCGAATCGAAAGATCGTCGCGGTGGACCTAAGAAATCCGAAGCGCTCCGCTTGGAGGACCATTGTGCCGGAGAGAAAAGAAGCGATTCAAAACGTGGATTTGATCGGAGGGCGAATCGTTGCCGAATACCTGGTGAATGTGCGAAGCCGGCTCGCGCTGTTCGATCGCGCCGGGCGGCCGCAGGGAGAAATTGCGCTTCCTGGCGTAGGAACAGTCGTTGGCATCGGCGGACGCGAGGACTCTCCGGAAATTTTCCATGCCTTCACCTCGCCGCTCTACCAGACCACGGTCTTCGTGTACGACCCGCGGACCAAGAAGAGCACGCCGTTCGAGGCAACAGATTCGGCCATAGACGTGAGCCGGTATGAGACCCAACAGTTTTTCGCCATATCGAAAGACGGCACGCGGGTGCCGTTTTTTCTCACTGCACGAAAGGACCTGCCGCGCGATGGTGATAATCCGACCATGCTCTACGGCTACGGGGGATACTCGATCGTCACCATGCCGGTCTACCGTCCGCACGCGTTAGCGTGGCTGGAGCTCGGAGGAATTTGGGTAACCGCGAGCCTTAGGGGCGGCGGCGAATACGGGGAGGCCTGGCACAAGGGCGGGATGGTAGAGAACAAACAAAACGTCTTCGACGACTTCATCGCGGTGGCCGAGTACCTCGTGAATGAAAAATATAGTTCCCCGGCCAAGCTCGGGATCATCGGCGGTTCGAACGGAGGCCTGCTCGTGGCGGCGGTGGCGGAGCAGCGACCGGATCTTTATGCCGTGGCGCTGCCGGAAGTCGGAGTCATGGACATGCTGCGCTACGACAAGTTCACCGGCGGACGTGCTTGGATCCCAGAATACGGCTCCTCTTCCGATCCCGAGCAATTTAAATATCTCATCAAGTATTCGCCGCTGCATAACATCAAGCCGGGAGTCTGCTATCCGGCCACCTTGGTAACGACGGCGGATCACGACGACCGCGTGGTGCCGAGCC
>QHNJ01000203.1 GCA_003218395.1 Verrucomicrobiota bacterium
GAGAGCTGCCAAAGCACGCATGAAGAATTCACGGCCGCCAATGAGGAGCTTTTGGCGGTCAACGAGGAGCTGCAGTCCGCCAATGAAGAGTTGGAAACTTCGAAGGAGGAATTGCAGTCCGTCAACGAGGAGCTGGTCACCGTCAATAATCAGCTCAATGACAAGGTCGAAGAGCTGAACAAGACCAACGACGATTTGGCTAATTTTCTGAATTCCTCCGAAGTCGGGACGCTTTTTTTGGATAAGGGCTTTTGTGTCCGGCGCTTCACGCCTTCGGCGACCAGACTATTGAACTTGATCCCTTCGGACGTGGGCCGTCCGGTCAGCCATATCTCAAACAAGTTCATCGACGTTGACCCGATAGCCATCGCAGCTACCGTGCTCAGAAACTTGACGTCCTTCGAAAAGGAAGTGGAGACATCCGACGGCCTCTGGTACATGTTGCGCTGCATGCCCTACCGCACGCTGGGCGACGTCATTGACGGCGTGGTTTTCACGTTCACCGAAGTGACCCGACTGAAGCGTTCGGAAGAGGCGATGATGGAGGCCCGCAATTACGCCGAGAGCATCATTCACACGATTCGGGAATCCCTGCTCGTGCTGGATCCTCAGCTGAAGGTCCTCTCCGCTAATCGGGCGTTCTACGAGACCTTCCAAGTCGCGCCGGAGGAAACGGAGAACCGGCTCGTCTATGAGCTAGGGGAGCGCCAGTGGGACATTCCCAGGTTGCGGGAGTTGCTGGAGGAAGTCCTGCGGAGCGATAGGCACTTCGAGAACTTCGAGGTGGAGCACAACTTTCCCGCGATCGGCCGCAAGATCATGTCCTTGAACGCCAGAAGGATCGATGATCAACAGCGGGCCAGTGTCCGATTGATACTTTTGGCGATCGACGATGTCACCGAGCAGAGGCGGGCAGAGGAGGAACGGAAGAAACTCGAAGAGCAGCTTCGCCAGGCGCAAAAAATGGAAAGTATCGGGACACTTGCCGCCGGTGTCGCCCACGACTTTAACAATATACTTAACATTATCCAGGGTTACGCTTCTCTTCTCAAAGAGCCCGGCACCAGGCACGAGGAGGTTGCGGAAACTGCTGGTGTCATCGTTGAGTCAACCAAACGGGGAGCAGAAGTCGTTCATCAGCTGTTGACGCTGGCTCGAAGAGCCGAGCCCAGATTGGAAGCAACCGACGTTAATTTGCTTCTCCATAACCTGATGCATTTGCTGAAACAAACCTTTCCAAAAAGCATCGAGGTGACTTTAGCTTCGAATCATGAGCTCCCCCCGGTCGCGGTAGATCTGAACCAAATTACCCAAGCGCTGTTGAACGTCTGCGTCAATGCGCGCGACGCGATGCCGGATGGCGGCAGGCTGATCCTCAAGACCCAGGTTGTCGCCGGGAAAAGCCTGCAAGAGGACGGCGAAGCAAATGCAGAGCGTTACGTATGCATCGCGATTACCGACACGGGCACGGGGATAGACGAAAAAGTTCGACACCGGATCTTCGAGCCCTTCTTCACGACGAAAGGGAGCGGCCAGGGAACCGGTCTGGGGCTTTCGGTGACTTACGGCATTCTAAAAAATCACGACGGTCTTATTCGAGTGGAGAGTCGACCGATGCATGGGACGACGTTTCGTGTATATTTGCCGGTCGGCTCCTCTGAAGGGTAATCTATGGACTACGTTCCAGAAACAAGCTCGTCAAGAAATCAAAGGGCCAACGCCCAAAGAACGATTCTTGTCGTGGAAGACGAACGACTCATGCTTCGTCTGCTGGAAAAATTCCTATCCCGGCAAGGTTACCAAGTCTTGCTGGCAGCTGACGGGGAACAGGCCATCGACGGCTATTGCCGTCATAAAACGGAGATCGATGTCGTGCTGCTGGACGTCGGTCTTCCCAAAGTTAGCGGCGTGGATGTGTTCCGCAAGATGAAGAAAGAAAATCCGGATGTCCGCGTCGTCGTTGCCAGCGGCTATTTAGACCCAAAGATGAAGATTGAGATGTACCGTGCAGGCGTCAAGGACTTCGTTGATAAACCGTACATGCTCCCGGAGATGTTGGAGACGCTTCGAAGCGTCACTGAAAGATGATGTGGACTTGCCTTGCTGATCGGGGCTGGGTTTGCGTGAAGCTTATTAGTCGAGCTGACTCCACTCCATGAATTCTGCTAGCGCGAGTTTTTCCAGTGTGTCCTTGAATGGGCGCCCCGTTCTCTCGTGCCGGCCTGACAAGCGGTAATACTCATAAACTAAATCGGGTAGCCACTGGGCGATGGTGAAGCCCTGATATTTTCCGTCGGGGATGGGCTCCAAGAATCTCGGGCCGACGTCTTTCCAGTCGAAATCAGCAATCCAACCGCGCTGGGTGCCGAAGAGGCTCTGGAGAATCATGCTGCGATATCCGGCTTCCAGCGCCTGATCCATACTAAAATTCCAGCCGGTGATGGCGTTGAAAGAATCGACGATACTGTTGAGGCCGTCCGGCCTTTGGTTCATCTGCGCAAACCAGCAGCCGCCGAAAATTCCCGTGAACTGGCGATATTGCTCTGACAGGACGTGCGACCAAGCCCATCCATCCGGACTATCGCTGCTGAGGGGGCCCCAGTTCTCCCGATAGCGGAGATCCGGCGGCGGTTTAATCGAGCCGCCGCCCTGTGGTTTCATGCCGCCGCTGGCGGTCAG
>QHNJ01000204.1 GCA_003218395.1 Verrucomicrobiota bacterium
TGTATTTTCAGACCATGACGTGATGTTGCTATGCTCTCTCCCAAGTGGCTCAATCTTGAGAGAGGAGAGCACCATGAGAGTGCAACTGGCGCAACAGGCCCAGGAGATCCTTGGGCAAAGCGACCTGGTGATCATCACGGAGCGGGTCGATGATGTGGCCTTACTCATCGGTCAAATGGTTAAAATGGGCTTTGTGGAGGTGCTCGACCGACATATCCCCCGCCACTGGAAGCAACGGGGGATCAGTTGGGGCTGGACAGCGGTGATCTGGCTGGCATATATCCTCACGGAAGGCAATCACCGGAAGGTGTCGATGGAAGCGTACGTCAAGGGCATGCAAAACACGCTGCGCCACCTGAGTGGGCAGGTCATCGATCCACTGGATTTCAGTGATGACCGGTTGGGCCACCTGCTGAAGCACTTGAGCAAGCCGACCTATTGGCATGAGATCGAGCGGGACTTGAATGAGCGCAGCATTGAGGTGTACGCATTGTCTCAGGACGTGATCCGATGTGATGCCACCACTGCCTCAGGTCATCACGAGGTGACAGAAAGGGGATTGTTCCAGTTTGGACATAGTAAAGATGATCCGACTCGGCCACAGATCAAAGTGATGATGGGGTCGTTGGACCCCTTGGGGATGCCGCTGTCGACGGATGTGCTGTCGGGCGAAAGAGCCGATGATGGCTTATACATTCCGATCATGGAGCGTCTTCGGAGAGGGTTAAACAAAACTGGCCTGCTGTTCGTCGGCGATTGCAAGATGAGCGCCTTGGAAACCCGCACGCACGTTGTGGGGCACCACGACTTTTACTTGTCGCCGTTGCCTTTCATAGGGGCGACGGCTGAGGCCATGGACGCATGGATCGCAGAGGGGGTGACGAAAGCCAAGGCCGGTGAGCTGGAACGGATTTTCCGCATCAATGACCGTGGTCAAGAGGGGCTCGTGGCCGAGGGCTATGAGTTTGAACGGACCTGTTGTGCGCAGGTCGGCGCAGAGGCATGGTGCGAACGGGTGTTGGTGGTGCGGTCGCCGGTTCATGCCGCCCGACAGGCGGCGGGTTGAGAAACACGGCTGGCCCATGCGGAGGCACAACTCGCTGCCCTGACGCCGCCGAGAGGTCGAGGGAAGCGTCAGATCACCGACGAAGCGACGCTCGTGGAGGCTATTGACCACGTGCTGAAAGCGCAGCGGGTGGAAGGGTTGCTCAGCGTGGCATGGGAAAAGCAGAGCGAGCGGCACACCCAATACGTGGGCCGGGGCCGAGGCTCTGCGAGCCGTCAAAAGCGGGTGATCAAAAAAATCCGCTACCACATCACCCGCATCGCTCGCCAGGGAGACGCAATCGCCGCCATCACCCAACGGTTCGGCTGGAAAGCCTTTGTCACCAACGCGGGGCAAAAACGGCTGTCTTTGCACGAGGCGGTGTTGTGCTATCGCAACGAATACCGTATCGAACGCCTCTTCAACCGCCTCAAGAGTCGCGTGCATATCGCGCCGTTGTTTGTCAAGCTCAACGACCAAATCGAGGGCCTCACGTACCTGCTGACTCTCGGCGTCCGCGTGTTGACGGTCATGGAGTTTGTGCTTCGGCGGTCTCTTCAGAAAGATCAAGCCACACTCCCCGGCTTGCACCCGGAAAACAAGACAAAGATGACCGACACGCCAACGGCGGAGCGGGTCCTGAAAGCGTTTGCAGACGTTTCGCTGACCATCATACAGCACACCGCCGGAGAGGACATCCTGCGTCGGCTGACACCCTTGTCAGGGTTGCAGGAAGCAATCCTGCAACGCCTGGGGTTGGGTACTCATCTCTACCGGCAGCTTGAAATTCAGAATATGAGGAGTTGATTGAGCGAATGGGGAGATGTAACTCCCCATTCGCTCTACAAAGATCCCAAAAGCTTAATTTCTTGGGGGTGCTCTGAGAGTT
>QHNJ01000205.1 GCA_003218395.1 Verrucomicrobiota bacterium
GGCGGCGAAGTCGGCGACGGTGAATATACCGATCGTTTTCTCGGCGGGCAGCGACCCGGTGGCCTCTGGACTGGTCACTGACTTCGCAACGCCCGGCGGCAGGCTGACTGGAGTTCACTACCCGGTCAAGGATCTCACGGCGAAACGCCTGGAGATTCTGAAAGAAATGCTTCCGAAGCTCGGCCGAGTGCTGACGCTTTATGACCCGAAAGGCAAAGTGGCTGCGGAGGGCGTCGCATTGGCGCGGGAAGAAGCGAAACGGCTGGGGCTCAAGCTCATCGAGCGGCAGGTTAACTCGGTCGACGAGTTGCGCAAAGCGCTTCAGGAAATCAAAAGCAAGGAGGCCGACGCTTTCTTTTATATCGCGGATGCCGTGGTGGTCAGCCAGGCGCAGCTCATCATCGACACGGCCAAGGCAAAAAAATTACCGACCATGTTCCAGGATCAAAGCCTCGTCGCCAAAGGAGGACTGGCGAGCTACGGACAGAACTATTATGAGATCGGTCGGATTTCCGCCAAGTACGTGCAGCGAATTCTAAGCGGCACTCCGCCTAAGGAACTTAAGATCGAAACCGTCGACAGCGTCGAGCTGGCAATCAATTTACAAACCGCCAAGCAACTCGGCGTAACTATTCCGCCGCAAGTTCTCGCCCGCGCCCAGAAGGTGATCAAGTGAAAAACAGGCACGAGATTATGATTCGTCAATGAAGGAGAAAAATCGATGAAAAAAACCACTTCCACATTGTTCATCTTGGCCACACTTCTTTTTGCTTCGGTCTATCTGGCCCACGCGCAGAAAGAGACAACTCGACGGATTGGTGTTTTATACCTGGGTGCGCCTCATTCCAACCCCAACTTCGATGTATTTGTTCAGGGGCTGAGGGAACTCGGCTACATTGATGGGAAGAACATTGTTATTGAGTACCGCTATGCAGAGGGCAAGGAAGATCGTCTTCCTGAGCTCGCAACGGAACTGGTCCGACTGAAAGTCGATGCGATCTTTACCGCGGGTACACCAGCCCTTTTCGCTCTAAAGCAAGCAACTAAAACAATCCCTATCGTATTCTTCAGCACTAGCGATCCGATCGGAACCGGTGTTGTCGCTAGTCTCGCGCACCCGGGTGGTAACATCACAGGCATGTCTGGCCTAGCTTCCGACTTATGGCCCAAGCGGCTAGAGCTGCTCAAGGAAATCTTTCCCAAACTTTCAAGGGTGGCCATGCTTTGGAATAAGGGCAATGCGGGCATGGCGCTCGAAGCAAAAGCGACCCAAGAGGTAGCAGGGCCGTTGGGCGTAGCGTTGCAAGATCGAGGGGTGAAAGATTCGAATGAGCTCGAAGTGGTTTTTGCTGTGATGACCAAAGATCGACCAGATGCGTTTCTCGCCTTAGTGGATCCAGTGCTCATTTCCTACCGCAAGCGTATTTTAGATTTTTTAGCGAAAAATCGCCTGCCGGCGATATTCCAAAGCAGCGACTGGGTAGAAGCTGGCGGTCTCATATCCTATGGGCCGAGCTATCCCGATTTATATCGTCGCGCCGCCGTCCAAATGGACAAGATTCTCAAGGGCACCAAACCCGCGGACATCCCCGTCGAGCAGCCAACGAAGTTCGAGCTGGTGATTAATCTTAAAGCAGCGAAGCAGATCGGTCTGACGATCCCCGACTCGGTGTTGTTTCGGGCGGACAAGGTCATCAAATAAGAGTTTGAATGGTTGAGTTATGAATCCAAAATCTAAAATCGAAAATCTAAAATGGCTGGGGCTTTCGGTAATCGTTTTCGTGCTGGTGATCGCTTTATGGACGGCAACCCGGCCTGCCCTTTTTTCAAGGCCGTGGGGGGGTACGCCAGCTTAGCTTCATTTCCAGATAGTCAGCAGCACCACGCCGCCAATGATCATGGCGGCGCTGAGGACGATTCTCAAGGTGACGCGCTCCACGTCGCGCAGGAAGAGCGCGGCGAAAATGAGCGAGAAGAAGGGCCCGGTGCTGCTGATGGGGATCACCACCGAGACCTTGCCCAGATCCAGCGCGTAGTAGATACAGGTCATGCCGAGACTGATGGTCACGCCGGCGGCGAGAAACCACCAAAAGCACTGCCGGTTCATCTTCCACGTCTCCTGGCTTTTCTCTACATACCAAAGCGTCAAGACCGACACGACGAAAGATGATGTCGCCGTCACCGCCGCTGCGAGAAACGGATGCGGCACCGCGGCCATGCCGAACTTGCGGACGACTTGCGTGGCGCCGGCCAGTGCCGATGCCGCGATCGGGTACCAGAGAAAGACCGCTGAACCGCCGAGTTTCATCGAGCCGCTGCGCCAGGATAATAAGATGATACCCGCGATGATCATCAAGGTGGCGACGACGATCGGCAACGTCATCTTCTCGCCGAGAAAGATAATCGCCACCCCGAGCGCGTCGATTCCTTTGTAACTGAGCAGGCGGGTCAATCCGGGCTGAAAGAAGCCGACGCCAACGAAGATCAAGATCGACGCGCTGGTTAACG
>QHNJ01000206.1 GCA_003218395.1 Verrucomicrobiota bacterium
AAGATAGGAATTGACGACGGCCGGATGCACGGAGCATTTGCGGCAAACAGTTCCCTCATAAGGCAGAAGGCCCGGCAGGAGACCGATGCGCGTGGAAAATCAGGTTGCAGCTTAATCCGCCAATCACGCTATTGTCACAGCCTCGGGCATCTCTGCCAAAAGTTTTCCATAACCTGATACCGGCTGGCCTATTCCAAGTCGTATGAGGGTTTCCCACCACCTTGCGGGCCCTGGGTGAACGACCGGTAGCGTGAAAGTTTGCTCCAGTCGATCGATGATATTCAGAGTCCGCCACGCTGAACCCAGCATGTAAATTCCCTGCGCGTCGGGATGCCGGGCGAGGGTTCTTTTAATGTGATCGAAGATTGGATCCGGCGGCAACCTTGGAACTTCCGTAAACGGTACGTCAATTCCTTCCATTGCCAACACGCTAAAACCGGCTTCGGTGAAATAGCGCCGAAAGATAGAGTTCATCTTCTCGGGGAAGTAGCTGGCTCCGACAAACTGCCTAACGCCTAATGTTCTGAGCGCGCGCACGTGATTTTGTCCTGAGGTAAACATCGGAATGCCGAATTGTTTCTCCCAACTTTGGATGATCTGCCGTTCGCCCTCAAAACCCAACAACATGAAGGGCGGCGCCCCGCTCGGAAGAATAAGGTCGGCGTTCATGGCGGCAAGTTCACGGACTTTTGCCTCGTACACAGGCATCGAGGCGCGAAATTCCTCCTCCGTGCCGCGGGTGAAGTTCGTTGTTACATTTGCGACACGAATATTGGAAGGCATTTTGTCGTCGAGCTGGGTCTCTCTACCATCCGGCCGGTTGGTGGGGCTGATCCAGCCGACGAGATATTCTTGTTTTGTTGCGGCCATATGCTTTCCTCCCTGCGCCACCAAGCCATATCATTAATCGATTGGCAAGAAAAAGAACCGATAGTTATTTACCTATCGATGACGCCGGGGCAGATGAAGTTATCGATTGGGGCTTTCTCTCGGCAACTCCCTTGGCTTCGATCAGCGCGGCGAGATAGCCCGATTGGCCGGCACATGGGCGATAGCAACGCGCAAGCCGTTATCCTCTCATGGCTCAAGGAAAGATTGGCCTGAGTGCAGGGAATCGAACCACAGGATAGAGAAAATTGCTTGTTGCGCGTCGGAGCTAATTGAACGGTTGCTAACGGTTCAATCGATTGAGGTCCTGCTGGATCTGGTTTTTCCGCAGCTGATCCTGTAAGAGATCCATTTGCTGCTGGCGCTGTAGTTCCCTGATTTGCTCCTGCTGGCGGGATGGGTTTTGCTCCCGCTGAATCTGGTTGAGTTTCAGCTCGTTCTGGAGCCGGTTGATCTGCTGGTCGTTCTTAAGCTGATCCAGCTGCTGCTGAGTCTGGTTGGCTTGCGGCTGTTTTTGCGATTGCTCATCGACCTTTTGTTGTTTGAGTTGATCTAATTCTTGCTGCGATTGATTTATTTGCTGGTCACGCTTGAGATTCTCGATTTGTTCTCGCTGACGCAACTCCTTCACTTGTTCTTGCTGCCGAGTTTTCGTTTGCTCCTGGCGGATTTCTTCTAGCTGATCGGCTGCAGCCCATAAGTTGCTTGCGAGCCTCAGAAAGAGAGTAAAACCAAGGAGAAGCAGCCAGAGCGATGAGATCTTTTTCACAATACACAGTATACCATACCGATGCGCTTTGCTTAATCGCCAAAAAAGTCAGGCCGAAACACCGCACCCAGTGCAATGCTACCGGCTTTTTTACAGGGTGAGCTTCTGATAGAAGAT
>QHNJ01000207.1 GCA_003218395.1 Verrucomicrobiota bacterium
CTAATCCCAATCGAATTACCTGTGTCCGTTAGGGGAAGACTCGTCGCCACGGCAGCAGACTTCACGCCCGGCACCGTCTCCACCTGCCGTATCAATTCGGTGTAAAAAGCAGAGCGCGTCGCACGGTCCGGATACCGTACCTCCGGCAGCACGATCTTCATGGTCAGTAGCTTCTCCGGGCGAAACCCCGGGTCGACATTGCGCAGCCGCATAAAGCTATTGATCAGCAAGCCGGCGCCAATGAGCAGGACAAATGAGACCGCGACCTCGCTGATTACCAAAAGACCGCGAATGCGATTGCCACCGCTTCCCGGGTCGCGACCGCTTTCTTTTAATGTGTCGTTTAAATTGAAATTGGCTGCCTGTGTGGCGGGCGCGATGCCGAAGATTAAGCCGGTGACGAGCGACACCAGCACCGTAAAGCTCAGCACCTTGGCGTCGATCGTCGCCGCCTCGGCGTGTGAAATATTTGGTGGAATGAAGCGCTTCAGGAGATCGAGCCCCGCCAACGAGAGGAACAAGCCGACGGCTCCGCCAAACACCGACAGCAAAACGCTTTCGGTCAGGAACTGGCGCATCAAACGCGAGCGGCTGGCGCCAACTGCGAGACGCAATGCGATTTCCTTCTGCCGGACGGCCGCTCGCGCCAGCAGCAGGTTGGCCACATTCGCGCACGCGATGAGCAGGACAAACGCGACCGCGCCGAGCAGGATCAGCAGTGCGGGTTTGATGTCGCCGACAACTTGTTCGTGCAGTGGAGTGACGACGGCG
Source organism: Verrucomicrobiota bacterium (assembly GCA_003218395.1). Taxonomy (GTDB): domain Bacteria; phylum Verrucomicrobiota; class Verrucomicrobiia; order Chthoniobacterales; family UBA10450; genus Udaeobacter. Next base: position 772 of record QHNJ01000207.1, read on the forward strand.
CCGATGCTGGCGTTGGTCTTGGGATACTGTTGCTCCAGGCGACCGGCGATCGTCGTCATCTCCGCTTGCGCCCTTTGCAACGTAATCCCCGGCTTGAGTCGCGCGATCACCTCCAGGTAATGATTTCCGCGTTGCCCCGCTTCCTTCGCGTCGAACGCAATCGGGATCCAAAGCTGATCAGCACGCGTTGGAAACTGGAAACCTCTCGGCATCACGCCCACTACCGTGAAACTTTCGCCGTTCAGATTGATCGGCTTACCGATAATAGCCGGATCAGCGCCAAACCGCCGTTGCCACAAACCATGGCTCATAATGACCACTTGATTTGCGCCTGGTATATCTTCTTCCGGCAGGAAGGCGCGGCCTAACTGCGGTTCGACACTAAGGAGAGAACACAGGTTGGCTGAAACGCGATGCCCATCAATTCTTTCCGGCTCGCCCGCACTCGTCAGGTTAAAGCTGATTTCAACCATGGCCGCCATACCTTCAAAGACATGGTTCTGATCCCGCCAGTCGATGTAGTTGGCGGCCGCGGGCGTGTCGCGCGGGAAACCCTGTTTCGAATTATCCTCCCACACCATTACCAGTCGATCCGGATCTTTGTACGGTAACGGCCGCAGCAGCACCGTGTTAACGACGCTAAAGATGGCGGTGTTGGATCCGATTCCCAGCGCGAGCGCAATGATGGCGACAATGGTGAAGCCCGGATTCTTGAGCAGCATGCGCATCCCGTAACGGAGATCCTGCGACAAATCGCCCAACAAATTTGTCCTTTCATTTCCGAGCGTGAGCGGTTCATGCTGAACGCGCCGCTCGACTCGCTTCAGTTCCCGAGCGAGCAGATCACTCTCGGCCAAACCAGTCAGTGCCGCTCCGTATGCTTCCTCCTCAGTCGCACCGCGACTGAGCGATTGCTCATATTGATCATCGAGGTGCTGTGACAACTCCTCAACGATCTCGACCTCACGGGTCGGCGACAGCTGCAGCGCCGCTACTCGCTTTTGGATCTCTTCCTTGAAATCAGGCATGTGCAATTCCGGTAACGCGATTGATTGCACCGACGAATTCCTGCCATCCATCACGTTGCGCAGCTAACACCTTTCTGCCTGTGGGAGTGATCCGGTAGTACCGGCGACGCCGTTGTCCTGCTCTCTCGACCCAGCGTCCGCGGATCCAGCCGCGTCCCTCCAAGCGATAGAGCAAGGGATAAAGCGAAGCCACGTTGAACCGGAGCACGCCGCGCGAACGCAGCTCGATCAACTGGCCGATGTCGTACCCGTGCCGCGGCCGATCGTCCACCAATGACAGAATCAACAGTTCGGCGCTGCCTTTCTTCAATTCGCGATCGAGCATTGTTGAAGCCATATATGCTTGTGACATATATGTGTGAAAAACCAGCTGTCAAAAAAAAATTGAGATGCTTGTAGGGCGTCTGTGTCAGACGCCGGCGTTTCACAGAAACGCCCTACAACCGCGCCGTTGGAGACGGCGTGCCCTCACACCGCTTGAATCGACAAATGAAAAAACGGCCTGAGGGCAGGCCGTCTCCAGAATTTCGCCGCGCAATAACGCTCAACAATCGCGTCTCAACTCTTCCGCGCTAGCTCTTCAATCCTCTTCCACTCGTCGGCACTGAGCTGGAGTTTCTCCGCAGCCATGTTCTCCTCGAGATGCGGAAGTGACGATGTGCCCGGGATCGGCAACATGACCGGAGATTTTTGCAGCAACCACGCGAGCGCGAGTTGCACCACGCTGACATTGTGACGTTTCGCTTCGGCTTCCAGCGCATTGCTGGGCTTGCTCAACGAACGGCTCCCGCTCCCACCCATCGGCGCCCACGGAATGAATCCCATTTTTTCTTTCTGGCAGTAGTTGAGC
>QHNJ01000036.1 GCA_003218395.1 Verrucomicrobiota bacterium
TGGGGTCCGGGCGCCCTGCGCACACAGCGTCAGGCCAATCAGGGCGACTGCAGTTAGCTTTAAATATTTATTGAATGGAATCATTGGGAGCTTCGGCTGTTGATTTCGGCTTCGTATTCAGGATTAATGGAGCAAACCTTAAGCAGAACCCCCACCGTACACAAATCACCGTCTAAAACATTTTGACTCATTTCAATCAAACCAATTCATCGCGGCGGCGGCACCGCTGTTTGCATTTCTTATGAATCTGACCCGGCTAGAGCGCATCCTCGACCGCGCACCTTCCAAGCGAATCATGGTAATCGGCGATTTGATGTTGGACGAATTCGTTTGGGGAAAGGTTGGCCGCATCTCGCCCGAGGCGCCGGTGCCCGTCGTGGAGATGACTGGCGAATCATTTTATCCAGGAGGTGCCGCCAACGTTGCGCGCAATCTGCGCGAGTTCGTCGATCACGTTGCCGTGATCGGTCTGCTCGGCAAAGACCGCAGTGGCCAACAACTCCGGGAAATATTAGGCGAACAAAAGATCGACGTTTCTAACGCGGTCGAGGGTGAGGCGTTTCGCACTATTGTCAAGACCCGCATCATCGCGCGCCATCAACAAGTCGTCCGTGTCGATCGCGAGCAATTTGTCAACCCATCGTCGGCACAAATTGCAAAAGTCGTAGCCGCAGTTCGAAAGAATATCCCGGAGACGGACGCGATCATCTTCGAAGATTATGGCAAAGGCTTCTTGACCAATGAGCTGGTTTCGGAAATTGCGCGTGACGCGCGTGTGGCTGGAAAGATCGTCGCGGCTGATCCCAATCCCCGGCATTCTGTCGATTGGCGTGGCCTCACTGTGGTGAAGCCGAACCGCGCCGAAGCTTTCCTTGCGGCTGGCATTCCCTGGCGCGAACCGGATGACGCTCCGGCAGACGATGCTGATCTTAGGCGCGCCGGCGAAAAATTGCTCAAAAAATGGGAAACAAAGCATGTTCTCGTCACGCTCGGCGAACACGGCATGATGCTTTTCCAAGGGCAAGACGCGCCGCATTACGTCCCGACCAAGGCACGGCAGGTTTTCGATGTCTCAGGCGCGGGCGATACCGCCATTGCTCTCTTCACGCTCGGGCTCGCTTGCGAGGCAACGCCGACTGAAGCGGCCGAAATCGCCAACCACGGAAGCGCCGTCGTGATCAGTAAACTTGGGACGGCGACAGTTACCCGAGATGAATTGATTGCCAGTTTCAAAAATGACCTTTCATCCTGATCGAGGCGACGGACATTCCAAGAATCGGCTGCATTCCGAAGGTTGTAGAGGCTGCGAACGTCCGTTTCCAAGATTGGCACGCGCCCGCCGCCACATCGCGCTCGTCTAAATGACCACCTCCACCAAGACACGAACTCCAGCCATTTTTGTCGATCGGGATGGTACGATCATGCAGGATGTTGATTATTGTTCCCATCCGCAAGAGGTGAAAATCTTCCCCGGCGTCCCAGAAGCGTTGCGGCGTTTGAAATCGAATGGCTTCAAACTTATTATCATTACGAACCAAAGCGGTATCGGTCGCGGTTTCTTTACGATCAAGCAATATCGTGCGGTTGAAGCGGAAGTCCTGCAGCAGTTGGGTGATGGTTTGATAGATGCCACTTATTTTTGCCCCGTCTTTATCGGCGATAAAGAGATCGACGCTGAATGCGGTCGCAATGCCGGCGTGCGCACTATACGCGTTCAAACTGGATTTCAACGCGACACGGCCGACAGCATCGCAGATTGGGTCGCAGTCGATCTCGTCGAAGCTGCAAAAATCATTCTCGATCATGCCAACGAGTGAGGCCTTTGCCATTATTCCTGCCCGCTGGAATTCCACACGATTCCCAGGAAAACTACTGTATCAAGTTGCGGGGAAGCCGCTTCTGCGCCGAGTGTGGGAGCGATGTCTGCGAGCTAAAAACCTTGCTTCGGTAATTATCGCGACCGACGACATGCGCATTGCTAAGGCGGCATTTGATTGGGGTGCTGAAGTCGCGTTGACTTCGCCAAGACACCCCAGCGGGACCGATAGGGTCGCCGAAGTCGCAAAAAAGACGACGGAGTTCGCCTACATAATCAATATCCAAGGCGATGAGCCGCTGGTCGATCCGCGCTTAGTCAACAAGCTTGTCGAAAAACTCCGGTCGGATCGCAAGATCCGGATCGTTACCGCGGCACATCCGTTCGAGAATCCGGCGGAGGCATCCTCGCCACATCAAGTAAAGGTCGTTGTCGATCGTGACAGTAACGCTCTTTACTTTTCACGCGCGGCGATTCCATCATCAAGGGGTGACTTCTCAACTGCCGAAGAAAGAGGGCGCCTTGGAAAGCTTCCTTCCCTGTTCTTGCGCCATCAAGGCATCTACGGTTTTCGACGAGACACGCTGTTGCAGTTCGTAAGATGGAAACCGGGTCCGCTGGAGCGCGCGGAATCGCTCGAGCAATTGCGCGCGCTGGAAAATGGTGTAAAGGTTCATGTGCTCGTCACCGCTAAAGGATCACGTGGCATAGACACGCCTGAAGACGCAAAGGCGCTGGAGCAAAAACTTGCTCGCGCAAAACAGAGGAGCGTCTCGTGAGATACATTTTCGTTACCGGTGGCGTCGTGAGTTCGTTGGGCAAAGGTCTGGCCGCAGCTTCGCTCGGCACGTTGCTTGAGCTGCGTGGTTTGCGGGTTGTCTTCCAAAAGTTCGATCCGTATCTCAATGTCGATCCTGGGACGATGAATCCGTTTCAACACGGGGAAGTCTATGTGTTGAACGACGGCGCAGAAACCGACCTCGATCTCGGCCATTACGAGCGGTTCACGAACTGCGTCCTTTCGCGGCACAATAACCTAACGAGCGGTCAAGTTTATGAGTCGGTGATTCTCAAAGAACGCCGCGGAGATTATCTGGGCAAAACCGTTCAAGTGATTCCGCACGTCACGGATGTAATCAAAGATCGCATTCGCGAGCTCTCCGACGAGAGCAAATACGATGTCGTCATCACAGAGATCGGCGGCACCACTGGCGACATCGAAGGTCTGCCATTTCTCGAAGCAATTCGGCAATTCATTCTCGAAGCTGGGGCGCAAAATGTCGTGAACATGCATGTCACGCTCATCCCGTACATCAGAGCCGCGCACGAACTAAAAACGAAGCCAACGCAGCAAAGCGTCGCAAAATTACGCGAGATTGGTTTGCAGCCCCAGGTATTGATTTGCCGCACGGAAAAGTCGCTCGACCGGGATGTGCGGCAGAAATTGTCGATGTTTTGCAGCGTTTCGGAGCAAGCGGTGATCGAGGCCCGCGACGTCGAGCACACAGTTTACGAATATCCCTTAATGTTGCACGACGAGGGACTGGACGGCCTCGTGTGCGGCCTTTTGCATCTCGACACTCCTGAGCCGGATCTCGCAGACTGGCGAAAGTTTGTCGGGCGCGTCGTGAGTCCGAAAAAGCGAGTAAAAATTGCCGTCGTCGGCAAATACATCGATCTTCAAGATGCATACAAAAGTATTTACGAATCGCTTACGCACGCGGCGGCGAGCCAGGATTGCGGAATCGATCTCAAACTCGTTGACGCTGAATCGCTGCAAGACGGCGTTGATAGTCAGCTGAAAGATGTCGCAGGCATCTTAATTCCAGGCGGCTTTGGCCAGCGTGGTGTCGAAGGAAAAATCAAAGCAGCGCGTTACGCGCGACAACATAAGCTCCCCTACCTCGGTCTTTGCCTCGGTATGCAAGTGGCGACGATCGAATTTGCGAGAAATGTTTGCGAAATCAGAAATGCGAACAGCACCGAATTCGACAAGGACGCCACGGAGCCGGTCATCTCCTTGCTGGAAGAACAACGCGGCGTGCACCACAAGGGTGCAAGCATGCGACTCGGCACGTGGCCGACGAAAATTGCAAAGGGAACTCTTGCAGAAAAAATCTACGGCCGCGATGAAGTGATGGAACGGCACCGGCACCGGTACGAGTTCAATATGAAATATCGTGACCGTATGACTGAGAAAGGATTCACGATCTCGGGAACGTCACCCGACGGCACGCTAGCGGAGTTGATTGAGTTGCGGGATCACCCTTACTTCCTTGCCTGCCAGTATCATCCGGAGTTTCAAAGCAAGCCGAACAAACCACATCCGCTTTTCAAAGGTTTTATCCGGGCGTGTCTTGCGCATCAATCCGACGGTGCGCCGCACGTCGCAACCGATCCATTATCGCTGCTCCGAGTCCAACCTCAGGAACTCGTTCCGCAACGATAAGGTCGAGATCTGATTGATCCAGTTCGCGCAGATAACGAAACAGATTTGACGCAGCTTCGCACAGGTTTTGTCGTTCGCTTAAGCAGCGAACTGCCGCGAAATCTTTTTCCGATTCGATCGGATTCCACGCAAGCAATCCGACACGCTGATCTTTGGTTGGCGAAAATGAATTCGCATGGTCGATCAATCCCAACGACGTTTTCGGCGCGTAATGTGAGGGCAATTGTCCGGCCGCAGAAATTTTTGCCGATGGAGCGATGATATCGATCTTTGCGAATTCCGATAATTGTTCCGCCGTTATCGGGCCTCGCCGCAAGATGTCGATCTTACTGTCGCGCACGGCAACAATCGTCGATTCGATCCCGTGGGTCGTTGATCCGGCATCGACAATGAGCGGAATGAGACCATTGAGTTCATCCAGAACATGCTGCCCGGTCGTTGGACTAACGCGTCCAAAGCGATTCGCACTCGGCGCGGCTAGTGGTTTTCCAAATTCGCGAATGACTTCGGTGAAAACTGGATGTGCGCTAATTCGAACGGCAACTGTGTCCAAACCTGCGGTAACAATTTCCGGAACGTTTGATTTTCTCGGTAAAACGATTGTTAAAGGTCCCGGCCAGAAACGGTCCGTTAGCTTTGAAATCAATTGTCGATCTTGCGCGCGAATATCGACGATTCTTCCGAGCCAATCGCGATCCGGTAAATGAATGATCAGCGGGTCGAAGCGTGGACGCTCCTTCGCTTCAAAAATTTTCGCGACGGCAATCGGATTAAGCGCGTCAGCCGCGAGACCGTAAACTGTTTCGGTTGGCAGCGCGATCGTTTCGCCTTTTTGCAGTAGGTCGACTGCACGTTTAATCGTGTCCGCGTTCTGCGATTGTCGATTCGAGCGACGCTCGCGCCACGGCGAGTAAAGGTCAACCGCCGCTACAACTTCCGTTTTCACTTAGGCACTCGCTGGGCGAGCACTGCCTCGGTCTGCTTCTTTCGAAACGCTTCGAGCTTTTTGCGAATCTTGGTGTCGGAAAGCGCGAGAATACTGGCCGCAAGTAGGGCGGCGTTTTTCGCACCGGATGTGCCGATTGCAAGCGCGCCGACGGGAACACCCCCTGGCATTTGCGCAATGGAAAGAAGCGAATCGAGTCCTTGCAGTGCTTTGGACTGGATCGGCACGCCAAGCACCGGTCATCAGGACTCCGGTGCGCTGAAAGCACTTTATGTTCGTTAGGAACATCAAGCTCATCGAGCAGTTCGACGGAGTGACGCATGGTGTCCCAATCCGACGTACTGCCCATGATGACAGCTACGAGTGGAGAAGATTTCTGCGCAGGCATAACGTCAATTCCTCGCAACGAGTTCGCTTGTAAAGCCGTTTTTACACTTCAACGATTGGAAATCGCTCTTCCTCGTCGAATATTGGCTTCGTGAATCGAGCCGACAAATCCATTGTGCTTATCGGTTTTATGGGGACGGGAAAATCTGTCGTCGGGAAAGTTTTGGAAGACAAAACGGGACTTCGTCGATTCGATACGGACGAAATTATTTCGTCGAAATTCAACATGCCGATCGAGGAAATTTTTTCGACCCAGAGTGAGAAACGCTTTCGCGACGTGGAAACGGAAGCATTGCGTTCATTGCCTGGAAACGAACCGGCAATTATCGTGACCGGCGGCGGCATCGTGCTGCGTGCAGAGAATGTCGATCTCTTAAAGCAAATGGGAACGGTCGTCTGGCTCGATAGCGACGAAGCCACGCTCCGCACGCGCATTCATCGATTGAGTGATCGCCCGCTGTTGCGGACAGCGAATCCCGGAGCGAGCCTATCGGAATTACTGGCGGCGCGCGAACCGCTTTATCGCAAGGCGGCCGATCTACGAGTGGACATATCCCAAAGGAATCCCGAAGAAATCGCCGAAATGATTTTGAGAAACATCAGGAATCTGCCTGTCGGAGAATAAGCATGAAATCTGAGGTCGAGAACCAGTCAGTGGAAATATCAGGCGAGGAATTGAAAAACGAGCTCGTCCTGTTTGCACAAGAGCTTGGATTCGATTCTTGCCGCGTTGGAGCCTGTGCTTCCCCGCCCCATGCCACTGAGTTTCAGGATTGGTTGCGACAGGGTTCGGCCGGAGAAATGAGTTACATGCAGCGCGGCGAAGAAAAACGCTGTGATCCACAAAAGGTTTTGCCAGGCGCGCGATCGGTCATCGTCGTAGCGCTGAATTACTTTCAAGGAGATGTGGCACACGCGCCTTCGCAAGGCTTCGGCGTGGCAGGCAGGGCCGCGGCTGTAGAGGGAGCAACCGGACGAATCGCGCGCTACGCCTGGGGCAACGATTACCATGATGTGGTGGCGGCGAAGCTGGACAAGATCGACAATTTCCTTCGCGGATTCGGCGGCAGACAAAAATGTTACGTGGACACAGGACCCATTTTGGAGCGCGATCATGCAGCTGAAGCGGGGATCGGCTGGCACGGCAAAAGCACGATGTTGATCGATCCGCGTCTCGGGACGTGGTTTTTTCTCGCTGAAATCTTAACGACCCTCGAGTTGCCACCCGATCCGCCGCAGCGTAACCGTTGCGGAACTTGTGAGCGTTGCATTAAAGCCTGTCCGACCGGCGCGATCACTGCTCCGCATCGACTCGATGCGCGTCGCTGCATTTCGTATTTAACGATCGAACTGAAAGGGTCTATCCCGTCGGATCTCCGTCCACTTATAGGAAGCCGGATTTTCGGTTGCGATGATTGCCTCGATGCCTGCCCATGGAATCGCTTCGCTCAGCGATCTCGAGAAACTGCGTTCTCGGCGCGTCGATCAACGACAGGCATGCTGCTGCGGGAGTATCTGAAACTGAGCGATTCGGAATTCCGCGCACTGTTCAGAAATTCGCCAGTAAAACGAATCAAGCGATGCGGTTTTTTGCGCAATGTCTGCATCGCGTTAGGTAACATCGGCGATTTGACGGACTTGCCCGCTCTCGAACGCGCGGCGTCCGATTCCGAACCGTTGATCGCCGAGCATGCGGCTTGGGCGATTGAACAAATCTGGGAACGCTTCCGGGTGAAAAGGCCCAAAATTAGGTGAATCCAAAAGTACCGCATTCGCATCCAATCAGTGTCGCTGTGAACGGGATTTGCTTTGCAAGAGTCTAAAGAGCCATTATTTGTGACGCCCTTAATGGCGTGAACCCCTTTGTCATGCATCAAACTTTAGTTACGCCCACGGTTGCGCCCGAAACGGCTAAGAAGCGACGATCACGGCGCAGGCGCTACATCCTTTTCGGCTCCATTGGTGTCGTACTGCTCCTGATCATTATCTGGGTCATCGCGAGCAAACGCGAGAAACCGATCCCGGTAACTACCGAGAAAGCCGTCCGCAAGACAATTCTGCAGACCGTTTCCGCCACGGGGAAGGCCCAACCCGAAACGGAGGTGAAGATCTCACCAGAAGTGGCGGGCGAGATCATTGATTTGCCAGTCGAAGATGGAAAGGCGATCAACAAAGGTGACCTGCTCGTGCGGATAAAGCCGGATTCCTACAAGGCCCTGCTCGAGCAACAGGAGGCAGCGATCAGCTCGGCCAAGGCGACGAATCTTCAACAAAAGGCGACGATGATGAAGACGGAGCAGGATCTTAAACGCGCCGACGATATGTTCGCGAAGAAAACCATTTCTATTCAAGAATACAACGCCGCGCAGGCTGCTTACGACGTGGCCAAGAATACCTACGAAAGCTCGCTGCACGAAATCGAGCGCGCGCAAGCGGGTTCGAGTCAGGCGCGGGATCAACTTTCCAAGACAACGGTTTATTCGCCGATCAATGGGACTGTGACAATTTTGAACAGCAAATTGGGCGAACGTATCGTAGCGACAGGGCAATTCGCGGGAACGGAAGTGATGCGCGTGGCCGATCTCGGCCACATGGAAGCACGCGTGGATGTGAACGAGAACGACGTCGTAAACGTAAAAATTGGCGACAAGGCCAACGTGAAGATCGACGCGTACGGCGACCGGAAATTTCACGGCACTGTTTATCAGATCGCGAACACAGGAAAGACGACCGGCGCGGGGACGCAGGAAGAAGTAACCAACTTTGAGGTGAAAATTCGTATCGACGATCACGATGTGACATTGAAACCGGGGTTAAGTTGCACGGCCGATATCGAAACGAACATGGTGAAGGATGTCGTGGCCGTGCCGATGCAGGCCGTAACGATTCGGACCGGCGACACCAACTTAAGTCCGGAGGAGATCGAAAAGAAAAAGCAGAAGACAGCACAGCGAGATAAAGGCGACAACAGCGCAGATTACGTTAACGAGCGCCAGGAAAAGGCGACGCAGAAAGAGGAGCACGAAAAAATTGCCAAGGTTGTGTTTCTGAAAAAAGGCGGCAAGGCGCAGATGGTGAAGGTAACGACCGGGATCTCGGATGACACCTACATGGAGATCAAGAGCGGCGTGCAACCCGGTGACGAAGTGGTCTCCGGCAGTTACAGCGCGATCAGCCGCAAGTTAAAGGACAGCGCCAAACTTACTTACGACAAGGAAGCGACGAAATAGTCGAGCGGCGCGCCGCGCGCGAGTCTTTGATGAACAAGCTCAACCCTGATGTAACTCGACCACGCGGTCCCGTCGTCATCGACATTGAGAACATCACCAAAGACTACGTGATGGGCGAAGAAATTGTTCATGCCTTGCGTGGGGTGTCGTTGCAGATCCATAGCAACGAATACATCGCGATTATGGGCCCGAGCGGCAGCGGCAAATCCACGCTCATGAACATGCTCGGCTGCCTCGATACGCCTAGCTCCGGTCACTATGAATTTAACGGCCGGGACGTTTCGGCCATGAACGACGATGAACTGGCCGCCATTCGCAATCGCGAGATCGGATTTGTGTTTCAAACGTTCAATCTCCTTCCGCGCGCAAACAGTTTGCGAAATGTCGAGCTGCCACTCATCTACGCGGGAATTGATCCGGAAACGCGCGAAGAACGCGCCGCGCATGTATTGCGTGACGTCGGGCTTGGCGATCGAGTACATCACAAGCCTAACGAACTATCCGGCGGGCAGCGCCAGCGCGTGGCGATTGCCCGCGCCCTAGTGAATAATCCGTCAATCATTCTGGCTGATGAACCAACGGGTAATCTCGATTCTAAAACCGGTGAAGAGATCATGGCTCTATTCGAAAATCTTTACCAACGCGGGCATACGATTATTCTCGTGACACACGAAGCCGATATTGCACGCCATGCGCGGCGGACGGTGCATCTGCGCGACGGTCTGATCGAAAGCGACGATCTCGCCGGGTTCCGCGAGCTCGAGGCGCTGGCGTTAACTTAGAGGGGCCGCACCACGGCATGAAGCGGTTCGTCTACGAGCTGAGCGAAAGCTGGAAGATCGCTGTGGCGCAAATGCGCTCGAACATGACGCGGTCCACTCTTACCGCGCTCGGCGTCATCATTGGCATCGTCGCCGTGACGTTGATGGGGACCGCTATCGGCGGAATTCAAGTCGGGTTCGACAAAAGCATGGCCATTTTCGGCGATGACGTTCTCTACGTCGGACAATGGCCTTGGAAGAATGTGGACGACTGGTGGAATTACCGCGACCGGAGGAAGATCAAGACCGAATACGCGGAGGGGCTTAACCGCATGATCGCGATGACGCCGAACTCCAACCTCACCATCGCGATTCCGACCTCCAGCGTTTACCGCGGCATCAAATACACGGACAGCGAAGTGAACAATGTTTTGGTCCGAGGCACCGTGTCGGATTACCTCATCACATCGACATTTGATTTCAAGGAAGGTCGCTTTTTCAACGACTTGGAATCTCGCGACGGCGCCAACGTCTGCGTGATTGGTTACGATGTGGCCGATGCACTTTTTCCGTCCGCCGGTCCGATTGACAAATCGGTCCTGATTAATGGTCAGCCTTTCAAAGTGATCGGCGTTATTTCCCGGCAAGGCTCGTTTCTCGGGCTCTTCAGTCTCGATTCAATCGTGGTAATGCCGCTGCCCGCATTTCAGAAATATTTCACCGCCAAAAGCGAAGCGGAAATTCTCGTAAAAGTGAAGGACAAGACAAAGCTGGCCGACGCGAAAGACGAACTCACGGGATTGATGCGGCGCGTGCGCGGATTGCCATCGGAAAAGAAAGACGATTTCAGCATCAACGAACAACAGGCTTTGAAGAGCACGCTTGACCCGATCAAAAATTCAATCGCGATCGCGGGGCTTTTCATCACCGGTCTTTCGCTTTTCGTCGGAGCGATCGGGATCATGAACATCACCTTTGTCAGCGTGAAGGAACGGACCAAAGAAATAGGAACGCGGAAGGCGCTCGGCGCGCGCAGAAGGACCATCCTTCTTCAATTTCTTATCGAATCCACGGCGTTGTGCCTGCTGGGAGGATTTATCGGGCTCTCGTTTGCATATTTGATGTGCTTTGGAATCGGCAAAGCGTTTCCGTCTTTTCCGATTCGCTTTTCATTTGGACTCGTCCTCGCGAGCATGATCGTGTCGGTGATGACCGGCTTGATTTCGGGATTCGCCCCAGCGTGGACGGCGTCGCGTCTCGATCCGGTAACGGCTCTGCGGTACGAATGAGTCTCTAGCGCAAGATCGCCATGTTATTTCGGGAAATCATAGCGATGGCTTTGAGTTCGTTAGGCGCGAACAAGCTCCGTGCTGCGTTGACCATGACTGGAATTACGATTGGCGTGTTCTCTATCATTTCCGTGATGACAGCGATCGGCGCGCTGCAGAATTCCATCGAGAGTGGAATAAGCTTTCTCGGATCAAACGTCTTTCAGTTCGCAAAATATCCGGTGAGTATCGACACGGGTGGCGAAACGAAGAAAAAATATCAGAACCGACGCAACGTCACCTATCGGCAGGCGCTGCGTTACTACGAATTAATGCAGGGCAATGCGCAGGAGATTTGCCTGAAGTGCTTTGGTCGCGATCTAAAGGGGCAAGCGGTTTACAACGGCGTGAAGACGACACCGAGCCTCGAGGTCGTCGGGACAAATCGAAGCTTTCTCACGGCGAATGCTTACACGCTCGGTTATGGCCGCAATCTAACCGACGAAGATGTCGATTTTTCACGCAACGTCATTGTCGTCGGAAAGACGATCGAAAAGCGATTGTTCCCGCACGAGTCACCTATCGGCAAAGTCATCCGGATGACTGGACATACCTACACTGTCATTGGCGTGCTCGCGGAAAAAGGCACCTCTTTTGGGCAAAGCCAGGACGACATCTGCATAATGCCGATCACAAGATTTTTTGAGAATTACGGCGAGGTCAATCGCACGGTGAACATCGCCACCCAGCCGTTCTCGACCGAGCTTTACAACCGGACATTGGATAAAGGGATCAGCGCGATGCGAATTGCGCGCGGCCTTAATGCTAACCAGGAAAACGATTTTGAAATCTACACCAACGACTCGCTCAAGAGCGCTTTCGCTTCTGTGGCTGGGGTGGTGCGCATCGGCGCGTTCGTGATCAGTTTCATTGCGCTCGTGGCCGCTGGCATTGGAATCATGAACATCATGCTCGTGAGCGTGACCGAGCGGACAAAGGAAATTGGCGTGCGCAAATCGATCGGGGCCCGCAGTCGCGATATTTTGCGGCAATTTTTGACCGAGGCGGTGTTTATCTCGGAAGCCGGTGGAATCCTGGGGATTATTCTCGGGGTGATTGGCGGCGATTTGCTGGCTGTTTGGCTGAAGGTGGACATCATTTTTCCCTTCGGCTGGGCGCTCGCCGGCCTGGTCGTTTGCTCGGCGATCGGCATTGGCTTTGGCCTCTACCCGGCCTATCGGGCAGCCGCGCTCGACCCTATTGAAGCGCTGCGCTACGAATAACCAATCCGCGCGATTCTCATCCCCGGGGAGCGCAATCGCATCGCTTTGTAAATAGCCAGCGTTTCAACGCTGGGCGGACATGGTGACCCAAATCGACAGCACTATTCCAAACCAAGCGCGTTGAACGTTGCATCGACATGCTGGAAATGAACATCCAGTGAGCAAAGTCGATCGATCTCCGCTGCGGAAAGCCGCGCTGTAATTTCTGGTTCGCGTTTCACGTTCTCGGCAAAGGTCCCCTCGTCTTTCCAAGTCTTCATGGCCGCGCGCTGCACTGCTTCGTACGCGCTTTTGCGTTCTGCACCTGCGCGCGTGAGTGCGAGCAAGATCGATTGGCTGAAATACAAACCCTTTGTAAGGGCGAGATTCTGCTCCATCCGCTCGGGATAAACCTGCAAGCCTTTTACGAGCTCGCGCAATTTCACAAGCATGTAATCGAGGAGAATGCACGAATCGGGCAAAATGATTCTCTCCGCGCTCGAGTGACTGATATCGCGCTCGTGCCAGAGAGCCACATTTTCCAAGGCGGCCACTGCATTGCCGCGAATGACGCGAGCCAGACCGCTAAGCCGTTCACTGGTAATCGGGTTGCGCTTATGCGGCATGGCCGAACTGCCTTTCTGTCCTTCTGCAAAAAATTCCTCGACTTCGAGAACTTCAGTCCGCTGGAGATGGCGAAATTCGGTCCCCCAGCGGTCGATGCTGGAAGCGATAAGCGCGAGTGTGGCACAAAACTCCGCATGCCGATCCCGCTGCACGATTTGCGTGGAAAGAGTCTCGGGTTTCAGTCCCAGCTTCTCACAAACTGCGCGCTCAACCTTTGGATCGACATGGGCATGTGTACCGACCGCGCCGCTGATCTTGCCGACACGGATACGTTCGCGCGTTTGTGTAAGCCGTTCTTCGGCGCGCCCGAATTCGTCGAACATAAGCGCAAGTTTTAGACCAAACGTGATCGGCTCGGCATGAATGCCATGGCTCCGCCCGATCATCGGGGTCATTTTGAATCGTCGCGCCTGGTCCGCGATTGCCGCGCGCAATTTCTTCAAATCATCGAGAAGGATCGTCGCCGACTCTGTCAATTGGACCGCGAGCGTCGTGTCCAGGATATCTGATGAAGTTAGTCCCTGATGGATCCAGCGCGCCGCCGGTCCAACTGATTCAGAAACGTTTTCCAGAAAAGCGATAACGTCGTGATTCGTTCGCTTTTCGATCTCCGCAATCTCTGGAATAGAGAACCGCGCACGCTTCCGAATTTCCGCCGCGTCCTTCGTCGGAATTTGGCCAAGCTCGGCCATCGCCTCGCAGGCGAGCATTTCAATCTCGAGCCAAACCTGAAACTTACGCTCATCCGACCAAATTCTGTGCATCTCTGGCCGGGAGTAACGGTCAATCACTCCAGCACGATAAAAGCGAGCGGCATGGGCGAAAAGCCTTTTGTTAATTCCATTAACACCCGGGCCTTAGTCGGGGGGAGAATTGGTGCTACCTTGGCAGAAACCGCTTCAGCGGTTTTTGTGGCGATCCGGGAAAATTGCTCCGGCGATAAATCATTCGGAAGTGACTCCGAAAGAAAATTCACGAAGGGTTCAACAAACGCGGGCGCGCAAGAAACGGCCGTTGTCTTGCAAACGCACCTGGCCGCTGGCGAAAAGATCCGCGACCGCTGCGACCGTCTCTTTGCTGCTCCTCGTGCAGGAGCTTACCGCCACGATGAGATCGCCTAGAGAAAGCCTAGTGCGCGGCTTCAGGATTTGGCGATTTCTTTTCATATCGTGGCCATTCCGATTTGTAGCAACTCTAATGCCATCTGTCATTGTGAATATCTCGTCCATGCCCGGAGGTGCAGTTATTCAATTCTTATGCACTTTTAAAGTGACCGTCGAACAACACTTTTGTTCAATTTTCGAACATTAAGATCTTGGACGGGATGGAAAACGCCAACTCGCAAGGTCGGTTGTTAGACCGCTCTGGCGGCGATGCTAACAAATCTGGCTTCGCCGCCTGGCATCCTCGAGCACGCCGCGTCGAGGACTGCTCGATCCGCTAGGCTCTGTCAGGTCGTGGACGGGACTCCACCAAAGTGGCTCGGACGGACTACGAGCAGGAACGCGGCTTCATCAACCGCAAGGTCAATAGGTAAAGAGCGGCGAAGAGTATGACTAATAACAATATTCCCCTCGATTGCCCGTGGATAAAACGGACCACCGCTTCCGGACTCGTTAGCAGCTCCGGCTCGATGCGATAGGCTTTGTCGCCGAGATAAGCCAGAATCAAACACCAAAGCGCCGACCCGGCGATCGTCACAAAACTGAAAAGGCCGAAATTCATCCGAACGATCCCTGCTGGAATCGAGATCAGATGGCGAACAACCGGAAGCAGCCTCGCGAAAAAGACGCCGCCTGCCTCATAGCGGGCGAGCCAATGCTCCGCCCGCTCCAACTTCTTCGGAGTAATCAGCACGAAGCGGCCATATTTCACGATCAACGGGCGGCCGATTAATCGCGACGCCCAATATGTCATGGCTGAGCCCAAATAGGATCCTAGCATGCCCGCCAGGACCACGCCCGCAAAACTGAGTTTTCCCTGAGCGGCAAGAAATGCAGCCGGTGGAATGACCACCTCGCTAGGCACGGGAAAGATAGAGCTTTCCATCGCCATCAGCACAATGATGCCGGTATAGCCCCCGGTCAGGACCCAACCGAACCACGTTTCAAGAAGATGATGCATATTGTCATTCCGAGCGAAGCGGGGAATCTGTCGATGTCAAGCTGCGATCAGTTCGCCATAGTTCAATCCAAAATCTAAAATCGGGCAATCTCAAATTCACATGTCAATCTACCGGCGCGTTCTCCGTTATTACCGCCCATTCCTGGGGCAAACGATCCTCGGATTGTTTCTATCGCTTATTGGCATTGGCCTGAACTTGCTCAAACCGTGGCCGTTTAAAGTCATCGTCGACGATTTTCTGCGCGCAGGCCAGCCGATACGGAGTGACTGGCGGATGTGGATTCCCCTGCTGTGTCTGGCACTAGTCGCGATACAGCTCCTTTGGGGGATCATCAATTGGATCACAAGTTATTTTTTTGTGAAAATCGGGTTACAGGCGCTGCTCAAGTTGCGCACGGATCTGTACTCCTACCTGCAATCGCTTTCCCTCAAATATCACGACGCGCGACGTTCGAGTGATTCCAGTTTCCGCGTTGCTTACGATTCCCAATCGATCCAGACGATCTACAACAAAGGATTCACAAACATCTTCGGATCGACAATCACATTGATCGGAACATTCGTCATTATGCTACGGCTGGATTGGCAGCTAACATTGATTTCGCTTGCAATTGTTCCCTTGATTGTCGGCGCGATTTATCTTTTTGCGCATCGGATTCGCCGTGAATCGACATCCATTCAGGAACATGAGAGCGCTGTCCTGGCGCAAGCGCAGGAAGGGCTGAGCTCGATCCGAATGGTGCACGCATTTGGGCGCGAGGAATTTGAAGTGCGCCAATTCCAGCAGCAAGCCCGCCAAAGTTTGCAAGCCAATCTACGGCTCACTTTGACAAACGTGAACAGCGCGCTGGTCATCAGCACGCTCATGGTCGTGGGGACGGCGGCGATGTATTACGTGGGAACGTTGCATGTACTCGCCGGCACGCTCACCCTCGGTTCGCTTCTCATCTTCAGCGCCTATCTGTTGATGCTTTATCAACCGCTCGAGTCGCTTACTTACACGACCTGGGCAATGGAAGGGGCCACCGCCGGCGCGAAACGCTGCTTCGAGGTCTTGGATCGACAAGATGATGTGGTTGATTCACGAAATGCGATTGCAATTTCATCCTCAAGAGGTGCGATTGAATTCAGATCGGTAAGTTTTGGTTATGGGGAAGCCCGATATGTGTTGCGCGATATCGATCTTCACATCGATCCGAATCAGATCGTCGGCCTAGTAGGCGGCACTGGGGCTGGGAAAAGCACGCTGTTTAGTTTGGTGCCACGATTTTACGACCCCACGGCGGGCGCGATCGCACTCAACGGGCGCGATCTTCGCGAGATTACAAAAAGAACGTTGCGAGCGCAGATCGCGATCGTTTTACAAGATACGCTGCTTTTTTCAACAACAGTGCGAGAGAATATCGCCTATGGGCGGCCGGATGCGACGGAACAAGAGATTATTGATGCAGCGCGCCGCGCCCAAGCCGATGATTTCATTCGGCAATTGCCGAACGGCTACACAAGTCTTGTCGGCGAACGAGGCGGGCATTTGAGTGTCGGTCAACGGCAGCGCATCGGTATCGCGCGCGCATTTTTAAAAAACGCACCGATTTTGTTGCTCGACGAACCAACTTCGGCGCTCGATCCGGCAACCGAATCGGCGATTATGGACACAATCAAAGAATTGATGCGGGGCCGGACGACGTTGATCGCGACCCACCGCCTGGCAACGATTCACAGTCTCGATCAAATCATCGTGCTCCAACACGGACGCATCGTCGAGAAGGGTCGCGGTCCGGAACTGATCGCGCGCGACGGTATTTACGCCAAACTTTATGCGTCGGGAAAATTTCCTTTATGAGCAACGTCAAGCAAGATCGACATGTCGAAGGGGACTGGTGGCCGGATCCGATCCCGCCAAACGTCGAGTTTGGCGAAGGGTTTTATTGCGAGAGCGCGCAAATTTTCCGAAAACTTCGCAGCCAAAAGCCTCGTGCCGTTCTTATCGGCAAACATGTTTCGTGTTATGCCGGCTGCTCATTTTCTGTCGGGGAGAACGGCCGGTGCACCATCGGCGATTTCACTCTGCTTAACGGCGCACTCATCATGGCCGAGGAGAAGATCGACATCGGATCGCATTGCCTGATTTCTTGGAACGTCGGCATCGCCGATTCCGATTTTCATCCACTCGAGCCAGCGCAACGCCTGATCGACGCGCAAGCTCTCGCGCCCTACTTCGAGAATCGGCCGCCGCGCCCGAAATTAAAAACAGCTCCCGTAAAAATCGCGGATAACGTTTGGATTGGCATGAACGCCGTAATTCTAAAAGGCCTAATCATAGGCGAGAACTCGGTTGTCGCTGCCGGATCGGTGGTCACCAAGAGCGTTGAACCAAATACAGTCGTCGCGGGAAATCCGGCGAGCGTCGTGAAACAATTCTAACCACTACAAAAGATCACGAAGGACACAAAGATGGAATTTGACGAAACCCTTCTTCCAATTCCTCAGGCGTAAATTCTTACATATATGCGACTAACCAGGGTTTCGCTTGGCTTGCTTATCAATTTCAACGTTAAAAAACTGCAAAACTGCATCAAACCTTTCATTCGGTAATCCTTCGCGTTCTGCGTGTCCTTCGTGGTATCAAAATGAAACGCAAACGCACTGTCGTGATGGGCTTCATGGGTTCGATGCCCATTGCGGGCGTGATCTGGCAGCACATCCATTATCTGGTCGGACTGCAACGGCTTGGTCACGATGTTTATTACATCGAAGACTCGGCACGGCTTCCTTACAATCCGGAGACGTTCGAAATAAACAATGAATTCGATTATGCAGCGTGGCTCCTGAATCGGTTATCGCAAGAATTTGGATTCAAAAATCGCTGGGGATTTTGCGCACGTTATTTGCCGGGCACTCCGACCGCCGGCCTCCCACTAAAGAAAATCCGGCAGCTCTATCGGGATGCCGACGCGATCCTGAACATTTGCGGTGCGCAGGAATTCAACGACGACCTGCTTGTTTCCGATAGCATTCTTTACATCGAGAGCGATCCCGGCGTTGAGCAGATCAAGATCGACAAGGGCGTAAGATCAACAGTCAGTTATCTGGGTCGGCATCACGCGCTCTTCACTTTTGGCGAAAACGTCGGCACAAAGAGTTTTCCCGTCCCGACACACGGATTCAAATGGCTGCCGACACGCCAACCGGTCGTGACAGATCTGTGGAAAACGAACCGCTCCCCTTCCCGCGCGGCGGTTTTTACGTCGGTGGCTAACTGGTCGACGAGCGGCTTGAAAGACATCACGTGGCGCGGCGAGAAATATCTTTGGAGCAAGTCGCGCGAATTTCTACGTTTTATTTCAGCACCGAAAGAATCAGGGGAAACCTTCGAGCTGGCTACCAACATCAACGATGCAAAGACACGTGCGAACTTTGAGCGAAGGGGCTGGCGCTTAAGTTCCCCGTTGCAAATGAGCGTCGATTACTGGCTCTATCGCGATTACATCCGGCGCTCCAAGGGTGAGTTTACCGTCGCCAAAGATCAATACGTCCGGTTAAACACCGGCTGGTTCAGCGACCGCAGTGTGTGCTATCTTGCTGCCGGTCGTCCGGTTATAATTCAAGAGACCGGCTTCACGAAGATTTACGGTGGCAAAGCAGGACTTTTGTCGTTCCGATCGCTGGGCGAGATC
>QHNJ01000037.1 GCA_003218395.1 Verrucomicrobiota bacterium
GACTGCACGCATCAGTCGGTACATTCGCGGTGGGCTTGGATCCAGACAAATGATTGAATTGCTCTAACTCGAAGACAATTCGATACGGCGCGTTCGTTGGTGCTATTCAATAAACTCCGCGATTGATCGATATTTGTCGCTTAGTTCTCGGATGCGGTGCTCGAAGTGGTGAATGCGGTGGATCGAACGGAAGATCAGCCAGGAGCCGAGCACAACCAGACCAAGGTTCAGGAGCAGCAGCGGCACCAGCAGAGGCATCACGGTCCCCATATTGTAATAGCGTGACGTCGCAATGAGCACGCTCAGGACGGACAGAGGCAAAGCGAAGACGGCGATACCGGTGCGCAGTGAAGCCAGCGCAGTTCGTTTCTCAGCGAGGAGCACTTGGATTTCGCCAAAGATGACATTGTCCAGCTTGGGTAGTCCGTTCGTTTCCGTACTCATTTGCTTTGCAATCTAATCGATTCAGCATAAAACTCGGTGGAAATTGAGTTGAACTGTGGAGTCGCCTCATCCCTACGGCCAGGCGGCCTCGGTCGCTATTTTCCGGATCGGTGCGATACTCTTAGATGCCTAAACGATCCGGTATCTCTTTCACACGTCGCGCGCCCGACAACCTTACCGAAGAGTTGGTCGCTGTGCTTTCGTCGAACGCCTCTTTCGAATTCAAACCGTTATTCGAGATTATCCTACTCAATCTGCGGGAGCGCAATGCAGCCAGTGGCGGCGAAGAGATGTTGCGCTTGCGCGCTTATGAAAAGCTTCAGGGCCTTGTCAGCCAGGGCGCGGTCAATAGGACGGTCACAGGGGTCACGAAGAAATACAAAGGCGTCGCTGCGCGAATGGTCAGGCTGCGCGCTGAGATGAAAGCGTTGCGCGCCAACTGCACTCAGCGCGCTCTCGCCAGAGCTGCCGCGGCGGACTAACTCCGCCAGAGCACCTACAACGCAGCGTCCTGGCAAGCTTTTTCGTCGATGGCCAGGTAATCATCGCGCGGCGGACTGAAGGTATCGAGCACGCGTGTCGGTAACACCGTTTCCACACCATGCGGAATGTTGCTCGCGAGATAAAACGAATCGCCGGTTGAAAGCTCGTGCGGCACGCCGTCAACGATGAGTCGCATTTGGCCTTCGAGAATGTGAACGATCTGCTCCTGCGCATGTCGGTGCTCGGGCATGCGACTCCCGGCCGCCAGCGTGGCGATCATCTGATACATCGTCTTGCCGTTTGCGATCGTCCGGCGCGTGATGCCAGGACAAATTTCAATTGAAGGATTTTCTCGTTTCATTTTTCAGAATCTTTTCTCACCTTGCGAATGGGCGAAGAACGCGGCGCCTTCACGGACGAATCGCCGGGTCTTCTTCTTTCAGCCGCCAAGGTGAAATTCTGCCAAAAAGATTGCGGGTCGCGCCTGCGATGTCTTCGGCTTTTGATACGCCGCTGTCGATTAGCGCGCGTCCTGTACTTTCCCAAATCTTCCTCACAACCAGGGCGCCGTTTTCGCGCACGATCCGACCGAGATGCTGGACCGCCGCAGCCGTTGCCGATTTGCGGATCAGTTCAGGCGGACATCGTGAAGTGAGCTCGCAGTAGCGCCGCGCGACTTCGCCCACGCGCAGGGTGAGGAATGCGTTTGCAGCCCCATTAGAAACACATCTGACTAGGAGAGCTGAGATACCGCTTAGACCCGGAATTCCGCCCTTAAGCGCCGGAACCATGGAAGTGGCAAGTGGCGCGACCATTTCTCCGAGGTCGAGCGATTCGAGCCCGCTGGCAACGAAAGCCGTGCCGGCAACGTTTGCATACAGCCGCATCAATTCGCGAGGCGATGGGCGTTGCACATAAATGCGAGCGACACGGCCGACCATTTGAATTTGGGTAAACAGGAGTATGAGCGCGTCAAGGCGGCCATTTTGCATGAGCGCGGTGCTAAGAAACACCGTGCTTGCCGTCCTGCGCACGATTGAATCCGCCTCCGCTGACAAATGCCCAACTGCATTTTCGATGTCCTCTGCTGTGGCGAGGGACTTACTACGCGTCCGTGGATTTGCGGCGAGTCGGACGCGGAGAGCTTGCAAATAGGCGTCATACTTTGGGCCTGATTCCTCCTCTGGCGGGACAAGCGCCGCGGGAAGCTTTGCGTACGCAATGACGCAATAGAGCGCGAAAAATCCAGCAGCCAGACAAACACTCCAGAATACGATCGTACCAGCGATCGGATGGATTCTCTCAGCCAACGAGATCAAGCTGGTAACGCCCGCGATTATCAGCGACAGCAGGCACACCGTTATCAGCACAGCAAGGGCGACGATTATTTTCCTCGCGCTGGAATTCGGAGCTGCCGCGGCGGTTTTCACGATTCGTTGTCGTTACTGTGCATCTGGGACGGCGGGCTTCAATCGAAAGCCGCGACTCTTCGGATACGACTGGGGAACGCACGCGCCTCGCGTGCAATGCCAGTTCGGCTCGGACTTGTGGCGTCTCGCCGCAAGAATTTTTTCGATTTCCCAATTGTCACTTGTCACGCGTTACTGCGCGCTGGCAGAATCCGCTCATGAAAACATTTATGCCATTAATCACAATTCTGTTCGCGACATTGATCGCGACTCCCTCATTTGCGCAAAGCCCCGCCGCATCGCCGGCTATCGCCACAAGCCCTATGGCAGCTCCAGGCGGTCAACCGAATCCGCAGGAGATGATGAAGCAGATGATGGAGATGTCGAAGCTCAACGAGAACCACAAACTTCTCTCCAGCCTCGACGGCAACTGGAATTACACCATCAAGTTCTGGATGAATCCCGATCCTAACGCCAAGCCGCAGGAATCAAAAGGGACCGCTGTCCGGAAGTCGATGATGGGCGGCCGTTACTTCGTCATGGACGTGAGCGGCAAAATGCAGATGCCGGGTGAAGACGGCAAAATGAAAGATGTGCAATTCAAAGGCATGGGCGTCGAAGGCTATGACAACGTGAAGAAAAAGTTCGTCGGCTCATGGATCGACAACATGGGCACCGGTATCCAGTTCTCCGAAGGCACCTACGATCCCGCGACCAAGACATTCACGTACACGAGCGAAATGGAGGCTGTGCCCGGAATGAAAACACAAGTGCGCGAAGTGCTGAAGATCGCCGACAACAACCATATGATGTTTGAATGGTACGAAAATCAGGGCGGCCAGGAAAAGAAGACGATGGAGATCAACTACACCCGCGCGAAGAAATAATCTGGGGTCATTCGACTCACTTTATTGCAAGGGTCACGGCGTCACCGTCATGGCCCATGTTGTCTTCGTGCAAGACCGGTAGCCGTTGTCGCTGACTGCGGCTCTTCCCTCTGGAGAGCGCACGGAATTCGTTGCCCCCGTCGAAGGACATGGCTAAACACGCCGCCATGCAACTTTGCACACCGGTTGACACTTAACTTCATCTACGGTTTCACTCGAGTCTGATCAGTGATCCAGTTCGTTTCCCACGTCTTTCCGCCATCGTCCGAAAACGATTGTTCAAAATGCGCCGACGTCGGTGTGATATCAGACCACACGTATCGAACGAAGATCGCCCGACCGTTGAAGTCTTCCTGATCGTAGAATTCGCCGCGCCCATTCTTAAACTGGCCGATGACAGGCGGCAAACCCAGGGCGCCCTTGGCCGCGTTGGCCCAGTAAAGACTCCACTGATGCGACTCCGGATTGTATAGTCGCAGGGTCAGACCCTGGATGTGCAAGTGTTTCTCCGGATTATTGACCTCGACCTCATCAATGTTCGCGCGACCGTCCCAAATTTTTCGACAGCTCGAAGTACCATCGAGTTCCACCCAGGTGGTGGAGCCGGTCAACGGATGCTCCAGTTTTTTCAGGTGGAACTTCCAATTGCCGATGGCGAAGTCGAAATCGTGCTGCCCGTCGCGCAAAGCGCCATCCTTTGACGCTTCCTTCGTGGGTGAAACAGCCTGCGCCCACATCAGACCAGACTGCGAAAAAAGGAACGCCACCGCTGCGACCGAGCAAAGGCTAATCCGTCCGCGTAAGGTCATTGTCCGATTCTTTTTCATATGATGTGTATTTTAAACTGCAGCCACCAGTGTACCTGAAGTTCAGCACCTGTGGTAGGCCACTTTACGTCTATTACCCGTACCACTTGTCCGGACTGCTCGGCGATGGCACTGACGAGTACATCTCCGGACTAAAGCAGCATCACCGCAAGCTGCAGGAACGTCATAAGCGGCTTATGATCGAGAACTGGCGCGCGCTGTTGCTTTTAAGAAGACGCACGGCGTTACGCGTGAACAGACAGTTGCCCTTCGTCACGGCTCGCTCGACGCTGTTGCATGGCAAAAGAAAAACGGATCGCGCTAGTGACCGGCGCTAACAAAGGAATTGGTTTCGAAGTCGCGCGGCAGCTTGCGCGCAAAGGTTTTCGTGTTTTTCTCGGGGCGCGGAACCGGGAGGCCGGTCGCGCCGCGGCAGAGAAACTTCGCCGGGAAGGCGAAAAAGAACGCAACCATGAAGGCCACGATGTGGTCACTGTTCTTCAGATCGACGTCGCGGACGCGGCGAGCGTGGAGCGCGCTGCCGAAGAATTCTCGCGACACAGCGATTATCTCGACGTGCTGGTGAACAACGCCGGCATTCTGCTCGATGGCGACAAGGACGTGCTAACGGCTACGCCCGAGACGCTTGAGACCACATTGCGCACGAACACGCTCGGCGCGCTGCTGGTGGCGCAGGCGTTCGTGCCGTTCCTGAAAAAGAGCGGCGCGCCGCGCATCGTGAATGTCTCGAGCGGCGGCGGCCAATTGGCCGGTGGCGCCGATGGTTGGGCGCCCGCTTATTGCATTTCAAAAACGGCGTTGAACGGTGTCACCGCGCAACTGGCCACGGCTTTGCCGAAATTCGCCGTCAATTCCGTCTGTCCGGGCTGGGTTCGGACCGACATGGGCGGACCGAACGCCACCCGTTCAGTTGGGGAAGGAGCCACGGGCATCGTCTGGCTCGCCGCCGACGCTCCGCAAGATCAAACCAGCAAGTTTTTTAGAGACCGCAAAGTGATCCCCTGGTGATTTTGCCCGGCTCGATAACGGTAAAGTTTCCTGCCGCGTCCGTAGCTTAAGCGTAGGCGGGTGGCGCGATCGCAAGGTCATTCCATGGCAAACGCGATAGCACCGGCAAGCCGCACTTGTTACTCGTGACAGGTGGCTTGTCACTCAATTGATCGATGAACCTCAGCTAGCGCTTGTTCGTTTGGTCAGAGCGCGTTTGTTTTTATCATGAGCAATATTGAAACCGATGAGCGCGGTATTTTGATTACCTGTCCAAAATGCGGCCGGCGCAACCGGATGAAGTACGAAGGGCTCGGCAAAGTTTTTCGGTGCGCTCAGTGCAAAAGCGAATTGCGACCGCTCGGTGAACCGGTGGACGTGCACAGCGATCTTGTCTTCGATGCGCTGATCAGCCGGGCCGCTTTGCCAGTGCTGGTTGACTTTTGGGCGCCATGGTGCGGTCCGTGCAAAATGGTGGCGCCGGAAATACGCAAAGTCGCAACCGAAGCCGCTGGTCAGGTTCTCGTGGCCAAGGTCAACACCGAAGAGCTGCCGAGTTTGGCCCGACGCTTTCGCGTCACCGCGATTCCGACGATGTCGATTTTTAGAAACGGAATCGAAGTCGCGCACCAGGCTGGAGCGATGGCCGCGCCCGCCATCCGAAAATTTCTCGAGCAGGACTTGGTGGCGAGGTAACGATGAAATCGGCGGCAGTCAAAGTGCGGCCGCGCGACAAGATTCGCCTTTCCAAGCTCGACACGGGCAAGACGACCAAAGAAGAAGCCTGCACACGCTTTGTCGATCGAAGCTGGGCGTAGGCCGGCAGAAATCAGACAAGATTCCTTCGGTCGCAGTAACTTCAGTGGAGGCGGCTGATGATTGCTCCATGATTTCTGGCTGGAAGCTACTGCTGCTGCGCCGCATATTCAGTAAGCTTTCACAATAACTGAATGTTGATCTGGCTTGCCGTTCGCGATTATACGGCGCGCAATTCCAGGGCAAATTTCAATTGGCCGGATTTTTCGGATTATTAGTCTTAGGAAATCCACGCCGCTCGAGATCGAGACGTATGAAAAAATCGCAGGCTGACCAGACGACAGCGAAGAACCTCGAAGAGAGATTCGATCGCGGCGAAGAAGTGCTCGATTATTTCGATGTGCGCAAGGCGCGCGTGATCAACCCGCGATCAAACGGATCAGTCCTGAAAACAAAATTTGCGTATCCCGCGAAGCGGAATTCCGATCGACGTGCGGCTGTTCGCCAAAAATCAGCGAATTACCCGAAGAAAAAGTAGGAAGCCGCTGTTTAAGTCGAAAGCTTAGCCGTGCGGCAATTCAGGCCCGGAACTTTTGCGAGCGTCAGGTCGTTTGTCCAAAGCTCGACGCCAAATTCCATTGCGGTCGCGCAGACGATGGCGTCCGGCAGCTTTAAATGCTGCTCTTTCCTGAGCTGCACGGCTCGCCCACGAATTGATGGAGTCAATTCACAAATCGCAAGCTGGCTGAGAAATTCGCGGACTTTCTTTTCTTCTTCGGTCGTGAGCGACGGCCAGGCGAGCAACTCCATTTCCGTGATCACCGACTCCCCGTAGCTTCCAGCGGGAAGTGGCTCGGCCAACTGGCCGCCTAGAAGATAGAGCGCGACGTTCGTGTCGAGCAGCCCGGTCATTCCCACTCGCCGCGCGTTGCTGCCACGCAAGCGGATCTTCCGGAAGGCGCAGCACGCCGGCGAATTGTGCCAAGTCGCTAGCGCGTTTCGATCCGGACTCGCCATTCACAAGCGATGCCAGGAATTCAAGCAGTTTCTTTTTCTGCTCTAACGGCAAAGCGTCAGCGGCTGCTTCGATCTCGGCGAGTGTGCTCATGACGCTCAGAAACTAGCACTTATGGTTCAAGTGAACGAGCAAAATCCTCTGAGATCCGACGATCGTCAGAGAAATGGAAAGTCTTTGCCCTGCTTGCCACGCTGATTTCCTGCCACGCTGAAACCAAGTGAAGGCGGGTCACGCCATAGCTGCGCATCGGCGGAAGCTACGCGAACGGGTCGACGACATTTTCGGACACGACTGGGTAGCGCACGCGTCTCGCGCGCTGGTTTCGGCGTCGCGCCGAAACGAACTTTTTGAACCTCCGTACAAGCGATTAATTCCAATTTTTGTTTGGAGTTGAAGTCCTTGGCACGCCGTAGCGGTTTGGCGAAGGCGCTGATCGCTGACCGCGAAGTCAGGCCACCCTTCTGCTTTTTTGCTCTCTTCTGCTATGTTCGTGCGTCTGCGATCCTGTGAGCGAAACCGAAGTGCCACTCCGGCTCGGAGTCGATCCGCGCTTTCGAAATCGCGAACGCCAGCCGGGTCTCGATCTTCTCCGTGCGCTTGCCATCATTGTTGTCGTCATTTATCACGCGGCGCTTTTCGGATTCAAATTGCCCGGCCGCATTGATCGCTTCGGCTGGATCGGTGTCGATCTTTTCTTCGTCCTGAGCGGTTATTTGATCGGCGGGCAATTGCTCGCCCCGCCCGCACGCGAACAATCGATCAAGCTTGGGCGCTTCTTCGCACGCCGCGTCTTGCGGATCATGCCGGCTTAATTTGTAGTGCTCGCGGTTTACTTTTTGTTGCCGTCGTGGCGCGAGTATCCCGACATGGCGCAGCCGCTCTGGAAATTTCTTTTCTCTGTCCAAAACATCGCGCTGCACGGCGGGATGGCGTTCTCGCACGCATGGTCGCTCGCGATCGAGGACCAATTCTATCTCGCCTTGCCGTTGATTCTGATTTTGATCATCTGCTGGCCGCGTGCGGGCATCATCATTCCCTGCATGATCTTTATCGGCGGACTCATCTTGCGCGCCGTTCTCGCGTGGCAAAATCCCGGTGACGGCGGCGGCGTATCGTTCCGTGCGTTTCAAGCGTGGATCTATTATCCGACCTGGACACGGCTCGATCCGCTTGTGTTCGGTGTTGTCCTGGCCGCGATCGAGAAGTTTCGGCCGTCTTGGTGGCAACGGCTGATGAATAGAGCGCTCTGGCTGTGGCTGCCCGGATTAGCGGCAATTGTTTACGGGTTGTACATGGGTGAAGGCGATCTCACGGTCGCGGCCTGTGTTTGGCAATTTCCCCTCATCGCGTTTGGAATGGCTGCGTTGCTGGTTTGTGCCGTCAGCCCGCGTTTATTTTTCCGTAGAATCGAAATTCCCGGCGCAGCTTTCTTCGCCAGCATCGCGTACAGCGTTTACCTGAGCCACAAGCTCGTCATTCATGCTGCGACCCAATTCTGTTCCAATCACAACATCGCGCTGACATCTGTTCCCGCTCTTCTCCTTGTCGAAGTGTCGATTTACGCTATGGGCCTCATCCTTTTCCTGTCGATCGCGATCATAAGCCGGTTATGATGCATTCGTGAGCGTGCAATGACGAAAGATCAAACGAAGGTGAGCGAGTATCTGACCGAAATCGGTCGGCGCGGCGGACGAGCAAGCCGGCGCGAGCTGACTAAATCGCATGCGCGACAAATGGTCGCGATCCGCGAGATGAAACGCGCAGCGATCAAAGCGGGCATGCGGTGGCCACCGCGCGACCAGAGGCTGGTGAAACTTTCTTGATCGCCAAGCCCACGCATCGTAAGCCGCTTATGATGCATCCTGGAATTGATCAATGATTGTAGGGTAGACGCTCCGTCTGCCGACCATGATGAACATCGCTAATGAATGCGGAAGAACTGATTAGCACCTTCCCGCGCTTATATCACATGGCGCATGTCAAAGCCTGGCCTGGCATCAAGCACCATGGTCTGCTCAGTACATCTGCTTTGCTAGATCTCTTTGAGATGAGGGGCTCCAGCCGCGAGGCGTTGGAAGCAAATCGTCGCAACGACAGCATTACTGTGCGTCACAAACGATACGGAGAAGCAGTGATCCGGGACAACAAGCCGATGGATGATGCAGGGTTAGTGCGCGCACTAACCGATATGACGCCTGAACAGTGGTACCGGACCCTGAACAGGAAAGTGTTTTTCTGGCCTACTGAAGAACGCCTGAACAGATTGCTGACAGCTCGCTTCAACCGGTCGGATAATCATTGTGTAATTACAGTGAACACTCGTCGCCTGGTGAGCGACTATCACGATAAGATCTGGCTTTGTCCGATAAATTCCGGAGCGACGAAGCCGATGCCGCAGCCTCGCGGAACACAAACGTTCCGGAGGATCTGCGATTATCCGTTTAATGATTGGTCAAGAAAACGGCGGTCCTGCATCAAGGCCGTAGCTGAACTCGCGGTTGACTACTCTGTCCCAAACGTTCGCGACTATGTCGAAAGAGTAACAGTTCGAAACTCAACAGGCGTTGTCCGCACGTTGTCTCGTTAACCAAACTCACTTCATTCGAGCAGGGTCGCAAGAAAGTCAGAAGTAAGAAGGGCCAAGTAGGAGAGACTTTCTCTCGACCACATCATTTCATTCGGTCGAACATTTTCTTCGCTACTCCTCAAAGGCTACGGCGTGTCAAGCGGCAGTTCACTCTTCTTGGTCCAATGGCAAGCCCAGCACCTCAACGCGGCCTTTACTGTTTCTTGTATCCAAAGACGCGTTCGCCTTCGCCGAACTCCTCCGATCTCTATCGACTGCTCATCACTCGTCACGTGTTCACTTCGTCACTATTCCGTTTATCCATCGTAAGTAGCTTACGATTGATGAGAGAAGAGCAGGAGGGTTCACGTCGTGTGGCGTCTCGCGCGTGGCATTCGGTGTCGCCCGAATCACCGATTGCCTGCCATGCCGAAGCGGTCCGCGAAGGCAGGTCGATCTTACTCCGCTGGCTTCGATTTCGTTGCGGCTGTCTTTCGTTTGCGTGGCCGTTTCCGAGCCTTTGCAGCAGCTCTCTTAGGA
>QHNJ01000208.1 GCA_003218395.1 Verrucomicrobiota bacterium
CTCTTCGCCGCTCATCGGCTCAACTTCCATCTGGCCCTTCTTGGCCTCGTCCAGGAGCTGCGGATCGGCTATGGCTTTTGCGTGTGCCGCGCGCAGGATTTTTACCCGTTCTTTCGGCGTGCCTGGAGGCGCCACCCAGGGTCGGCCAAAGTCGCCGCCGCGCAGAATCACGTCGGCGACGCGACGGCCCTCTTCCGGGGTCTTTTCTTTGTCGAAGATTTCGTAGATCGTTGGAGCCTCTGGAATCCGCGGATCCCGTTTTTGCCCGCCGAAGAGCAGCACGTTGACAAAGTTTCTTTTGCGCCAACTTATAAAGGGCTCGCGCCCGAAAAATGGGGCTGCGGTCATCCCGCGGCATTGCACCTCTCCCTTTTCCACCGCTAGATCGATCTCGCTCCCGCCGGGATAACCCAGGACGGTGTTGATTTTCAGCCCGAGAGTGTCTTCAAGCAGACGCGCCAGAATATAATCGGTCCCGGCAGTGCCGGTGGAACCGCATTTGGGCGGCGTGCTGGCCTTGCGAATGTCTTCCACGGATTTGTAGGGAGCGTCACTACGCATGTACAAAAGCACATCGCTCTTTTCCGGAGAGCCGATCCAATTGAATTTCCGCACGTCGTACTGGACCTCCTTGCGACCCACGAGTTGATCCAGGTACAGGCCGTAGGAAAGCATGCCAAGCGTCAAACCGTCAGGCTTCGCGACGCTATACATGTGGTTGGCGGCGATCAGCCCACCGGCACCGGGCATGTTTTGGACGATGATCTCCGGGTTACCTGGAATAAATCTCGGCACGTGACGGCCCAAAAGGCGAGACCACCGATCGTAAAAACCGCCGGAAGTGAATCCCACCACGATCTTGATCGTTTTACCTTGGTAGAATGACTCGTCTTGGGCTGACAGACTTTGTTTGTTTGCAAGGAGCAGCGCTGCACACAAGAACACTCCGAATCCGTTCATTCTTCTCATGAGTTCTCCTTTCCGGTCTATTGCCGCTTGGAGAAGAAAAAAGAGGCGTGAGAAAACTTTTGTCTCTAACCTCGCTGCAAGGCTCGCTTTGTAATGCCGGCGTGTTTTCCTCGGCTTATTTACCCAAGAGCTTTTTCATCCGGTCAATGACCGCGGGAGGCTGCACGACAATGTCCTTTGCCAATTTCTCCAGCTCTTCACCCGCTTTGGGCTTGATCTCCAGATTCCTTCTTTTTGCCTCGGCTAAGAAGTCCCGGTCACTCATTGTTTTGGCGAAGGCCTCACGCAGAATCTTGAATTGATCCGCGGGAATGGCGGGCGGAGCCACATAGGGCCGGCCGAAAATATTCGACGCGAGTACCACATCAGCCAGACGTCGATCGTTTCCGGTTGTCTTATACTGGTCCATCAGCTCATAAAGGGTCGGCAGGTCGGGCAAGCGTTCATCCCGCTTGCGCCCGGTCTGAATAAGTAAACGGGCGAATCCGTTCTTGCGCCAGCTCTGGTAAGGCTCACCACTGAACCAGGCGGTGGTCGTAAACGCGCGGCATTGAGCTTCATTGCGCTCCACGGCCAGATCCATTTCCGGTCCGCCCGGATAACCCAGGATGATGTTAAACTTTGTTCCGATGGTTTCTTCCAAAAGCTTCGGCAGATAGTGACCGGTAGTGCCCGTTGCCGTGGCGGTGCACTTGGGAGGGGTGGAAGCGGTCCGCACATCATGAATCGTCTTGTAGGGAGTGTCGGTGCGCATATAAATCACGTGATCCGACCAGTCGGGGCTACCGAGCCAGTTGAACTTGGCCCAGTCAAATTGGACTTCCTTACGTCCAGCAAGCTGATTGAAGTAAAGCGCTGGATTGATCGACGCGATGGTCAAGCCGTCGGGCTTGGCAACTCCATGGAGAAAGTTGGCGGCAACAATAGAACCGCCGCCGGGCATGTTTTGGACGATGAAGTTCGGATTCCCGGGAACATGTTTGCCGAGATGTTGAGCGATGAGTCGTGCGTAGGTGTCATAGGCGCTCCCGGCGGTGGTTCCCGAGATAATTGTGACTGTTTTTCCTTGATAAAAATTGGCTTGCGCTGGGTCAGGCCGCAGTAAAAAAACCAGAAACGGGACCACAAGTAGAATCGTCTTCATAAGTCCGCCCCTTTCATTCGCTTAGTTACTAGCGTGTCTCTTTCGGCTGCTCTTCTTCGCCGTCGATTGAAGCCAGATGAGTCTGAAACTCTGCAAGGGTAAATACGGGTACCGTGGGAATGGCTTGCGCAATCACAGGCGCCGCAATCGCGTTTCGTTCTGTATTTGCTGGATCAATGATAACGATCATCTGTATCGAGGGCCTAATGTCCCTGAGATTTAAAATCGTCTCCACCAAGTCCATTTCCTTCCCTGTGGAAACGAGAACGACCGCATCAAAGATTCCCCGACGGATCTTATAAACAGCCCGGCCGCCATCGCTGACTTTTGTCACAATGCATCCGGCGCTGGTAAGGCACTTTTTCACAGCCTCACAGCTTTCCGAACAAACCAGCAAGGTTCTGTCAAAACCGCGCACCATCTAACTACCGAAACAAGTATTGCCTATCGTTCTGCTGGTCGAAGCCGTCGTTCTGGAGGCCGACTGTCCCTGGCTCAACTCGGGTAGGCAATCAGGATGCCAGCGATGCAAGCGGTGACCCGGGATGAGATAAGTCTAAAAATTCTAAGGGAA
>QHNJ01000218.1:0-4136 GCA_003218395.1 Verrucomicrobiota bacterium
CCGCCGTCCAAATGTTAGTGCTGGAGAGCGCAACGATGCCGATCAGGACCCCATTGTTCTTGGGATAAATCAGCTCTGGCGTCGGAACGATGCTCCAACTGCTACCATCCCAATGAATCGCCAGCGTCGCCAGGCTGCCGGCATTGCCGACGGCCCAGACATCATTGGTCGAAAGACCGGCGACGCCAAAGAGAATGTTGTCGCCGATGCCGTTCGGGCTCGACACGATGCTCCAGTTTGAGCCGTCCCAATGTATCGTAAGTGTTTTTGCTTCTTGAAACGATCGGCCGACCGCCCAGATATCGTTGGAAGCAACGGCATCCACCGCAAAGAGAATATCATCGTTAACGCTCGGGCTGGGCACGATGCTCCAGGTGGCGCCATTCCAGTGGATCGTGAGCGGATGATTATTGAAGCTGCTATCGGATGAGTAACCAACCGCCCAGATGTCATTAGCCGACACCACCGAAATCGCTTCCAAGACATTGGAATTGCCGGCGACATTAGGACTGGGAACAATGCTCCACGCCACGCCGTTCCAATGTTCCACCAGCGTATTGGAAGTGTTGCCGGTAGCTGCCTGACCAACAGCCCAGACATCGTTTGCCGCGACAACTGCTACGCCATTAAGGAAGTTAGCGTTGTGGCTCTTCACGACGGACCACCTGGTGCCATTCCAATGTTCGATTAAGGTCCGGTAAGCACCTAGTCGCGAGCTGTAGGCCCAGCCCACGGCCCAGACGTCGTTGTCGGCCGCGCTCGCGACACCAACTAAGCTGTTAGCGCCTGTGCCTACATTGGGGGTGGCCACGATCTGCCAATCTGCAGCCGAGGCCGACTGGCCAACAAAGCTGGCGAACAAGACAAGAGTGGATACGTAAGCGATTTTCATGTGGTTATTTCTTCCTATGGCGAACACCAAAGTCCGCCCTCGATTACTTTCCTGGTAACGGTCTTGAACGGGGCGGTGTCGGCACTTCTTTGATCCTGCGGGCTAATTGGTGTCAGCTCCTATCACCCCAAAAAGCCCATGGGCCTCATCGGCAATGCCGGCAGTGAAAAATAAACTGGTATCGATAAAATGAAGCGCCCACAAACCATCGAACGCCAGCGGCGTTCCATCCGCTTGTTCCAGCGGGCCGCGGCCGTCGCCCGTGTTTGGGTCAAACGCGTTGATTCGGCCGTTGCCGAAATTACCAACCAGCAATGAACCGCTGGCTATTCCAAAATCTTGCGGCGCCAGGGCAAGGCCCCACGGCGAATTCAAGCGACCACGCGAAATCAATCGTCTGATGAAATTGCCGCTAGTGTCGAACACATTTACGAAGCCGTGGCCCGGTCCGGGAACGTCATCCTCTTTGTCGCGATCTTGTTTCGCATAGGTTACGTAGATTAGACCGTTGATATTTCGAATTCCGAAGGGAGCGTAGCCATCCGGGAGTGTTGGATCAACGAAGCCGCCACCGACCTCCATGAAATTTTGATCGTAGACGTCCACTGTGCCCTCGTGGAAATTCGTTACGTAAAGACGATCTCCGCCGGCCGCTGAAGCCAGCGTGGCGCCCTTGTAGACGGCTCCCTCGTCCCCGTCGTCAACAGCGAGAATCGCGTGATCCGGTGAAACATCTGGGTTCCAACCCGAGATACTTCCATCTTCACTGACAAAAATGAATATGCTCGGCCCCGAAACCCCGTTACGGGTGACGACGAATCCCGATCCGGAATTGAAGACTGTGCCGGTCGGATTAGCCCCGTCAGTGTTGCTCGCCGACCGGGGGATGATGACCACGAGCGGCACGGGCACGCCGTCCGTACTATAGAGTGTCGATACGCCGGTGCCGTTATCGGCCACCCAGAGGGTGTTGGTCGCCGAGGGCGCAAGACCCCACGGGTTTACCAGATTGGAGTCGACGCGTAGCGCCACTCCTGCGATGTCGGAGACAAGATTGGTCCAATGGTAAGCGTTAGTGTCGGCGGCAGCCCAAGATGAAGTTGCCGTAAGAAGCAAAGTCCCGGCCGCGCAGATATACGCGAAACGCTTCAATGCTCTGCGGAACATAGATGCTGTTGCCGTGGGTTTGCTGTTTGATTGCATGTGATTCATTTTCATAATTTCTCCGGTTGAGGGGTTAATTGGTGGACCTTGCGAGGTGGTCGAACAAGGCTTTGACCTGTGCGGCCTCTTCGCAAGGATGGTTCGTAAGGCCTCTGTTGCTTTGTGGCTTGAAACCGCACCATGAATTGTGCGGCAAAAGTATGGGCAACATGGCAAACTGCTCCTTTCGGACAAAAAGCATTCGTCCGGGGGGCATTTACTGGCAAGAAGGAATTAGTAACAGTTTTGTTACTTTTCGTCATCAACCCACGCCGGCTGTCATTTCCCCTTTTTCGCCGCGTCCGTCAACTGCGCGGCGACACTCTGTGACCGCGCGCAGACGCGGAGGTTTCAGTTTCATCTGCTTCGGTTTCTGTGACTCTGTACAATCCTGTTACTAGCCTCTGCCCGCGGAGAGGACGTGCGTAAATGCTAATTCGTCCTCAACCAAAAAAGCGGCAGAAAACCGCGAACGATTTAGTTCGACATTCGCCCGCGTAATGATACTGTGCGCTTGCGCCAAGTCCGTTGGGCGACTCCAGCAAAGCCACCTCACCCTCTTCCCGGAGGAAAACCGCGAACGCCAGGGTTCGCTCGCACAACTTGAGGTAATGGCTCTGAGAATCAGGCAAAATGTCGGTGGCCGAAGCGTATGCAAGTCACCAATTCGAATCCAACTTTGGAAATGGACAAAGGTACTTCCAACCCGGAAGCACTTTTCCCAGTGCCTCAGTGTCTCGCCCGCCGATCGTTTATTCGCAGCCTCGCAATCGGCGCAGCGGCGATCATGCTCGTCTTTTTGGCGAGTGGGCAGAGGGCACAGGCGGCCGGCGGCGACCTCGACCCGACATTTGGCACCGGGGGCCAGGTGACGACCGACCTTAACCACTCAACCGACATCGCCAATGCGGTGGCACTGCAACCTGACGGCAAATTGGTGGTCGTCGGGCAAACCTATAAACACAATGATTACACGGGCGAGGACTTTGCCGTCGCCCGCTACAACACCGACGGTACGCTTGATTCCACCTTCGGTACCAGGGGCAAAGTGCGAACAGATTTCCCCGGACTGGCGGCGGTACCGTCATCGGTGGTTATACAATCGGACGGCAAAATCGTGGTCGCGGGCGGCGCCTTTCCGCTTTTTACCTTTCTGGGCGATTTCAAAGTGGTCCGCTACAACCCAAACGGATCGCTCGATACTTCTTTTGGTGACGGCGGCATCGTGACGACGACTTTTCCCGAAGGTAGTTACGCGTTCGCCCTGGCGTTGCAATCGGACGGCAAGATCATTGCCGCCGGTACCGTTTTCGTGGACTTCAACCCGGGCGATATGTCCGATACCGACTTCGCCCTGGCCCGATATAACCCGGATGGAAGTCTGGACACGACCTTTGGCAACGGCGGCACGGTCACGACCGATTTCTTCGGTAACGAAGACGACGTCTTTTCGGTCCTGATCCAGCCGGACGGGAAGATTATCGCCGTCGGCTCGGCCAATAGCCCGGTTAATTATTACGACTTCGCAGCCGCGCGCTACCTCGCCAACGGAACCCTCGACTCTACGTTCGGTACCGGCGGAAAAGTGAGCACCGATTTCGGCGATCATAACTTTGATCAGGCGCGCTCGGCCGCTCTGCAGTCGGATGGCAGGATCGTCGCGGCGGGATTTGCTATCTCCCAAAACGGGTTAAGTCAAAATTTCGCCGTCGCGCGCTATACTTCGAACGGCGTCCTCGACACCACCTTTAGTCGCGACGGCATCACACAGATCGATTTCGGCAGCTGTTGCCAGTCTGCCTACAAGGTGCTCCTGCAAAGCGACGGGAAAATCATCACTGTTGGTTACGCCAACACCGAAGACTCCGATTCCGACTTCTTGTTGGCGCGTTTGAGTCCGCGCGGCTCACTCGATGCCACTTTCGGTGTCGGCGGCAAGGTGCGCACCTCGTTTGGCGATCTCAATGGTGGTGCCAACGGGGCCGCTCTTCAGTCCGATGGGAAGATTGTGGCCGTCGGATTTCAAGCCACCTTTAGTAAT
>QHNJ01000218.1:4198-8099 GCA_003218395.1 Verrucomicrobiota bacterium
GCGTAGCCAAGCCGGCATAGCCGCAATTATTCTATTGGCCACGTTTCGAACGCCTCCTTTATTGACCACATAAGCATCTTCGTTGGGTCGCCGCCATAGTTGCCTTGCATGACGTCGATCAGTGACTACGCGGTGCGCTAAGCCGCCTCAAAGAGCAGGCAGCGCAGATCCAGAGGTCAGCGCGGAGCTCGCCACGGGACGAGTCCGTCCGACTGGCGGACTTGAAGTAAGCAAACTCAGTGCCGCAGATGGTTCTCAACAACCAGAGGTAGGGGCGATTGATTCGCTCGCTCCCGCTCGCTTACCCTCTCCGGCTTTCCCGCTCATGTCGCTGGCTTCCGCCGGCTCCATTTACCGAATCGCCCAGGCGAATGGGTCAATCGCCCCTTGTATAATGGCGTTGCTCGTGTGGATGCGCTGTGAGTGCAGTGGATCTGCCGAGTGCTGAGTGCGAGGGGACGTCCCCCGCGCACTCAGCGGTGCCGATGAGATCGTAATCGCCCCGGGACTTTTAGTCCGCAGGTAGCTGGATCCCTCGGACACCATTTTGGGTAACTCGAACAGTTGCCAGAGCCATGTGCACTTTGCCGCTGCACGCGAGCTCGTAATTACAAGGCTGAGTTTAATCCAATTTGTTTATGTCTTGCAAAATCTATTTCGGTATCGATGTCTCCAAAGATTCCCTGGAGTATCACGGGCCCGGGGCGTACGGTTCGCTCACCAATGCGCAACAGGAAGCAATGATCGCGCAACAGCAAAAGCAAATTGAAGCGCTTACTGCGGGCTTGCAGAAAGTGACCGCGCAGATTGAAGCGAGCAAACCTGCGCCGCAGATGGTTTTCAATCAGAGGTAGGGGCGATCGACCCATTCGGCTTCGCTCAGGGCAAGCTCTCAATCACCACTACCTATTATTTTACACTCAGCCATCGCGCTTGACCGCGCGGCTTTTTGTTTTTTGCTCAAAGAGCGCTACGTAGATTGGACAAATCGTCGCTGACGTGGAGAATGAAGCCGCTCTAAAACCGCGGCTGCGTTTTATCCTCACTTGAATGGCTGTCATCGGGATCACTGGCGGAATTTCCACAGGGAAGACCAGCTTCTGCGAATGTTTGCGCGAGATCGTTCCCGCGGCCAAATTTTTCGACGCTGATCAGGTTGCGCACCAACTTGTCGATCTTGACCAGGGAGTTAAAAAAGAAATTCGTCGCGAATTTGACAACGGAATTTTCTCGGACACCGGGGACTTGAATCGAGACAGACTTCGCGCCATAGTATTCGGCGACGCGGCAAAAAAGCGGGCTCTCGAAGAGATTCTTCATCCGCGGATTCGCCGCCAATGGAGCACGGAAGCGGAAACGCATCGCAACTCTCCCGATTTTTTCTTTGCTGATATTCCACTTCTTTATGAAACCGGCGGTGAAACGTTGTGCGATCGAGTGGTCGTGGTGGCCTGTTCTTCCAAAGTCCAGCTACGATGGCTTATGGAACGCACGCCGCTTGGACGCGCCGCTGCTGAAGAAATGATCAACTCACAAATGTCGCTCGACAAAAAAATCAGGCGCGCGGACCACGTGGTCTGGAACAATGGCCCTCGTGCGGCGCTTGCCGACCAAGCACGCTTTCTTGTTGCGCTCTGGCAGCAGCAGCCATGGACGAAAAGCTAGAAGCGAACGAAACTGTAGAGGCAGGCGTGCCGCCTGCGAACGGGAAGAATGCAGCCGGCGCGGCCGACACTACAGCAAAACAGCAGGTGCCGGGATCAACGATCCCGGCTACTGGGCGCGCGCTTGACTTAAATGAGCTGCAAGAGCTTTCAGGGAAAAAGCTGGACGTGCTGGCGCGTGATTTGGAGTTTCATTTGCATCCCGCGCGCTCGCGTCATCAGCACATTCTCGATCTCGTCCGCGCGGCATTAGCCACCGGGGCAAGTGTTACAGCGGAAGGCTTTCTCGATCAAGTGAGCGATTCGTTCGCAATGCTTCGCTGGCCGAAATTGAACTTTTTACCAGTGCCGGAGGATGTCTGCGTTCCGCGCGCGGTGATTGAGCAACATCGTCTGCGACCGGGTCAAGAACTTGGCGGAACGATACGGCTGCCGGCGCATCGCGAGAAGTTCCTCACCCTTGAACAAGTTACAACAATCGAGGGCCAACCGGCAGAAGCGTGGTCGGAGCCGACAGACTTCGACAAGCTTACGCCGCAGTTCCCGCAAGGCCGGATCATGCTGGAAAATCCAAAGACGAATTCCATCAGCGCGCGCGCTGTTGACCTGCTGGCACCGCTTGGGCGGGGGCAACGGGGCCTTATCGTCGCACCGCCGCGAGTCGGCAAGACAATCCTGCTCAAGGAAATCGCTAAAGCAATTCGCGTGAATCATCCGGACATTGTGTTGATCCTTCTGCTAGTGGACGAGCGGCCGGAAGAAGTGACCGATCTGGAGCGGGAAATCGATTGCCAGATTTATTATTCGAACTTCGACGAAAGCGTCCATCGACATGTCCAGGTAGCTGAGATGGTCCTGGAGCGCGCTAAACGTCTGGTGGAAATGAAACAAGACGTGGTGGTTTTGCTCGACAGTATCACGCGGCTCTCGCGCGGGTATAACAATTTGCAGCCGAGCAAAGGCCGGATCATGTCTGGCGGTGTTGAAGCGAAAGCGCTCATCAAACCAAAGAAATTTTTCGGCTCTGCGCGCAATGTCGAAGAAGGCGGCAGCCTTACCATTCTCGCGACCGCCTTGATCGAAACCGGCAGCCGCATGGACGAATTAATTTTCGAAGAATTCAAAGGCACCGGCAATATGGAATTGCATCTCGATCGCGCGCTGCAAGAGAAACGGCTTTATCCGGCAATTCATGTCTTACAGTCCGCCACGCGACGTGAGGATTTGCTCTATCATCCCGATGAGTGGGAGCGCGTACAGGAGTTGCGCAAGACCATGGGGACACTTCCTCCCATTGAGGCAATGGAAAAGTTAATCGAGAACTTGGAAGCGACGAAAACGAACGCCGAACTGCTCTTGAGTGGATTGAAGTAACGGGAATGACGAAGCACGAATGACGAATGACGAAAGAAGCACGAATGCTCAAATGACACAGCACCCGGAACGTGCCCGTCGTCATTCGGATTTCGCCATTCCTTCGGTCGTCGTCATTCGTCATTCGTCATTCTCGTTGGGACTCATCGCCACTAGTGCCCAGTTGGGCAAGCTACTCGAGAAAATCGCGCGGGTCGATCGCGTAGCGGTCGATACCGAAGCCGACAGCCTCCATTGTTATCGGGAAAAACTTTGCCTGCTCCAAATCAGTCTTCCCGTGAGGGAGGTTGTAGCCGGCATCGGCGATGCCGGTCCGGGGTCAACGACCCCGGCTACAACAAACGACACGCTCGACAAGGTAAACAGTAACATTGTTGAACGAATCAACACTTCCGGACGCGTGTACCTGACTCAAACAAAATTGCGCGGACAAACCGTGATGCGAATTGGCCTGGGAAATGTGCTAACGACGGAAGAGCACCTGCGCAAGGGGTGGGAGATGATCCGGGAAACCGCCCTGGAATTACATCGCGAGAACTGAATAAGGCCATCGCGCAGGTGATTCTGAGCGAAGCGAAGCGCATTTCTGCTGCATGCTGCCAAAGGGCGGCGGCTACGGATTTGCAGCTGAGCTTGGCCGCCGTTAATTTCCATTCCTTATGATGAAGTTACTGCGTAAACACCGGGACTGGCTGATGATCGTGATCGCCATCCTGGCGATTCCCTTCGTTTTCTACTTTGTACAGCGTCCGGATTACGGCGCGATGCGAGGCGATCAATTTGCTCGGATTTACGATCGCAATGTTTCGTTGCTGGAAGCCCAGCAAATGGCGCGGCTTTTCAATCTGGCGCAGGCCCTAGGC
>QHNJ01000219.1 GCA_003218395.1 Verrucomicrobiota bacterium
GACTGCGGCCATGGCGAAGGACAACTTGATCCCGGCCGCCGTCGATCAGGCGGTCGCGCTCGCCAAGTACCCGAACGTCAGCATCAAGATGTCGGCGTCCCCCGCCCTTTCGCTCGAATCCTATCCGTTTCGCGACGTCACCGAGCACCTGCGCCGCGTGTTCGACGCCTACGGCCCGCAGCGCTGCTACTGGGGGACCGACCTGACGAACTCGTTTGCCAAAGCCACCTACCGCCAGCGCATCACCCATTTCACGGAGGAACTGAGCTTCCTCACGGAGAGCGACAAGGACTGGGTGATGGGACGCGCGATCCTCGAGCGTCTGAAGTGGACCTGAAAATGGAACGTAGCGTCGGATGATCAGCGGGAGTGTCAACGCAAGCACTTCTTCAGGAGGAATCCATGGAGAACATCGAACGGCGCG
Organism: Verrucomicrobiota bacterium; assembly: GCA_003218395.1. Taxonomy (GTDB): domain Bacteria; phylum Verrucomicrobiota; class Verrucomicrobiia; order Chthoniobacterales; family UBA10450; genus Udaeobacter. The sequence goes on from QHNJ01000219.1 coordinate 425, forward strand.
CCTTCATCAAAGGCGCAGTAATGGGCGCGCTCGCCTTCACGGTGGGCGGCGTCGAGGTTTTGCTCACGCCGCGCGAGGCGCGCTCGCAGGGCGTCCCATTCCGGATATTGACAGCGGGGGAGGTCGAAGCGCTCGAAGCGCTGGGAGAGACGCTCGTTCCCGGCGCCCGGCGGGCGGGGATTTCCCATTTCGTGGATCAGCAGCTCTCGATCCCGGCGGAGGAAGCGCTACTCGAGGCGCGGATCCTCAACGTGCGGCCGCCGTTTATGAATTTCTATCGGGCGGCGCTCGGCGCGGTCGAGCGCGCGAGCCAGGCGCGCGGCAACGGCCGTCGCTTTGCGCAGCTCAATGAGAGCGAGCGGCGCGAGTTCGTCGATGCCATGCGTCAGAACAAGATCGACGGCTGGCAGGGTCCGGCCGGGGGGTTCGTCTACGTCGTGCTGCGCAACGATGCCGTCGATGTGGTCTACGGAACCATGGATGGCTATGCCGCCCTTGGCATTCCCTACATGCCGCATATCGCGCCAGCGAAGAGGTGGTGATCATGGCTACGAACGAAAAAATCGATGTCGCTATAGTCGGCGCCGGCGCGTCGGGCTCGGTCTTCGCCGCAGTGCTGGCGAAGGTGAGAAAGAAGGTCGTGGTGCTCGAACAGGGACCCGACTGGCAACTCTCCGATCTGATCAGCTCGGATTTCTGGGGACGGCGGCTTCGGACAGCGGGCGCTCCGTTCCTGCTCGAAGGCAGGAACCCCTACGGCTACAGCGGTCAGTCGGGCTGGGGGGTTGGCGGAGCGGCGCTCCACTACTTCGCCAACTTCCCGCGCCTCCTGCCGAACGACTTCAAGATCAAGAGTGAGCACGGCCGCGCGCTCGACTGGCCAATCTCCTACCAGGATCTCGCGCCCTATTACGACCGGGTCGCGCGCGACATCGGCGTGTCGGGCGACGCCAAGGCGGAGGAGATCTGGCGGCCGGGAGGCGAGCCCTATCCGATGCCTCCGATGAGGACCTTCCGCAACGGTCAGGTCTGGCTCAAGGGTTTCGAAGCGGTCGGCATCCGCATGGTGCCGGCGGCGGTCGGAATGAACTCGACCGAGTACAAGGGGTGGCCGGCTTGCATCTACGACGGCTGGTGCCACGTCGGCTGTCCAACCGGTGCGCTAGCCAATCCGATCGTCACATATCTCGCCGATGCAAGGAGGGCCGGTGCCGAAGTGCGGGCGCGCTCGACCGCCACGCGGGTCCTCACCAATCAGCAGGGCACCCGGGTCACCGGCGTCGAATACTACGACGAGAAGAAGGAGCGCCAGATGCAGGAGGCGAAAGTCGTGGTGCTCGCCGCGTGGTCGGGACAGAATCCGCGCCTCATGCTCAACTCGGCGACCGACAAGCATCCGAAGGGGCTCGCCAATTCAAGCGGCCTCGTCGGCAAATACATGATGGCGCATTTCGGCTCAGGGACATGGGCGATCTTCGACGAGGATGTCCAGAACTACATGGGCACCACCGGCGCGCAATACATGTCCTACGACCGCTACGCCAAGACCAGCCAAAAGGGAGCCATCGGCAGCTCATTCATCGTCGCCGGTTCCGCGCTCAAGACGAGCGAACTTGGCGGCATTGCCAATGCACGGGTTGATCTGTTCGGTCCCGAGCTTGCCGCATTCATGAAACGCGCGGCGCGCGGGCTCACCCGGATCAACGCCTTCGGCGAGGAAATGCCGAACATCGAGAACCGCATCGAGCTCGTGAGCGACAAGGACGAATTCGGCACGCCGCTGGCAAAGATCATCCATAGCTACGACCAGGACGCGGCGGCGCTGTGGAACGCCAATTTCGAGGAAGGTCTGGCGGTCGCCAAGGCTGCAGGCGCCAAAGAAGTATGGTCCGCGCGC
>QHNJ01000038.1 GCA_003218395.1 Verrucomicrobiota bacterium
CGGGCCGAGGCATATCGGCTCCATGAAGCCGCCCGCGACGACTGGAGCAAAGTGCGTCCGGAAATCTTCGGTACGCTATTTCAAGCGAGCGTTCGGCCGACCGGAGATGTTGTCAGTTATCAAACCACTAAGGCGGTATCTTGCCTGCGCGTACGTCACGAAGCGGCCGATCTTCATTTTTGTCTCTACAGGAATTCGACCGAGCAATTTGATTCAAGTGTTCGGCTTTGAAGACGACTACAGTTTTGGCGTTCTCCAGTCGTCGCTGCATTGGATTTGGTTCGTTACGAAATGCGGCAAACTCAAAGGCGATTTTCGCTACAGCGCAGAATCAGTCTTCGACACATTCCCGTGGCCGCAGCAGCCGACGCGGGCGCAGATCAAAGCGGTGGCGGAGGCGGCCGTGACGTTGCGCGCGTTGCGACGCGAGACGATGCGGAAGTTGAACTACTCGCTGCGCGATCTTTACCGCACACTCGATCAACCCGGCGACAATCCGTTGCGCAATGCGCACGCGCGGCTCGATGCTGCCGTCCGCGCCGCTTACGAGATGGCAGAAGCTGTCGATCCACTCGCGTTCCTCCTCGAACTCAATCTCGCCTGCGCAGCCACAGAAAAAGCCGGCGAAAAAATCACCCCACTGGGCTTACCGCTGCCGCGAGAGGAACAGCAACGGTTTGTCACCGAGGACTGCATCGCCGCACCAACTGGATAAGACGAGTCATGCGATATACTGATGAGCGGGCTGGAAATCTCTTTGCCCGTTTACTTACGTACTCGCCGCGGTCGGAGAAGCGGGAAGAACAGGAAAACTACTGCACTGAAGCTTTGGCTTGGTGCATAATTAAATCGGATCGCCTTGCAGGTTCACTGTTAAAAGAAATATGCACAATTGCGAACGGAAAGCCGGAAGTGGCGGGCTTCAGTGGACAATTGCAAGTTGATACACAAATCGGGTTCACTGGCGATGATCTTCTGCAAAGCCGCGAGGAGGGTATCCCGCCGAAAGGAGGCAGGTTCGACCTGCTACTTTCGCCGAAGGATGACAACGGATTCCTCATCGCGATCGAAATCAAGACCACGCTTGATCGTAGCCTCGCTGCACAAGTTGACGATTACATTCGAGCTCTTCGTGAGCCTCAGGTTCGAAGCAAGTACAGAGACTTCTCTGACTCCTACGTGGTGACTCTGACCCCAGCGCGCAAGGAGATAACAAACGCGCACGGTCACCTCAGCTGGGGAGATATCCGTCGATTGATCCAACGATGCGGTGGCCATGCTATCGCGTCCGAATTGCTCGGGTTTGCCGAATTCCTTGAGTTGCGCCACTTGTTGCCCGTGGACATGCCTCCTCTTACACCGGATCTTATGGAGCATTTTGCCCAGTCTGCACCATTTCTCGCAAAGGCGAAGACGCTCTTCGAGCGATTTGAAGACGAAGGCTGCCTTAAGAAGTTCTTTCGGCGAGCCAGTTTCGAACGGCCTCTTATTGACCATGACGAGACGCCGAATACGGCGTGGTATGGCATCTGGGATAACCGTGATGGCCGCTTCGCGTACGCCGGATTTGTTATCAAAAACGGCTTAGCTGGACTTTATGCCGAAGTAGAGCTGCGACGGAAAAAAAGTCAGGTCCTGGCGAAGCTCGACCCGGCCACAAAAGCTGATTACGAAGAAGCAATACGTCTCAAGTTGAAAACGGTCAGCACCAGCGAGACCGACAAGAGACGGCTATGGGTTGCGCATCGCATCCGACGGCAGGACACGCCAGACGACTACATGAGGTGGTTCGTCAATACGTTCTCGGAACTCGAGCGAGTCGTCGGGTAGCGGATGATCGAACACAGCAACTGTGTCACAAATGATAAAATGAAAAATGATGTCAGTCCTGAGTTTTGACACAACGGTTCACACCACAGGCAACACGCGTCCTCTTACTTCGCCAAACCCGACTCGATAGCGGTCGCCTTCACACCAGCCAGTGATCGTGAGTTTGTCGCCGTCTTCCAACCATTTTCGGGTTTCGCCATTCGGCAGCTTTAACGGATTCGCGCCGCGCCAGGTCAGCTCCAGCATGCACCCGCGGGATTCTTCCGTTGGGCCGCTGATCGTGCCGCTGGCCAATAAATCGCCCGGTTGCAGATTGCAGCCGTTGACGGTGTGGTGGGCAAGTTGCTGGGCAACGCTCCAGTAAAGATTTTGGAAATTTGTGCGGGTGATAACGGCCGGCGAATCCATCGAGGAAGTTTGTAAGTGCGCTTCGAGATGAATGTCGAAGGTGAGATCGTTTTTTCCGCGCAAGTACGGCAGCGGCTCGGGCTCCTGTTGGGGAAGTGGCTTGCGAAAAGACTCAAGCGCTTCTGCTGTTACCACCCACGGGGAAATGCTGGTACAAAAATTCTTGGCCAGAAAGGGTCCCAACGGCTGATATTCCCACGCCTGAATGTCGCGCGCGCTCCAATCATTCATCAAGACAAAGCCGAAGATGTGATCCATCGCGCGTTCGATCGGGATCGGTTCGCCGAGCGAATTGCCGGGTCCGATCAGGAATGCCATTTCCAATTCGTAATCGAGGCTTTTAGTCGGGCCGAAAACCGGTACCGACGCATCGGGCGGTTTGATTTGACCTTGCGGTCGGTGCACGTCCGTTCCGCTGATGACAACCGAGCTGGCACGCCCGTGATATGCCACTGGCAGCCATTTCCAATTCGGCATCAGAGCATTTTCAGGTCCACGCAACATCGTGCCGACATTGTGCGCATGATGATATGACGAATAGAAATCGGTGTAATTTCCAATGCGCGCCGGCAATTTCATGAGCACATCCTTTTGCGCGTGGAAAATCCGGGCGTGCAGTTTGGCGTCGTCACGCAGAGTTGGCGTTTCGGCGGACAAAAGATGTTGAACGATTTCGCGCGCTTTGCGCCACGCCGGCCGCCCCAGCGCTAGAAACGCGTTTAGAGAATCTTCCGAAAACACATGTTGATCCTGAAATTCGGGCGAACGGAAATGACCGAGTTCTTCAAGAACGGAGAGATCGATAATCAGATCGCCAATCGCTACTCCTATACGTGGCTTACCCTGTTTCGGTTGAAAAACGCCGAATGGAAGATTCTGGATCGGAAAATGCGAATCGCGCGGGACGTCAAGGAAACTGCGCAAATGCGAATCCATGAATATTATTAGAACAGAAGGAAACGAAGGAAACCAAGGATTTGTGACTGGTCTTCGTTATCTTTGTTATCTTCTGTTTGAGAAATTAAAGAAGTCCGAGCATCCGTAAATCTTCGCGTGGCTCATCGAAGCTACAGCTGCCGAACGAAGTCACGAATTTTCGCCTACCCTTCAGCCGCTTGATGTCGATCTTCCATTCGCGCCAGGCAAAAAATTCATCGCCGAAGGAAAACGATTTTAGATTTTCGTCCTCCAGCATCGTGGCAGTCTGTTTTTCGTTCCACTTATGCTCAGCTGCCAGGATGGCCGCACCCAGGACGTTGAGAAACCCGTGCATCCTGGTTTGCACCTCTTCCCGGTACTGCCGGAGTGGATGATGCAGACCGGCCGTAAATTTGATCGGCACTTGATGCGTCGCAGGCACGACCAGCGCCCGGGCGATCTGCGCCGAAGTTGGAAATGCATCCGGCGTTACGCCGCCGGTACGCAGTTTGAAACCAAACGTCGGCTCATCCATGTCGGAATTGAGCTCGGCCAACAACGTAATTGTTTCTGGCGCTCTTTCGGCGGGTGCCTCCCAAAACGCCGGCAGACTGCCGATAATCGAGCGGGCTTCTCTGAGGACCGGAAGATCAACATCCTGCGGAAGCCACATTTCCAACTGATTGACCGAGAGAAGATCGACATTGTGCGCGGCAAGCGACCGGATGGCCGCCTCGATTTCTGCGAGAGCGTCACGAAAAGCCGCCGTAGTCTCCGTCTTCGGTCCGAGCGCAGAAACGCGTAGGGGATGTGACGGATCGAACTGCGGAAGCAATTGTTTAGCCGAGTCGAATTGTATGACGGGGAGAACAAACGTGTTCAGCATCCACGCATCATCCGATCGGATATACTGCGCCTGATTTCGCAGCGCCGGTTCGAGCGCGAGACTGCAAGGCGGAAACATCCCCGCATAATCAATTGACTGCATGAGTAAGGCTCGAAGGGAAGCGGTTGGCATACTGTCAACTGAACGGTGCGATTGCGCTCGTGGTCAAATCACCATCCAAGCACCGGAAGGCGGAGGCATTCGTGGCATACTCCCCGTTTTTCGAACGATTTACCGACAGGCTCGACTTTCTTCCCAAAACAATGTATAAACCACACTTCGATGCCGAGCACAGAGTCAATTTCGCATTATGACTTGATCGTTTGCGCGTGCAGAGACCAGGATTACACGGCGCGCGACGCAATGGAGGGGGCGATTTTCAGAGGTGAACTGGATTCCAACTGGAAGAAATTTCGCCATCGCCTGGCAGCAGAAAGACAGGCCGACGAGCAGGATCTGGAGCCAGATGAGTCGGTAATCTCGGGCGCGGCAGAGGCGTTTCGTTACGAGTACGATTTGATTACTGCGGAAGAAACGGAGGCATGGCTGGAAAATCGAGGCCTCACGTTTGACGACTTCAGCGACTACTTTACCCGTCAATATTATGCCAGTGTGCTTGGTGGCGTTGTTCCGGATGAAGTAGAGTATGCTTCCGCGCCGTCGGACCTCCGCGAGTTATTTGTGGCAGAATTAATTCTATCGGGAGAATTGGACCGGATGACGAGTGAACTAACGTGGCGTCTGGCCGCACGCTGCGCCGAGAAAGACCTTGCTCCAGATGCCATTGCAGCCGAAGAGCGAAAATTTTTGCATCGGAACCGGATTGAGTCGCTACAACTTGGAGATTGGCTGGAGAGGCTGGGGCGCGATTCGAAGTGGTTCAATGAAATGCTTGCGATCGAGGCGGCATATCGGACGCGTTGCGATACGCTGCTTGTTCCGCAAGCGCGTCAACGTGAATTAGCAACATTGCGATTGCCTCTAACGCGATTCGAAACTGAAGTGATGGAGCTGGAATCGCGGGACGCTGCGCAGGAAGCGCTGTTTTGTGTGCGTGAAGACGGGATGTCGATGGAGGAAGTTGCCACCGAGGGAAGGTACCCTTATCGAAGCGTGAATTTTGTTCTAGAAGACGTTCCCGCTGACGTCCAGCAGAGATTCCTAAGCGTCTCGGCGGGAGACGTGCTGGAACCAATCGCGCGAGGCGACGGATTCGAGCTGTGCCGCATCATTAAAAAGATCGAGCCGCAACCGGACGATCCAAGTGTTAAGTTGCGGATCGATCAACGATTGCTGGATCGGCATTTCTCCGAGCTTACCAGCAAGTACACACAGCGACGGCTCGGCGCTTCCGTTCCGGCGGAATGAAAATACAAGACAGCGAAATTCTGCGGCGTTCCTCGGTCTTCCGGTTTCTTTCTGACGAACATTTTGGCGCAATCGAACCGCTCTTGCAGGAAGAACATTACGATTTCGGTGACGTGATCGTAAAACAGGACGATCCCGCCGATTCATTTTACGTTTTGACGCGAGGCCGCGCACGCGCCCTCAAGGTCAAACCGGGCGCTGAAGAAATCCCATTAGGGGTATTGAAGCCCGGCGACTCGTTCGGAGAAGCCGCTTTGTCTGAGGGTGGAACCCGAAACGCAACGGTGCGTTGCAGCACGGCGGTGGATGTGCTACGGATCGACCGCGAAGACTTTCTACAGCTCGTCCGCCGGGTACCCGAGTTGAAACAATACGTCGAGACGACCGGACGCAACCGGGCCCTGCAAAGTTTCCTTTATCAGTTCAGCAATTTCGGCCGGCTCCCGATGCCCGTATTACGCGGCATGATCGACCGATTAAAACCTGTCACAGCCGAAAAAGGCAATCTGATCATTCGTGAAGGAGACGACGCCGGGCCCCTCTACATACTTCAGAAAGGACGAGCGCGAGCCTTCGCTGGAATCGATGGGCAGGAGCGCAATCTCGCGTTTTATCGAGAGGGTGATTTCTTTGGTGAATTGTCGATCCTGAACGGATCGCCACGTGCGGCGTCGGTAGAGGCGTTCTCGGATTGCCAATTGCTCTCGCTTGAACCGAAGTCGGTGCAAGATTTGCGACGCCGGTTTCCCGAGTTCGACAAACTGCTGAGCGAGCGGCTCGCACTTTACCAGGCAAAAACAGAAGCGCGCATCCCACTTGATTTCACGACCGAGCTGCTTCCTGCGGAGACACAGGTTCACGACAAAGTGGAGCTGGACGGTCAACAACCGTCTGCCGAACCCGAGGAGAAGGAAGAGCCGTTCGCTGACGAGCAGGGCCTGTTCCGCAAACGTGGCAAGCGGATCCGCAAAATCGACCACATTATGCAAATCGACGAGATGGATTGCGGTGCTGCCAGTCTCGGAATGATCTGCCGGCATTTTGGCCGCAAGGTGAGCCTGGCACGGATTCGGCAGCTCTGTCACACGGCGACGGATGGCACTAGCCTAAAGGCACTTTCTCGCGCCGCAAACGAACTTGGGTTGGCGGCTCGCGCGTTGAAAATCTCGCTGCGCAATCTCCCGCTCATGCCGCTGCCGGCCATAGTGCATTGGGAGGGTAATCACTGGATCGTGCTCCATGATGTCGATGAGCAGTTTGTGCGTGTGGCGGATCCCGCCCTTGGACTGCGGAAACTTCCGCGTCGCGAATTTGAAGCGAAGTGGACCGGTTATGCCGCGCTATTCGAATACACGCCAGCATTCGAACAAGCCCCGGAGAGCAAGCCCACCCTGGCGTGGGTTCTTCCGTTTCTGGCGCGCTTCAAAGTCATCTTGCTGCAAGTAGCGGGGCTGGCCGTCGCCGTCAGCTTTCTCCAATTACTCTTCCCCGTGTTTACACAGATGGTCGTCGACAAAGTCATTGTCGAAAACGACATCGGCCTTTTGAAGATAATCCTCCTCGGCATGCTCGCGGCGCTCGTCTTCGTGCAACTCTCCACGCTTGCGCAGGAATATTTGCTGGCCTTTGCGGCCGTGCGACTTGATACGGCCGTTCTCGATTTCTTGAGCCGGAAACTTCTTTCCCTGCCGATGAGTTATTTCACAAGCCGTCGGACAGGCGACATTCAACGGAGGCTCGATGGCGCCAGGCAAGTTCGGGAATTTGCCGTACAACAGGGAGTTGGCGCCTTGCTCGCAGCAGTCTTTCTCGTAGGCGCAGTCATTTTGATGGCGATGTACAGTCCGCTGCTCATGCTCGCGTTCCTGGCGACAACACCTCTCTACGTCGGACTAATGATCTTTTCGGTGAAAGTGCTTCGCCCGTTGTATCAGGGTGTGGAAGAAACCCAGGGCAAATACAGTTCCCATCAAATCGATGCGATCAAAGGGATCGAGGCAGTGAAAGCGGCGTCCGCCGAGAGCGCATTTCGTGACACCATGCTGAACGAGTTTCTTTCCGTCTCGCAAAAACTTTTTAAGGCCAGCTTTATCGTAATGTCGTGGGACAGTGTCCTGCAAAGCATCGGTCTCCTTTCCACTGCGATTTTCTTGTGGGTCGGCGCGACGCAAGTCATTGACGGCCGCTTAAGCGTAGGCGGGTTTGTTGCGTTTAGCTCGCTGACGGCAATGGCCTACGCGGGAATTTTGCGTGCCCTCGGGGTTTGGGACACCTTGCAACACGCTTCCGTCCTCCTGAATCGGCTGAACGACATTTTCGAACAGGAGCCGGAGCAAGGTCATGATCGTTCTCGGCTCGTCCCGGTGCATAGCCTCGAAGGGCGCATCGAGCTGCGCGGAGTTAGTTTCAAATATGGTGGACCGGAATCGCCCGATATTCTAAAAAATATTACACTGGATCTCCCGCCGGGCCGCATGGTGGCACTCGTTGGCCGCAGCGGCTGTGGGAAAACGACGCTCATTAAATTAATTGCCGGCCTGTTCGAGCCCACGGAAGGGACCATCTTCTTCGACAATGTCGATCTAAAGACTCTTAATTATCGCGACGTCCGCCGGCATATCGGAACTGTGCTTCAAGAGAATCACATATTTAACGAAACGATCGCGCGCAACATTTCGTTTGGTGATCCAGAGCCAGATCTTGATCGGGTTCTTGGCGCCGCCCAAGCCGCCGCTGCCCACGATTTCGTCATGCGCCTGCCGCTTGGTTACGAGACAAAGATCGGCGAATCGGGTCTTTCTTTGTCCGGTGGGCAAAAGCAGCGCATCGCAATTGCGCGAGCGATCTACAATAATCCGCCAGTGTTGATCTTTGATGAGGCAACCAGCGCGCTCGACACAGAATCCGAACGCGCGATCCAGGACAATCTCGGTCGACTAATGGCCGGACGCACGACCATTGTGATCGCGCACCGGCTGAGCACGATTCGCGAAGCGCACTCCATCGTGGTTCTCGAACAAGGCAGTGTCGCCGAGATTGGCACGCATGATGAGTTGATGGCACAACGCGGTCTATACTACTACCTTTCTAGCCAGCAATTGGGAATCTGAACCAGTTCTTCAATGAGCTCACAGTTAACTCAACGTGGCTCTCTCGACGCAGAATCCGAAATGTCGCCGCAGGAACCGCCGCCCTGGATTGTCAGGACAACGGCGTGGATTTTAGTAGGGGCGTTTCTCTTTGCGTTGCTCATCGCGATCGTGATGCGATTGCCAGAAACTGTACATTGCCCGTTCATTCTAATCCCCGCCACGGGCGCCGATCCAATCCAATCACCCCCGCAGGCCATAATTAGTCGGGTCGCGGTCGAGGAGGGTCAACCTGTGAAAGCCGGCGAGGACCTGTTTATTTTGCGCTCTGACGAGATCCGCGGTTGGGATACGCAATTCCGGACGCTCACCGAAGACTTACGCAACAAGGAAGAAAGCCTTATTCAATATGAAACTGCTTACGTGTCGCAACTTGAGATAAAGAAGGCCGAAATCGAGCAGGCAAAAAGCGAAGTAAAATTCCGCGAAAATCATGCGGCTACAAGCCGCGACCTGGTCACGCGCATGGAGAAATTAGCCAAGCAGGGCGGTGAATCGGAAATCGACCTTGTAAAGTTGAAACTCGATTTAGCCGGCTCCGAAAAAGATTTGAGTGTGGCTCAGAGGACTTTGCAGCAGGTGAAGCTCGACCGTGAGCGAATGGAGACAGAGCACGCGCGTCAACGGGGCGAGCAACAATCGGAAATCGAGAAATTAAAAATGCGGATTGGCGCTCTGAAAATAGACCTGGAAAATACCCAGCAGAACTTGCTGACAGTTCGGAGTCCCTACGAAGGCGTGATTACTTCAATGGATCAACGCACCGTGGGCAGTTTCGTGCAGCAGGGACAAGTACTTTGCCAGCTCGCACGGAAGGATGCGAAACCGCGGGCCCGGATGACCTTAAACGAAACTGGCCTTCCGAAACTCGCCATCGCGCTGCGCGTACGGTATTTCTTCGAAGCGTTTCCTTACCAGCGTTACGGTGCTGTCACCGGAAAACTCGATTGGATCAGTCCGTCAGCTGTTACTACCGCTGAAGGATCGCACTTCGTCGCGCTGGGATCACTCGACCGGTATGAAATCTCTCCGCGCGCAGGGCAAGTTTTGCCTCTGCGCGTCGGAATGAGAGGAGACGCGCATATCATTGTCGG
>QHNJ01000209.1 GCA_003218395.1 Verrucomicrobiota bacterium
CAGCGGCGGTCACGAAATCGAACTATGCGCAATGCGCCCTAAAGAACCGCGCTATAACGCGCACCCGCTGCCGGAGGCCCCGAACCTCGACGCGACTGTGGCCTACGTCGTCGCCCGCTCGCCGGTAAGCGATCCTTTTGCCCGCTACCAGCAGGCGGAGAAGAGGCAATGGAAGGAAATGATCCAAAATAGCAAAATCTATTTCAACCCGTGGGATACGATTTACGAGGGCAATCCGCAGCTGATCCTCGAGCGCCGTGAGCCGGTCTCGCTGCCGCCGATGTTCGTGCTTCAAGGCGAGTTGGACGACAACGTATTGCCCGAGGTGCAAGAACGCTTCGTCGCCGCTTATCGAGCGGCGGGCGGCGAGTGCGAGTTGGAAATCTTTAAAGGCTGCGAGCACCGCTGGGTCGCCAACCCCGGTCCGCAGACCGAACGCGCTTACGAGATGATCAAGGCCTTCATCGCCCGCCAGTTGCGCGCGCTCCAACGCGCGGCGTGAGCGTGTCAAGCGATTCTTGAACGTTGGTAGCGTCGCTAAGGACTACGGACTCACGCTGGCATCCACTGGAGGGTTGACTGGTAAAGGCAATCCCTTCTTCGGCCATTGCGCGCAACCAACGCAGGACCTTCGGATCCAAACGAACGGCGATGAGATTTCTCCCTGTGTCGGCCGTCCTACAAACCGAAACGATCGTCAGATGCCACACTGAAACCGCTTCAGATCCAGTTAAGAGAGCCCAGGGTCAATCACAGATTTGCCGCAAAGAAATTACCGATTCGTTTTTGGTAATCGGGTCCTAATTGGCCATGGAAGAGGTTGTCATGAAACCAAAATTCCGCTTTGGGATTATTTTTCAATGCTTCTTGCAGCAGTAAGGCATGCTGAAAAGTAATCAATGGGTCGCCTTTGGAATGAATGATCAGAACCGGAATGTTGAGATTCTTCACGCTATCCTTGGGTGAAACCTTTTTCAAATTAATGCCTAGGAATAATCTCGCCCATAAGCCGGTGAGCCAGGCGAGCGGATATCGAAGAATGGGAATTTGAAAAAGTACGGGCGCCATCAGATCCAGCTGGGCATAGCTGGACTCGGAAACGACCGCTTTTATTTCCGGTAGATTCGGAGCTGCCATCAAGGCTACGGCCGCTCCCATGGAAAACCCCCATACACCAACTTCTTTAACTCCTCGAGACTTAAGAAATGCAATGGCCGATCGGACATCCCGGATCTCCTCGGCTCCAATGGTCGAATAGCGACCGCCGCTTGCGCCAAGATAACGGAAATCAAACAAAAGTAAGCTGTACTTTTGACTCAAGAAAGCGATGACCGGCAGGATATTCCCTTTATCTGCCGGATAACCGTGAAGGCCGATGATGGTTTTTTGAGGTGCCTGTTTATGGTGAATGAACCAGCCCCGCAACGTAACGTTATCCTCCGTGGTGAAGGCGACATCCTCATAATTAAGCCCGAGATCTTTTGGCGTTAAGTTCGATACTATCTTTGGTGGTTTGACAGCGATGTAAAGACCCCAGAGGGAGGCAAAGAGAAAAAAGAACACAACGAGAAACAACACAGACCTTTTCCAAAAAGCGATCTTTGCCTTCATTCTGTTGAGTCGCTGATCGAGCATACTCTCTTTCCTGCAAAATTTAGATACAAGCACAAGCGTGGGCAGCTCAGGCTTGTATAGGTGAACGGGTGAGCTTTGGGGTCTTCTACATCTGTACCAGAATGATACCTCGACTGACGAGACGGTGGCCTTATCTAGTTGCTCGGCCTGCGAGGTTCCACATCAGGCGCTTGCGAGAAAGATGACCAGAGCCGCAAAGCTCAGAACACTGCGCACGGCATGAAGTCTGCCCCAGCGCACGAGCAAATCGTGCGTGTGCGAGGACTTTTTGTCCAGACCGGATGAAAGTAATTGCCGGTTCGTCGGCATGATCACCAACAATGTAAAGGGGATGACAAGGACAAGCAGCGCACCTCCCACCACCCACCAGATATTGGTGCTGGTTAACCAAGCAATCACGGAGAACACGAAGCCCAAGGCCGAAAGTGAGGCTTGCATGACCGCGGCCCTTCGGTAGCTCGGCCTGAAAACGGTGGCTGCCAATTCAGTGCCGCACTCCATGCGCGCTGGATGCTCGACAAAACTTACGTAGATCGCCGCCCCGGCAAACAGACTGCAGGCGACGATTGTGATGAACTGAGATGCCCATTGGACGGCGTGCATGAGGCGACCCTCCGTTTTTTTAGATTGCGGCCGCCCTCCGGTGCTCGACCATCAAGCAGCGGTCCTGCACGACTTTGACGCCTGTTTTGGCGAGCTGTTCCGCGACAGCGTCATTGCGAATGCCGGACTGAAACCAAACCGCCTTCGGTTTCTTGCTTAGAATGTCTTCGACGTGGCCGTTGATATCGTGAGAGCGGCGGAAGACGTCGACCAAGTCGATCTCTCCGGGAATATC
>QHNJ01000210.1 GCA_003218395.1 Verrucomicrobiota bacterium
TTGACCTCAAGGATTCAAAGTTTGGCCGGCAGGAGACTCCGGGAATTGAGCGGCTCATAGCTGGTATCGCCATGGCTCATAAAGACGACGAGACCCGCCTGGTTCGTGGTACCGCCGTCTTCGATGACCTGTACGAATATTTCAAGAGAAAACGCGGCTGAAATGGTGCAGCAGTTAGTGCGTGGGACGACCTCTGATCGGTAGACAAAAGGAGATAACCGATGGAATCAGCGAACACGCCTAGCATGGTGCCGATCCGAGATTTGGCTCTTTATTACTTGCGTCTCGGTGCGCTTGGCTTTGGAGGACCAGTCGCTCTAGTTGGACAGATGGAGAGGGAGCTAGTTCAGGAGCGGAAGTGGCTTACAAAGGAGGAGATGCGTGAGGGAATCGCGGTCTGTCAGTCTATGCCCGGTCCGCTCGCGATTCAGGTTGGAATCTATATTTCTTATCTGCGTGGAGGCTTCTGGGGAGCATGGGCGGGAGGTTGGGCGTTTATCCTTCCGAATTTTGTCATTGTAGCGACATTGGGTGCCCTCTACACGTACTTCGGCGGTTTGTCTCCGGTGACCGCGATCTTCTACGGCGTAGCTCCGGCCGTTATCGCCCTAATCCTCTCCTCTTGTTACAGCCTCGCCAAACTCGGGATGGAGGACTGGTTGCAATGGGCCATCGCCGCCGTGTGTTTTGTTGTAACCGTCGCGGTACAGGCCGAAGTGGCGCTGCTGTTCCTGGCGTCGGGGATCGTAGGTATTGCCTATTACGGATCACTATTTCGCGGAAAGACTGTGCCCTCCTTGCCGCTGTTGGCTGCTCTTGCTGTCACTGCCCCAACCACTAACGCCGCTGCTGGTTCGATCTTGGGCAAACTGCTTCTGTTTTTCCTCAAGGCGGGATCTCTTACATTCGGCAGCGGTCTGGTGATCGTTCCGTTCCTAGAGAAAGGGCTGGTTCAGCAGACCGGCTGGCTTGATGAACGGCAGTTTCTAGTCGCAGTGGCGATGGGGATGATTAGCCCCGGACCGGTCGTTATTACTGCGACGTTCGTGGGTTATTTGGTCGCCGGCTTTTGGGGCTCCCTTGTTTCAACGGTGGGGATTTTTCTTCCCTCGTTTCTCTTCGTCCTGCTCGTGGCGCCCATCCTTGTTCGCAATCGGGCAAACCTTAACGTGAAAGGCTTCGTCAAAGGTGCGTATGCGGCTGCCATTGGCACGATATTGGGGGCTTGCGTCCTACTAGGAAAGATCGCGATCGGGGACTGGCTCACGGTGTTGATCGCGCTGGTTAGCCTTATCGTTCTGGTCGGTTGGAAGGTTAGCAATCCGGTCTTGGTCGCCGCGACAGCGATGATAGGATTGATCGCATTTCCGATTCTTCAACCGACGTGGGTCTTTGTGAAGTGAGATACTGACGAGGAGCTGCCGCTATGCGAAGCAGTACTGCATTTCTTCTGGTAGTTGGATTTATTTTGTTGCTCGACGACCGCACGACCTGGGCGCAGAAATATGAACTTAAGCTTTCTGATGGGCGAGTCGAGCGATTTGACTTCGAGCAAAAGGGCATTGAAGGGTGGAAAACGGTGGATGGCCGCTGGAGCGTAGAGGAAGCCAAGGACGCGCCGAGCGGTAAGAAGGTGCTGGTTCAACGCGCCGTGGAGAATCAGTTCAACGTGATCGTCGCACCTGGTGGTCCCTATACTGACGCTGACGTCTCCATTCGGTTCAAACCGATCTCGGGCAGGGAAGACGCCTCAGGCGGGATCGTGTTTCGGTTTTCTGAAGGGAAGTATTACGTCGTAAGGGCGAATGCCTTGGAGAATAATTTTAGGCTTTACTACTACGACAACGGGCGGCGCCAACTAGCGACGGCGGCGGTCCAGCCGCCTGCGCTTGGCCAGTGGCACACGTTGCGGATCGCCGCTGTCGGCGATCATATCCAGGCCTATCTCAATGGCCGGCTCCTGCTGGATCATCGAGATTCTCGCTTTAAAGCAGGCCAGATCGGCCTATGGACAAAATCTGATAGCGTTACTGCCTTCGATGATCTGGAAATAAAAAGCAACAAACCTCAGTAGAAATGAAAGGAGTTTAATATGGAAAAGAATTTTTGCAGGAAGATAGCGCGTTTCTCAGCCATAGGTGGATTCGCGGCGTTTGCATATTTAGCTCCGGCCGGCGCTGTATCACCGAGTCTCGCAGCGGAGGGGAAACTCGACACAGCGAAAATTGAGCAGCTCACGGGTGTAAAAGGAGAACTTAGCGAAAAAGAGGGTGTGTTTAAAGTCACC
>QHNJ01000211.1 GCA_003218395.1 Verrucomicrobiota bacterium
CTCAAGATTTTCGTGTGGTCTGGCCGGATGGAAGCGTGCACTGGCTCTTCGCGCGGGCAAAAGTTTTTACGGGCGCCGGAGGACGACCGCTCCGCATATCGGGAGTCAATGTCGACATTAGCGAGCGGAAGTTGGCAGAGGCGGCCTTGCTCCAGGCCAAAGACGCACTGGCCCAATCGAATGCGGAGCTCGAACGGCGAGTACAAGAGCGCACCGCTGAGCTGGAGCGAGCCAACACCGCTCTGTTGAGCGAAATGGAGGAGGAGAAAAGGCTTGAAGAGCAACTGCGCCAATCTCAGAAGCTTGAAAGCATTGGCACCTTGACCGGCGGCATCGCCCACGACTTCAACAACATTCTCAACATCATAAGGGGGCACGCGTCCTTCATTGGGGAGGATCGGTCGAAGGATGAAGAGCTTCAACGGGCTTTGAAAATCATAGACGAAACCGTCGATCGCGGCACGGCAATCGTTCAGCAGCTCCTCGCCATTGCTCGAAGGAGCGAGGCGAGACTGGAACAGCTCAATCTCAATGATCTAGTTAAGAACCTTGAGCGCCTGCTTAGCGAAACGTTTCCGAAAACGATTGATGTCGGCTTGCATTTAGACCCGGGCACTCCTGCGCTGACGGCGGATCCTAGCCAGATAGATCAAGTCCTTCTCAACATATCGCTCAATGCGCGTGATGCTATGCCTGAAGGCGGAAAACTTGTTTTGACAACCGGAACGGTGCCTGGAGCCGAACTGCGCGCACGTTTTCAGGAAGTCAAAGCTGAGCAGTACGCATTGATCTCCGTGGCGGATACGGGTCTAGGGATGGACGACGCCGTCAAAAGTCGAATTTTCGAACCGTTTTTTTCGACCAAGCACCAGGATCAAGGCACCGGGTTGGGTCTTTCAGTGGCCTACGGAATCGTTGCCAATCACGGCGGCTTTATTGACGTGATGAGCCGGCCGCATGAAGGCTCTACGTTCAATATTTATTTGCCGATTGGCGAACTTCAGGGTCAACAACTTGAAAGTAAGCGAGAACTCCGAAGCGAACATAAAGAGATTCGCGTCCAAGGACAGACAATCCTTTTTGTCGAAGACGAGGTACGGCAGGTGCAGTTGATGCAAAACTTTCTGTAAAGGAACGGTTATCGGGTTTTGACCGCCATCAACGGTCTCGAGGCGGTCGATATCCATCTTCGCCATAAAGATGAGATCTCGATCGTGGTCCTCGACCTGGGACTCCCAGGATTGAGCGGTTGGGAGGCTTTTCAGAGAATGAAGCAAGCCAACCCGAATCTGAAAGCTATTCTGGCCACGGGTTACATCGCGCCTGAAATTGCATCGGCAGCAACCAAGGGCGAACTTACCGCAGTCATTATGAAACCGTATCAGCTGTCCGAAATTTTGAAAGTCGTTTCGTTAGCTGCCCTGATGGCGACAGGAGCTGTGAGCGCAGCGGATTGAGGCCGAATATTTTATGTCCGGCTTCACGTGCGTTTTCTCAACGCCTTGATGGCCGGAGGCCGGAGAGATTCACTATCATGGACTCGCCGACTCGGGGCTCCGGCTCGCGGCGCGGGGAGCGCCGATACCAGCGCCATCCCAGGAGAAATAACTCCGGCTGAGCCAGCATTGTGGATTATTCCTCTACAATACTGTAGGTGATTTACCTACTCTTACTGAATATCTCTTCAATCGAATCCATGAGGGTTCAGTCATTTGATCATAGATATGTTTTGTGAACTCTTTGAAATGCAACGCATTTTCGGTTCATGCAAGGTTTTCTTCCTCCCCGTTCATCATTGGCGCGTTCATTGCTCACATAATTTGCCCAGTCGGACGAAAATGCCGGTGGGCAGCTTAGCCCGGAAGGATTACGGCATCAAAAAGATTTAGGGGGATACTATGAATGTCGAGGCTGTAGCAGGTTTTTCATCTGAACAACATTCAGAAACCTTTAATTCCCCATTCGATATCGAAATGTTATACGAATATCTTCAGGTCTGCCGAAGCAGGCCGGGTCGTGAACTCGAGATGTTGTTGATGTTGGCGGTTTTAGAAGACGCGATCCGCTGCTACATAAAGTATTTTGGTGTCAATACGCGGAGCGGGAGACGGCATTTCGAAGAAACCAGGGAGTGGTTTTTCAGCTCCGATGATGACTGGCTGTTTAGCTTTGAGAACGTGTGCGGACTCTTTGGGCTTGATCCGGGCTACATCAGACGCGGTCTCTTGCAATACAGGCAAAAGGATTTGCGAGTCGTTGCTTTGCCGCAACGCCCACTGACGCAACATATCGCAAACTCCGATTTGCGTTTGGCGTCTTAGCTCTTAACCCAGCTGATTCACTGAGTTTCAGACATATTCCCTCTTTCAGAT
This sequence comes from Verrucomicrobiota bacterium, assembly GCA_003218395.1. Lineage (GTDB taxonomy): Bacteria > Verrucomicrobiota > Verrucomicrobiia > Chthoniobacterales > UBA10450 > Udaeobacter. The sequence continues at coordinate 2,373 of QHNJ01000211.1, forward strand.
AATTGGCCCATCCGCAAACGAAGCGGTCAGGACGCTGGGCCATATTCGGCTGCCGGCTTATTTTCCTTGTATTTTTTTTCCATTTCGGGTATCTATAGCGCTATTCAACAGTGCAGATACTCCTGTATTTGACTATTTTCTTGTTC
>QHNJ01000212.1 GCA_003218395.1 Verrucomicrobiota bacterium
AGATCCATTCACCGACTTGCGTCCTTAAACGATGTCATAGGGTGAATCATGCTCAACGCTTACAACTCGATGGTTGCATGTTTCAATTCCTCGCTCGCCCCGAAGAGCGGGCGCTAGTGCACCAGATCGGTGTGCGTCGAATCGTGTCAAATATCTTTTTATCGGCCGACGACCAGGCCTCGATAGCGTCCCAACGACTTCGCCATCATCTTTGATCTCCTTCACCAAAGAAGCCGGTTCGAGGACCTTGGCGAGGGAGCCGAAGCGCAGATCAAAAAGTTCGAATCGTTCAAGCCGTTCAAGTCCTTTAATCGCTCAATTTAAGCGGCGGCCAAACAACTCACCTGATATGCCTCAGCGCAATATCAAATTCATCCAGGTCGAACTCTTCCGGGTCGAATTCGCCGCCGATCCACTCGAGCATTTCTTCGTGCTCTTCATGGCCGGGATCGCGGATCGCCGCCAGAAAATTTTCGTATCCGCCCGTGCCGCCGCAGTCCTCGGGCGGGCAGGCGCGGGCGCCGCCGATACAGCGCGGATACCGAACGCCGGGCTCGGGCGGCAAAATTTTCTCCAGCAATATCTCATGCTCCCAGCCGTCGCCGAAGTCGTATTCGTAAGTGATCCTCCGTTGCGGCTTCGAAAGTAACTGGCCGAGCCGTTTCTTTCTTTCGTCCTCGACCTCCGACAAATCGTCGATGCTCGGGACTCCGTAATACGTGTCACCGACAATGAACTGATGCAGGTGCGAATCGTACCAGCCCATCGCCGTTTGAACGATCCGGTGCAGCTTGGCGAGCGTAACGTCGCTTCGGACTTGGACCCGCCGCCAGATCGAAGGGCGCATGTCTCTCAAAGTAATTTTGAGTTGATAGATCTTCGCTTGGCTTGCTTCTTTCAAGATGTTCTCGTCCGCCTTTCGTTTAAACTCCCCTGGGATGCTTTTCCGACGTACCTTCAATTTTTCATCTAGGCTATTCCGGCGACCTCGAGACGCCCAACGACATCCTTTAGAATCTCGAGCGCTTCACTCACCGCCATGCTCTGTGACTGCGAGGTGAGAACCGGAACCCTTCCCTCAATCGCCAGCGGGTTTAACCATTATGACCGGTCGGTCACGAACGGAAAGCCGACTCTTCCAAAACTTCTAAATCACGTCGAACCCTGCGCGCGTTTTTTCGGGTAATCGTCAGGAACCGATTCGACCAGTTTCTGCAGAGTCCTCAGCCGTTTGAATCTACAGTTTGTAACCGATCTTCCGCAGGAAGTCTTTGCGCCACGCGATGTCTTCTGGCCCTTCGACACCTTTGCTCTTGCCGCCGTCGATCACACCGAGAATGCCGCGCCCTTGGTCCGTTTCGGCGATGACGACTTCGACCGGGTTCGCCGTGGCGCAAAAGATGCGGCAAACTTCCGGCACCATCTTGAGAGTGTTGAGCACATTGACGGGAAAGAATCCTGGTCCGAGGAAAAGGATAAAGCTATGCCCGGCTGAAAGGGCAAGCGCGTTTCGTTTTGCCAATTCGGTCATGGAGTCATCCGTGCCCGTCCAGCGGACGAGCATCTCGCCCGACGACTCGCAGAAGGCGAGACCGAACTTGATTCCAGGGACCGACTGAACCATCGTTTCGTGGATGTCTTCGACGGTCTTGATGAAGTGACTCTGCCCCAGGATGAAGTTAATCTCGTCGGGCTTTTCGATCTTTACCGTTGTGAGCTGCATGATCGAAACGATGACATTCTGGATTTAGCCGGGAACTTGTAAAGAGAGATGTTGAGTGCTCGTTGACTCCTTCGCTTCCTCTTTATCCTGAAGCTGCTTCCCGTTCAAGGCGCCTCGTCTCTTATCTCCGCAATCAATT
>QHNJ01000213.1 GCA_003218395.1 Verrucomicrobiota bacterium
TGAGTCGGGAGACCGGATAGCCGGCGCCCGTCCGCTTGGGTACCGCATAGTCGGTGCGTCAATACGGCTCGGCGGTGCTGGATCGTCTGTCGTAGCGAGGCCGCGATCACTGCTCCGAGCATCGGGGCAAGTAGATAGGACCACAGGAACTGCGTCTGGCCAGCGATTACGGCCGGTCCGAACTGGCGGGCCGGGTTCACGCTGCCACCGGTAGACGTGCCGAGGACTGCGATGGCCATTCCGATCAGGATGCCGACGACCCAGGGTACGAACGGCGCCAGGCGGTCCTCCGCGAGACACATGCCGACGATCAACACGATGACCGCCATAGACAGGGCCTCGGCTGTGAATAGTTCCGCAGTCGACCAGAGCGGTCCCGGCTGGAGCACGGCGTACAGAACCGGCGGCTCTGCGACCACTTGGCCCCACACTACACGGGCGGCCAGCACGCCAAGTACTGAGCCGAGCAACTGGGCGATACTGTACGGCACTACGCCTGCTCCGGGAAAAACACCGAAGCGCCACATGGCGAGTGAGATGGCAGGATTCATATGCCCTCCCGACGCTCTCCCCATCGGACTGAGGATCAGCCCCGCAAGGAGCAACGCCACGCCCGCACCAACAAGCACTAGCTCGGCATGAATCTGCGGGATCGACCGGGAGATGAGCGAGGGGCCGATCACCCATCTCACGATAGTTGTTACGCCGAAAAGCAGAATGAAGGTGAGGATCAATTCGTACGCAGTGTTTCGGGCCAGTTGGGCCAGCGGTACATGTTGCGCTTCTTTGAGTTGGCCTAGGGACTCATTCATCGTTAACTCTGTTACATTTGGAGCATTGATTGATCCCCCGGACATTGCGGTGGATGGACCATTTCCACGGCGCAGCCGATCCAGTGTTACGGCACCAGGACGACCCGGCCTCTCACGTCCCCGTGGGCCACCTGCTTGTACGCCATACGTCCGTCGGAGAGAGGAATCACTTGATCGATCACCGGCGGCTGGAATAGGCCATCGTCGAAGAATGGCGTAAGCGCCTCAAGTAAAGCCGCAGATGCAGTGGCGTCACGGTGGCGCGTGTCGACGCCAAAAAGCCGGCTCTCATTATGATAGAAGTCAAGGAGGTCGAAACTTACCCGGCGGTTACCCACCGATGTGATCTCGACCTGTCTGCCGTAATGTCCTAATGCTTTCAGGCCGGGCTCGAACATGGGTCCGCCGACCGCGTCGAAGATGACTTGGGCGCCACGGCCGTCTGTTGCGCGAGCAACAAGGGAGCCGAGAGGCTCGCCTTGAAGAACGAAGAAATCGTCGACAGCGCGTGCCGCGGGTGCATCCGATCGGAGTTGATGTTGGTCCACGCCGATGACGTGCGCCCCACGCCATTTCCCAATTTGTGCCGCAGCTCCTCCAACACCTCCACCCGCGCCGATTACTAGCAAGGTCTCGCCGGAAGCGAGCTGAGCGTATTCAACTACGCCGAGCCAAGCGGCGAGATGGGTAACACCGATCGCAGCCGCTTGTTCTAATGATAGCCTCTCGGGCTTGCGCCGAAGACTCGCGACTGGAACTGCGATCAATTCTGCGTGGCTGCCATCGACCGAATAGCCAATCTCGCCACCGGTTCCCCAGACCTCCGCGCCAATCCATTCGA
>QHNJ01000214.1 GCA_003218395.1 Verrucomicrobiota bacterium
CGATCAGTAGGCGAAATCCTTTTTCCGGCAGACTTCCATCGTCATTACTGGCTTTGGATAAATATTCGTAAGTGGCCGTGGCTATCTCACTGTCAATCTTCTGCCACTCCATCAGAAATTGAATCGTCCCGTCACGATTCGATTTGATATAGCGGCTCGACTTGATACCTGCTCGGATCACTCGCTTAATCTCATCAGGCTTCTCCTTGATTTTCTTTGTCGTCGTTACTAGTCCGCTCCCGGGGTAGGTGAAAAGCTCATAAGCCCGTGCGAGAACATTAAGTCCCATCTTCGTTGCACGAAGATCAAGGGGAACCGGGACAACCGTCGCATCGATCAACCCCTGCTGAAGACGGGCAAGACGACCTTCGGGAAGGCCTCCCGGAGAGAACTTTACGTCTTTCTCCGGCTCTAGGCCAAAATGCCTGAGTATCAGCCGCGCATTGCGATCAGGACTACCCCCAGGCGTGCCAATCACAACCGTTTTTCCCTTTAGCTCCCTCACGGATCGGACATCACCACGGGCCACGAGTGTCTGGTCACCGCCTTGTAAATAAGAAGCGACGACTTTAAGCGGGAGCCCTTGGACCGCTGCCCGTAGCGAAGAAATGGCCGTGTAATAATCGGCTTCTCCACTGACCAGCGCTGCCACTGCGACCCCACTAGAAAGCCGGATAATCTCTGCTTCAATTCCTTCCTCTTTCAAGAATCCCATTTTCTGAGCCAAGGGGAAGTAGATCCCACTGGCTCCTGGAGCAAATCCAATCCTGATTTTATCCGCTGCATGGACTGAGACCTGAAAAACAAAAATAGCCAGGAAAACCGCAAAGAATGTAGGCATTGGACAACTCCTGCCTGACTGGCTGCCTAACGGATAGCGGCTAAGCCGTGCCGAATAAAGCGAGCCTTAAGGCGAGCGTTTTCGACATCTATCTTAAGCCGCGGGTTAGAGGGCACCCTACCACAAACTGAGGCTTCACGCGGCATCATCGGGTGGGGTTCGACGGAAACGCCGACCAATAGCCTTAGTGAAAGTCGGCGGACGAGGAACTTCCATGGCCACAGCTACCGCCGGTGGGGTATCGTTCCATCCACTCAACCGAAGGTGATGTTCCGCTTGGAACCTGAATCGTTTGGCCGTCTTGATCCAACCCAGTCTTTCATAATGTTCGGCGAGGCGCCAATAACGGTCACCCACATAAAAATGAACATCGCGTTCGGTATCGCCGCCCGCAATACGGGCCAGCAAAAAATCGAATGGAGCGCAAACGAGCTCACCATGCAGCTTTAAGACGGAATTTTTCTTCATGACAAGCCCTCTAACGTTGGAGTTCAGTGCCGCCGTAGGCGATCCGCTGGAACGACGGGTTATGCCTCTTGGGTGCTACTCCTTCTCTGGCATTGCCGAGGAATGGTGGCTCGTAATGAGCCACTCTGAACCGTTCCAGCGATAGGTGTAGGTGTAGCGTCCGCTGACCTTTGCCCCTGTCTTAGCAAACGTGAATGTGTAAAGACCAGCATCAACCGCCGTGTTGCAACCGAGCTCAATGGTGCGCAAGTCGATCTTGCCAGAGGGGCGGTTCTCTAAGAAGTGATGGAAGTAATCCTCCTTCTCGGCTGGCGTGAGACGCGGCTTGTTTGAAACAGTAGGCAAGAGGATAGATCGCTCTGCGTAGTTGGCGACTACCTTGTGCGGATCACCAGTTTGTAACGACTGATTCCAGCGATCGAATAGCGAGGCGATTTCCTGTTCT
>QHNJ01000215.1 GCA_003218395.1 Verrucomicrobiota bacterium
CAACATGGCGACGTTCCCTTTGGTTTCCTAACGGCCGATGTGAACGGCAATCGCATCGTCGACAGACCGGACCTGCAACAGCTTCAGGCCGACAGAGGCCAGCCGGTCACTGCCGCCAACTTCCGCGATGATATCAATCTGAGCGGTATAGTGGATAGGCCGGACGTGCAGTCGGTGCATACTAACAGGGGCCACTCGATCCCGTAACTCGAGAAAAGATATCTTGTCTCCGAGAGTTCGTCCGACCGTCATTCCTGGGTGGGAATAAGCGCTGGACCAATCTTTCAGCAAAGAACTATTCACCGCGTCGTGTTCACTAGCTCACTTGCTTATACCCGCTTGATGGGCATCTAGGCTTCGGCTAAGGGGGGATTGATCGTGAATACTTGCCACGCTCTTGACCTGACACCGTAGCCACATCAACTGCTGCCGAATTTGATCCAGCAATTGCGGCTTGCTCTGTTCTCCTGGCTCCGATAATGAAGAACTCATGCTTTCTTTCTATCGAGAGCCGCTCTCCACTCAAAGCCGAAATAGACGAAACAGGCTTTCGTCGAACCGTAGTTAGGCCCGACCATTGAATTGATATGCGTGGAGTTCGGATTAGCTACCTGATTGAGCATCCCGAATACGTGTCGCAATTGGCGCAGTGGCTGTTCGAACAGTGGGGCTCTATTCTTGGCGAAGAAACCCTTGAGTTTCGAATCAAAAAACTAAAGGCGCACATGAATCGAGATAAGTTGCCTATTGCATGGGTTGCGCATGCGAATGGACAACTTCTCGGAACTGCCGCCCTTCGCGTGCATGATCTTGAGGGGCGTGAAGACCTGACTCCTTGGCTCGGAGGAGTATTTGTCGGCTCGCATTTTCGTCGTCGGGGTATTGGTACCGCACTATGCGCCGCCGTCGAGGACGAAGCTCGGTCGCGAGCGATACACACCTTGTATTTGTTCACACTCGACACGCAGGCGTGGTATTCACGCTTAGCCTGGACAGTACTCGGCCCGTGTGTTTGGCAGCAACGGCCCGGTGACATAATGTGCAAGCGACTGCAGACCGCCTAACCAAGCGATGCAGCCCAACCGCTAACCGTCCGTATGCCCAGCTTTCTCTGTTTCATGAACGCCACTTGTAATTCGCGCAGTGGCTGATCTTGTTCTCGTTAGACCGCTGGAATTAGGGACTCTTGTGCAAGTCGATGCCATCTGCCGGGCCATTTTAAGTGTCGCTTGCCTGGTTACTGTCGGCTGTCATGCAAAAGTTGCAGACAAGACTCTGCCCCCGTTTCGGATCATCGCGACAGATGCCGGATTCGAAGCTCCCGATAGGGTGGCCGCCGGATTGCGTCACGTCCTATTCGAGAATCACGGATCTGAAATCCACGAGTCCATGCTGGTGAAACTTCCCAAGGGCATAAGCGCAGAAAACTACGTCGCGGCGGTGAAGAAGGGCTCTCTTTTCCCCGAGGGTGCTCTAGATTACTCCGGCCCGGGACTAACCTCGCCCGGCGAGACTGCCGAGATGTGGCTAGGAGTGGACCCGGGACAATATATTCTCATTTGCTGGAATAGCGGTCACGCCAAGACCACGCCGGTCCACCCATTTACCGTCGAAGAGGTCGGAGCAAAGGACGATCGGGCGCCGAAAGAAGATCTCGTGTTGAAGCTCTTTGACTACCGATTCGAGCTCTCGGGCGATTTGCACAAGGGAGTGCAAGTCATCCGAATCGAAACCCCCGGCCCATCTATGCACGAGGTTGATATCTACCGTTTGCACGGCGGCAAAACCACCGCCGACCTGAACAGCTGGCGGAAACAGCAGGGGCACGGCCCCGCGCCTGCGGAAGCCTTGGGCGGCGCGCTCGACAGTCATGATGTCCACAGGGTGGTGTGGCTGCGAAAGAACTTCACCCCGGGGCACTACGTACTGCACTGTGAAATGCCAGTCACAAACACTGAACTGACACATGCTGACGTTGGAATGGTTCGTGAAATCGAGATTAAAGAGTAGACATGCAAGGGTCTAAGCAATCCCTGCAGCCGATGGCGAGCCGGCGTACTACTTAGCTTTCACATGACTAAAACCATTCAACCCGCAGCCACGCGCGCTCCCGCTCGCCGCGGCTGAGCTTCTTCTCGTTAGACCCTAAGCTTATTTCGCAACGCATGATGATGGGAAAGACGAAAGGTGTCGGCCTGTGATTTCCGCTGTCTCCCTCAAACTCCGCCTCGAAAATCCCGAATCCTTCCGACTGATTCTTGCGCGCCTCTTTCGGGTATTCGGATAGTCGAGAGTCGAGTTAGCGCCAATCAGCGGGTCAATTTCGACTCTGGTAGAGGTCGGCGTCGGCGGTGGGGCATGAAGTCGTCGTCCGTGCCGCCTGCTGCAAGCACTCTGCCATTTAGCAGCAGGGTGGCTGTGGGCCCGGTGCCATGATCGCCCTGGACCTGGGCCGACGCAGCCCAGGTGCCAGTCGCTGGGTCGTAAATCGCCGACCCATGGTAGACGGAGCTGCCGACAAAGCCGCCTGCGGCCAGGACCGTGCCAT
>QHNJ01000216.1 GCA_003218395.1 Verrucomicrobiota bacterium
CTGGCTGAGATTAGCTTCGTCGATTGTGTCTTCGATGCGATTAGCGGCACGGCGCGCGATACGCAGGGATTGATCAAGCAGTTCTTGTTTACGTTCTGCGATTTCTCGTGATTCGCGCTCTACGACAGCCTTAACGGTATGCCAAGTAACTTTAACGTTGCGCGAGATCAGATTGATTGAGTCGCCGCGGGATGCGGCTTCGACGATTTGTCGATATTTGCGGCCCGGTATTCGTTCGCCTGTAGCTTTACCTGCCATTTGTGGAAAGAGGTGAAGGCACGGATTGAAATGATAACGTGGACTGCGAGGCGGAGCGTTGAGCTTTGAGTCTGGCAATGATTTCCTTGAAGCGGTCGCGGGTGATTGGCTCGAAGCGATGTTGATGAGCGTGGAGGTGCTGATGTTCATGCCGAATAATCATGGCCGGGTCGGCGGAGAGGGCGAGCACTTTGTCCGTCATCACCCCCATCGTCACGACCGCCTGGGGTAGAGTGGCAGTGTCGATCTGGTCTTCGACGCGATCCGCAGCGAGCTTGGCAATGCGAGCGGCTTGCTCCATCAGTGCCTGTTTTCGTGTGGCTATAGGAATCGCCTCACGCTGCTCGATTGCTTTCACCGTATCATCTGTCACGTGGCATTGGCGGCAGATTTCCCGGTAGCTGACGTACTGGCGCGGCTCGGCTAATAGCCGCACAACGCGGCGATAGGTTTCGGGGCGCAGCACCTTCAGGCGTTCGCCGGTGTAATTGCCCTTCGCCTTCGGGCGGTCCGGCAATGACAACGATTGGCTGTTCTGGGATTGCATTACGTTCGCATGAACATTTGCCATCGCTTTGAGGTAAACGCAAACGTAGCTGTCATGACAGTCATTGAAATCAGGCCGCACTGTTCGGGCTGGAAAGTCTTTGAAGCGCCGGGCGTCGAGCCCGTTTTCCCAGAGAAACGTCAGGCGATCAATTATGCGCAGAACCGCGCAAGCTTTCGCTCCGGCGAGATTCGGATTCTCGGCTCAAACGGCATTGTCGGACGGACGATCTCTCTGGATCAACTAGGGGGAAGATCCTTCAAGGGAAAGATTCCGCGCTGCCCGGGTGTGGAATAATTTGGCTTTACAAGGGGCGCGAATCGTGAAAGCTTCAGCGTCGTTAAAGAGATTTCCCGATTTTACGGAAGATTTCTCAGAACTTCACCCCCGAGATCCCGGAGAACATCAATGAACCACACCACCAACCCCCTAAAATTATGAAAACCAACATGTCTAGTGAGGCTATGGACTCATTTGTCGTCGAAACAAAGAACGGCCAAGTTGACTGGAGCCTGGATTCAGAATGCCGAAAAGTAGTGATTCCGATCGCAGACGAATTCGGAATGTCGGCCGAGCAATTCCTAGAACTTTACAGCCGCCGCCGCTTGCCCGCGCAGTTAGTTCGCGGCGACCGCCTCTATGAAGAGAGAGCGCCTGCCGGTTTTGGCGTTACACTGTGCGAAGAGCCTTCAATCCGGAAGCGCATCCGTCGAGCCGCGCGATTTGCGGGATTCAGCGTCAAGGATTTTGTTTGGCGCGCCCTGGCGAGCTCCGTGAATTGCTGCGAGGACGATATGATACTCAGCCCCAAAACTGGTTGGCCCCTCGCGGATGATGTCGAACTTGAAAGCTTCATGGTGAAGCCCGAGCTCGACGTGTAAGATTCCAAATCACGCCGATTTTGCCGGCAGATCATCGCCGATTCCATTCAACAAACGCAGCCAGCTTCGCATCCGCGAAAAAACAGAAGTCTCGATTTTCATCGCGATTTACTAAGCGCTTCCTTCGCCTGGTACTCGGCAACGATGCGTTGCAACTCGCGCCGGACGAAACTTGAACGACTGCGATCTTGCCTGGCGGCGAGCTCATCGATCGCCTCCAAAATATCGCTGGGAACGTTGCTGATCGTCAGTATTTGAACGGTCGGCGTCTTCGCCAGTGGAGGAACGGTTCGGGCCCACTGACCAGCTCTTGCCTTAAAATTAATCTTAGCCCGCCGTCCCCGGCGATTAGCGCCGCGAGCGTTGTGATTGTTTTGTTTATTTATTTTTATTTATTTGTTTCTGGTTGTTTGGGTTGTGGTTGCTGAACGGCCGCAGTTACGGGTGTCAGGAGAAATTTTGTTTGCATTTTTGGTCCACCTCTCATCTCCTTCTCCAGCAACAGCGAGGCAAAGTTTCGAAAAAAGTTTGAAAAATTTCCAGAAACCATTGATTCAGTGGCTCGCGGTCGCACGTCTTCGCTCGCTACACGGACGAAATTCCCTTTTCACGTCCGCTCTGCCAAAACGCTGAAGGTCAATCGCGCCAAGCTGTTTTCAAAGACAGTACAAGACATTCGTGATTCAAATCGTTCTCGGATGTGTTTTGGCGAGCGCGTCGATAAGGCAATATCGGGGCATTAGTGGGGCGACCGTTGCAGGAGGCGTTGGCGTTATCATAGACACCAACGGTCATCTTGGCACTGTAGTCTCGTCGGAGCGCTTCAAGGATAACGTCCAGCCGATGGATAAGGCGAGCGAAGCGATCTTGGCGCTTGAACCGGTGACCTTCCGCTATAAGCACGAGCTTGACCCTGACGGCATCCCGCAATTTGGCCTCGTGGCTGAGGACGTGGAAAAGGTGAATCCCGATCTGGTGGCCCGCGACGACCATGGCAAGGCTTACACCCGCCGCGCCGTGCG
>QHNJ01000039.1 GCA_003218395.1 Verrucomicrobiota bacterium
CGGCGTAGCGAGCGGCCGGCCACGCGACAATAAATCGCGGATCGTATGCCTTTCCGCACATCGCGTAGTTCCCGGCACCGAATGATCCGCCGACAACGACTGTGATCTTTGGAACCACAGAATTGCTGACCGCGTTCACCAACTTCGCACCGCTGCGAATGATCCCGCTCTCTTCCGCGTCGCGCCCGACCATAAAACCGGTAACGTCCTGGAAAAAAATAATCGGCAAGTCTGTTTGATTGCAGTCCATCACGAAACGCGCCGCTTTATCGGCGCTATCGGAATAAATAACGCCGCCCATCTGAATTCCTTCCTTCTTGGTCCGGACCTGCAAGCGCTGATTTGCGACGATGCCGACCGCTCGCCCAGCAATGCGCGCATATGCAGTCACAATTGTCTTGCCGTAATCGCCTTTGTATTCGTCGATTGAGTTTGTATCGACGACTGCGGAGAGCAGATCGCGCACATCGTACTGCTTCTGCCCATCAAAGCTGATCAAGTCGTAGACGGAATCGGGACTCTTCGCCGGTTTCGCCGTCTTTGTGTCGATCGGCACGCCTGGCGGTCGCGCCCTACCGTCCTCCTGTGCTTCCGGCAGCAACGCGACGAGGGAACAAAGGCGTTTGAGGCAGGAGAGATCGTCTTTTTCGTAGAAATCTACCGTGCCGCTTATTTCTGCATGCATTTGCGCGCCGCCCAGTTCCTCCGCATCGACTATCTGTCCGATAGCTGCTTTGACCAGAGAAGGCCCGGCCAGATACAAACCGCTTCCCTTCGTCATCAAAACTTTGTCGCACAGAACCGGCAGGTAAGCGCCGCCCGCGACGCAATTACCCATGATGGCAGCAAATTGAGGAATGCCAGCCGCAGAAATGACGGAGTTGTTGCGAAAGATGCGGCCGAAATCATCTTCGTCCGGAAAAATCTCATCCTGCATTGGCAGGAAGACGCCAGCCGAATCGACCAGGTAAACAATCGGCAGGGCACATTCAAACGCGATGCGCTGGGCCCGAAGTACTTTTTTGGCTGTTTGTGGAAAGAAGGCCCCAGCCTTCACTGTCGCGTCGTTGGCGATAATCATGCACGGAACGCCTGCGATGTCGCCGATGCCCGTGACCGCGCCAGCCGCCGGGATTTTCCCCCATTGTTCGTACATTTTGTAAGCCGCCCAGAGACCGATCTCGAAAAACTTCGAGTCTTTGTCCAGCAAATGATCGATCCGTTCGCGCACTGGCAAACGGCCCATTTTCCGTTGACGCTCATGGCCGGCTTTGCCTCCGCCTTCCCGCAGTGCGGCTTCCTCTTTGGAAATTGCAGCGCAGTGAGCGCGCAATAATTCACTGCTGGAAGATGGCGACGAACGGGACATGACGCGAAGCACGCTTAATCTGCGAAGCAGATTGAATCAAGCTGTAGTGGCGGGCGTGTCCCCCGCCCTATTCTTAGTTGCGGCTGCCACAGCCGCCTCTACAGGCTAATAGATGTCTGTATTGGAGCTGTAACCAGAATCTCCGCGAATGGAACGTAAACGGGCACGGCTTCCCCATTCCGATTCCGGTCGATTGATCTGCCCCAATGCAATTCTGACCAACCACGGCGCGGCGGCCAAGGCGCCGATTGAAACCAGCGCAATCGCCGCTGCCTGCCGAATCGAAGGTTTGATCTTGTCCGCCATTAATATGCCCAGGCCAAGGCCAATGGCAGTGCGCATCACCATGAGCAACGGATCAACGGGAAGCTGCTCGGCGGTTTTTGAAATGGATATCGGGAGAGACATCGCCTACCATATACGTCGCGTTTTGAAAAGGGAAACGGGAATCTTTCCGGCGTGGAAGATCCGATCCACGCTCATTTTTGCATCGACATGGTCAATCCGATCTACGCACTCATTCTCGCCGGCGGCAGCGGCGAACGATTTTGGCCTCTAAGTCGCCGGGCCCATCCGAAGCAACTGCTTTGCCTCGTCTCCAAGAGAACTCTGCTCGAAGAAACCGTGGCGCGACTTGAGGGCTTAGTCCCGTGCGAACGTATCCTGATCCTGACAAACGCCGAACAGGAAGCGGCAGTTCGCCAATTGCTCACCTCGTTCCCAAAGGAAAATATTGTGGCGGAACCAGCCAAACGCGACACCGCTGCGGCGGTTGCGCTCGGCACCGGTTGGGTGGCGGCTCGCGATCATGCGGCCACGATGATCGTGCTTCCGGCCGATCATATCATTGCGGATGGAGCGGCTTTTCGAGAAACCTTGACCTTGGCTGCGGACGCGGCGGAGGAAACTGGCGAGCTGGTAACAATCGGCATCAAACCGACATGGGCCTGTCCCGCCTTCGGTTACATCGAACAAGGCGCACCTGTACGCTTGCCGAATCGAGCCGACAAGAATGCAATTCATCGAGTGCTGCGCTTTCGCGAAAAGCCCAATCCCGATCTGGCTGAATCATTTTTACGAAAAGGAAATTTTCGCTGGAACGCAGGAATGTTCGTTTGGTCGGTGCCCACAGTGCTCAGCGAATTCAATCGTCAAGCGTCCGAGTTAGCGGATTTCATTTCCCAACTTCGCGCTCCGGGAAGTTTCGAGAAGATTGTGCGCCAGCGCTTCAGCAAGTTGCCGCGGATATCATTCGATTACGCGATTATGGAGAAAGCGGACCGCGTGCTGGTAGTGGAAGCCAGCTTCGACTGGGACGATATCGGAAGCTGGAGAGCAGTAGCGAATTATTTCGAGAAGGACGAACAACGAAATGCCGCCAACTGCGCCATCACGGCAGTCGATTCCACCAATAACATCGTCTTTGATGAGGGCGACACGACGATCGCTCTCCTCGGAGTCCATAATCTTATTGTCGTACGAACCGGCGACGCCGTTTTGGTTTGTCATCGTCATCAAGCAGAAAATATTAAGAACTTGATCGGCAAGCTCCCGCCGGGATTGCAATGATCTAACCGGGCGATGAATCGAATTTTAGGTCTCGATCTTGGCCGCGTGCGCATCGGAGCGGCCCTCTCTGATGAGTTACGGTTGTTGGCGCATCCGTTGGAAACGGTCCCAGCGGATGCACAAGCCACAGCGCGCTTGACCGAAATTGTTCGGGAAAAGAAAGTCGATCACGTCGTAGTGGGAATCCCGCGTCAGATGAATGGCCGGATCGGTGCCGCAGCAACCGAAGCCATGCAGTTTGTAGAAAAATTGCGAGCGATCCTTCCATGCCCGGTCGTTACCTGGGATGAGCGACTGACCACGGTTGCCGCGCATCGAGCGTTAGGTGAAGCCGGCAAGAAGACCCGTGCCACCCGCGGCTTCGTGGACCAAGTGGCGGCTCAGATGATTTTACAAGGATACCTTGATTGGCGACAACACGCGGCGCATGCCGCAGAGCCGTCGCAATAAATTGGGATGTCGCGACGGCTGAAATTGATTGTCGCCTATGACGGTTCTCAATTTGCGGGCTGGCAAAGTCAATCCCATCGTAACACGATTCAGGATCATCTCGAGCGGGCTTTCGAGCGTATCGGCGGTAAGCCTGTTCGCGTCCACGGGGCTGGGAGAACGGACGCTGGGGTACACGCGCTCGCGCAATGCGCACATGTGGATCTTCCCGATGACCGTTTATCGAGTGAGCGTTGGACAGAAGCACTTAATGCATTGCTGCCTCCGACGATTCGGGTGCTTCGCTGTCGATATGTCTCCAATGATTTTCACGCTCGCCTTTCCGCAAAAGGAAAAATCTATCGCTACAGAATCTGGTCTGCACCGGTGCTGCCGCCATTCGAATATCGGCGAGTCTGGCATGTCACGCGTCCGCTTGATCTCGATGTTCTGAGAATGGCAGCCAAATGCTTTGCCGGCAATCATGATTTTGCCGGGTTCGCCGCCAATCGTGGCAGGCAAGAGAAGACCACGATTCGCACAATTTATTCTGTGCGCGTACGGCAAAAAGGTCCTTGTGTGATAATCGAGTTCGATGGCGACGGTTTTCTCTACAAGATGGTTCGATTGATCGTCGGCTCCCTTGTCAAATGCGCGCTTGGCAAAACGCGCATCGAGGATCTCACTGGGAGGCTGGATTCTGGCGCGAGGACGTCAGCCCGTTTTGCTGCCCCCGCTGAAGGGCTATTCCTCATCCGTGTCCGCTACTGATAGTCTAACAGGCAGGGCATCCCCTCCCCGTTCGACTTCGCTGAGGACAGGCTGCGGTACGTCGCTACGTGCGCTGGCACGTCGGCGTCAGACTCTTTGCGAAGCGAAAACCGGTTCGCGAATAGCCGAGTGCTTCATAAAATCGATGGGCCTCTTCACGTTCGAATCGCGTCGTTAAAGTCACTCGCATGACACTTCTCTTGACGAAGTCCTTCTCTGCGGCAGCAATTAGAGCGCGCCCTACCCCACTGCGTCGCTGTTTCTTCGAGACAACCAGTGCAACGATCTTTCCGGACAGATCATTATGTTCATGACTGACGTGCGTCAGCGTGCCAATCATCCCACAAAGTTCATTGTCGATCTCGGCGACAAACGTGCTGTAACGCGCATCCCGCAAAACTGATTTCAAGCGCACCCTCATTTCGGCACTCATCGTTTCGTAGCCGAGCTGCCCCATGAGCGCAGCAAGCTTCGAAGCGTCGCTCAATTTGGCATCGCGGATTGTAAGATTGTTTTTCCGTAGTGCCAGCCCGCCTGCTCGCGAAGGCTTTCGGAGTGTCGGCTGCAACCTCGATTGCCACGCAGGCGACACGCCCGTTTCTACAGTGCCGTTTCGACGATGATTTCTACTCACTCGCTTCGTATTCTCTCAAGCGTGGAAATAACTGTTCCGGAACCGTTGCCACGGATTCATCGACGGTTTGCTCGTCCGTGTGCACGACGATCTCTGGGTCCTGCGGCGCTTCATAGGGCGCGCCAATGCCGGTAAAATTGCGAAGCTCACCGGCGTGCGCCTTTTTGTAGAGATTCTTTGGATCCCGCGTTTCACAAACTTCCAGCGGGGCATAACGATCGTGCCGGAATCAGCCATTAGTTTAGCTACTTCACTGATTCGACGGATGTTCTTCACCCGGTCTTCGGGCGTGATGAGTGTGGTCGTCGCCGTCATGATCGCGATGGGAGTCGTTCTATACAATCAACAAGTTAATACTGCAATTAGGCCACAGCTGGTGGATCGGCCGCTCCTTCTGGCGATGTTATCAATTAGCAGCTGCCCCGCTATTTTAGCATCGGGCAAGGGACTGCCCGATACACCTAGCGTCGAGCAAGGGTGCCTTAACACTGCGATTGTCGACCTTAGCCACAGATGTACAAAGCGTTACAGCGGTGGCTGTCCCGAACCGCAAAATATAGGATAGCTGCACGTAAGGAGACGCACGTCTACAACTGTATCTGTGTTCTAAACTCGTTTCGTCTCCGTCACTCGCTACTACCCATCGCAGCTTTACCTTCTATGTCGCTTCCCGTTCGCTCCATTCATCTGTGTTTATCTGTGGCTCGTTTTCGCTTGCGACGAAAGTGGGCGCTCTTACTGTTCGCAATGGCGGAAATTTTGCCAGCGGCTTACGATTCAAAGATCGAAGGCAACGTGATTTTTACGCGCTTCGATGCCGCACTTAATTGGGTGCGAAAGAATTCGCTTTGGCCGATGCCGATGGGCCTCGCGTGTTGCGCAATCGAGTTAATGGCGACGGCTGCGTCGCGGTTCGACATCGCGCGATTCGGAGCAGAAGTGATGCGTTTCTCGCCGCGACAATGTGATGTAATGATCGTTGCCGGCACGGTCACTTACAAAATGGCGCTGGCGGTGAAACGAATTTATGAGCAAATGCCAGAGCCGAAATGGGTGATCGCCATGGGCGCGTGCGCTTCCACCGGCGGCATGTATCGCTCTTACGCCGTCCTGCAAGGGATCGATCAACTTTTACCGGTCGATGTTTACATTTCCGGCTGCCCGCCGCGCCCGGAAGCGTTGCTAGCAGGCCTGATGAAATTGCAGGAGAAAATTTCCCGCGAACGCTCGTTTAGGAAACAGAAGCCGGAATTGGTCGAAAAACTCGAGGAAGCGTTTTCATGACTCGCGAGGAAGCGCTCGATTCGCTCGGCAAATCATTTGAGGAGAAGATTCAGAGTAAACCTGAATTTCGAGGCGAGACGACCTGCACGATTGCGGCGAGCGATCTCCGTGAAATTGCAAAATTTTGTCGCGACGAACTGTCGTTCGATTATTTGATCGACATCACGAGCATCGACAATTTCGGCGACGACCCGCGTTTCGAGATTATTTACGAACTATACTCGATGCCCCACGCGGTCCGTCTGCGTTTGAAGTTGCACATCTCGGAAGAGGTTGGCGCGGTGGATACTGTTTGCGACATCTGGCCGACCGCGAACTGGCACGAGCGCGAGATTTATGATATGATGGGAATCAAATTCAACGACCATCCCGATCTGCGCCGCATCTTGATGTGGGACGGCTATCCGTTCTTTCCGTTGCGCAAGGAATTTCCGCTTGAGGGATTGCCGAGCGAAATGCCCGATGTTGCTTTCACGAAGATCACACCTATGGAAGGTGGCCCGTTTGTCACCAAGCCCAGTACAGCCACTGCGAAAGATCGCGAGCCCCGTGCGCACCCGCCGGAATTGTAACCGCTTTAGGCTTATGACAGAAAGAAGGAGACAGAGTGATGATCATAGGATACCGGCGGTACAGGCCTCGACCCTGTAAGACTTGGATCGGTTCGCCGAAAACCACAAGGGATGGTTATTTCGTGGTAAACGTTGCCCTGAGTGGGAGCTTGAGACTTCGTTAGAACGCGCATCGAGAAGATGTGACGTCGACGAAGGAAAATATGAAGGAGCAGTTGTACGAGAATTTCGGCGGCACGCGTACAGCTACCTCTCGCATGTTCCGAAGGATACGGGCACTCGAATGGCTGGCGTTGATGCAACACTACGGCGCGCCAACCCGGCTCCTGGATTTTACCTATTCTTTTTGGATTGCGCTTTTCTTCGCGTTTGAGGAAGCGGAGAACGATTGCTCCGTTGTCGCCTTGGATCCCTCGTCGCTCGGCAACAAAGAAGGAAAAAATTTCAACTCGATTCTTCAGAAGAATATTGAAGACGCAACCGATTCTAACGATTTCCTCTACGCAGACGTGCCGTTCTTCACAAATGAGCGACTCGCTATTCAGAAAGGCATTTTCGTCTTTTCATTGAACCTAGGTCGAACGTTTCACGACCTACTAATTCAAAATCAGAAGGTAGTCGTGCAATTGATGATTCCCGCACATTTGTTCCAAGCAATTCGATTCAAGCTTAACGACTTCAATTGCAATAGCCGTGTCTTGTTTCCGGGTATTGACGGCTATGCCCGTTACTTTAAGAACCACACATCCAATAAGTGGGGATTTAGATTCAAAGGTCGGTTACTGGCAGCCGTGCGAAACCTGTAGCGCCGTTTTTGCCAGTTTGCGGCACTTCATCGTGACTGAGCTTCTCTTTCGAAAATTCCGGCGGCGAGATTTGCCAGCGCGCTTGCCGGTCGCACCCCACCAAATTCTACGCAGCGGAGACGGGCGGAGCCGTCGGAGGCCTTCGCGTGACTGCCATCACGTCTGGACGCAAGGTGTCCTCGCGCGGCTTGGGCGTCTTCTGCCCGTGCTTCGGATAGGCGATCCGGCTGTGCAGCATCATCAGGAGCGTGAACCGAAAGCGTTCGGCGATGATTTTCAGCTCACCGAGGGTCAGATCGCAGTCGTCCAACTGTCGATCAGTGATGCGCTCCTCGATTAACTCGTTCACGAGCGATTCGATCTTTTGCGGGGTAGGTTTCTCCAGACTGCGGGACGCGCTTTCGACGGTATCGGCCAGGCTGACGATGGCGCTCTCTTTCGTCTGTGGTTTCGGTCCGCTGTAGCGAAAACTCTCCTCGCGTACGTCGGGAATGTCATCCTCGCGCAGTTTCATGATTTTGCCTCCGGCGCGCGCGTCTTCGTGCTGTTGAAGCGCGCGTTGATAAAAGTAACGCACGACCGAGGTGCCGTGATGCTCCTGAATGATGTCTATAATGCGCTGATTGAGCTTGTATTTCAGGGCGAGATCGACGCCTTCTTTGACGTGCGCTATGATGATCAGGACGCTCATCGTCGGCGCGAGATCGTCGTGTGGGTTGCGTTCGAAGCTCATGTTCTCGGTGAAATATTCCGGCTTCACCAACTTGCCGACGTCATGAAAGTAAGAGCAAACGCGGCAAAGCGTTGCGTTTGCACCGATAGCTTCGGCCGCTGCTTCGGCAAGATTGGCTACCACCAGACTATGATGGTAGGTGCCCGGCGCCTCGATTGTCATACGGCGTAACAACGGGTGATTAAGATCGGACGCTTCCAACCAGGAAATATCCGTTGTGATTTGGAACAACTGCTCCAGGATCGGCAGCGCACCGCCAACCAAAGTAGCCGTCAAAATTCCATTGCCGACAGCGAGTGCGCTTTGCAGTCCGATCATTCCCCAATCGTTGGCCGTCGGGAAAAGCCAATTGATCGGCCCGATCAAACCAAACGTTAGCGACAACAACCAAATGGCAAGCCCGACGCCGATGCCGGCGCGAATTAATTTGGCGCGCCGTCGCACCTGCAACGTGAGAGAGACCGCGGTGAATCCGCTGATCAGGCTGGTTACAAGAAGCGGCGCGTCAATTGGACCAAACAAGATGCTACTCCAAAGACTAACAAAGAACGCAGCGTAAAGGCCGTGATGCCGTCCGAGCAAGACGCTCAACACGAGCGGGGCGAAGGCATAGGGCGTAATCAATCCGCCCATTTCAGGTTTCAAAAACTGGTAATTGCCGCTGTTGCAAATTACCAGCAACAGTTTTGTCACCGCGAGCTGCGCCAAGATAACTCCAAAAACGAGAAGGATCCGCGAGCTTTGCGAAAAGGTCTTTGGTTGATTGATCCAGAGTTGTGTAATGGCAGTCGCCAAAACCAGCAGTGCGATAACAAAATTTTTGGTCGGCTCCGGTTGTTGGCCGCTGAAAACGAGAAAAGCCAGGCCGCCGGCAAACACCACGAAGATGAGCGCCTTCATATAAGGCGCGTATTCCAGATTGCGCGCCAATTCGCTTCGCGCCCGGCGACGCCGGATCTTTCGGGAGGCGAGGCCGCGCCTGATGAGTCGTCCGCGTTTAAGAAAATCGAACATGTCGATCTTTTACTTGCGTGAGGCCGGCGCAGGCGAGCGGTGCTGCTGGTAGGCGCTAATAATGGCGCGGACCAGTTCATGCCGCACAACGTCGCGCTCGCTGAAATAAACAGTCGCGATTCCGGGAATAGTTTTTAATGCCTGCAATGCTTCGACCACACCAGAGCGTTTGTTCGCCGGCAAATCGATTTGGGTCACGTCTCCCGTGATCACGCATTTTGAGTTCGGACCGATTCGAGTCAGCAGCATAAACATTTGTTCCGTCGTTGTGTTCTGTGCCTCATCGAGAATAACAAAGGCATGATTCAGGGTGCGACCGCGCATGTAAGCAAGCGGCGCGATCTCGATGGTCTGCCGGGCTAACAAACGCTCAATCTCTTCCGGCTCGAGCATATCGCGCAGGGCATCATAAAGCGGCCGCAAGTATGGCATGATTTTCTGTTCCAGCTCGCCCGGCAAAAATCCGAGCGCTTCCCCAGCTTCCACGGCCGGTCTTGTCAAAATGATCCGCGTGACTTGCTCCTTCTTTAGCGCCGCGACAGCCATTGCAACCGCGAGGTAGGTTTTGCCGGTGCCAGCCGGCCCGATTCCAAAAACGATGTCGTGCATTTGGATTGCTTCCACGTAATTTCGCTGCCCCGTAGATTTCGCGATGATCGGCGGCTTGCGCGGCGAGGTCACGATCTTCGTCGAAGCGAGGTTACCGAGATTCTCGTCACGCGCTTCGGTCGCCGACTTCAACGCATAATTAAATTCGTGTTTTTGAATATCCACACCTTTTTGGCGTGCTTCCTCAAGTTGCTCAAATACATGCTGCGCTATGTCGACCCGACTTGGTTCTCCCTCCAGTCTTACCCAACCTTCGCGGGTGGTCACTTTCACGCCAAGAGAATCTTCGAGGGTTTTCAAGAGTTTAAGGTCGTTAGCGTAGAGCGATTGCAAGACGCGAGGGTTCTCAAACTGCAGGGTGCGCGTTTCCGTCATTTACTCAACCAAGCGAAAATAAAGAGCTCCCCTTGCAGCATTGCTAAGACAGCGAGCGACAACGATGGAGAGCGAGAATTATTATTCACTTATCGGAAACCATATACCAGCGCCCAGTGCGTGCGTTCCTCTGGCGATTCCTCGACGCTGACTATGATAAAGTAACTGCCGGTAGTTTTTGGAATAACGTGCGCAGCCGCGAAGTGACCTTTCTCCCACCCATCCGTCTCTTCTGCCAGCTTTCCGTCCGAATCATAAATGTGAACGGAAACCTTTGCCCGGTCGACTTCTGTCCCTAACCAGAACCAGTATTCGTTCCCTTTGAACAATTGTTGCCGCACCGCTTTTTTTTCCCCAGAACCGAGATCGCCTCCCCAGTAATCCTCGCGCACCTGAAATCCTTCCTTCACATATGGTTCGGCTGCCTGAAGAGCAAAAGACTGCGCGTCGTCGACCGACGCCAAAATCGCAGGCTGCAGCACGACCAGAGCCGCCAACAGAGAACTCGTGCACAAAAGAGTTTTCACGAACGCATTCATCGAAATTTCTTAATCTCTTGTGACGATGCCGTAGCCTAGCCGCGTCGTGATTTCATTGATTTTCCTGACTGATTCCTGAGGGATGCGCGCATTGCCTACGTCGATTAGAGGCTTCACTTGTACAAGAGCATCTTCAATTTCACGGATGATTGGGAGCTTAAACTCTGGCATGGCCTCCAGCCTTGTCTGGAAATATGAAAGGAGATCGGGCTGGTGTAGCAGCTCGGCGCCATCGGCGGAAAAATGCTTCGTCACCACCGACGTCAACACTTCCGTGCCGCGCAACCACCCACCCAAACTGACGAGCTGCGACAATTTTTCGTCGTGCACCTCGTTCATGGCCTGTTGTACGCTATTTTGAGTGCGATCCAGTTCCTGCCGCACAGCTTCCCAATTGCGCTTGTCCGCCGCCTCGATGATGGCTTTAGCATGTGGCGTGATTGAATTTCCAACGCCGATCCCCTTGG
>QHNJ01000217.1 GCA_003218395.1 Verrucomicrobiota bacterium
ATACCCTGCTCGTGCTTCCACACTAGGTTGAATAGAGGCACACCAGAGTTTTCAACACTCAGTTGGGTGGTCGCACTGATGTTTGGCCCGATGGCTAGACCTATATAACACGTTCTTCTATGGATGTTACAGTTTTTGGAATGGGCTATGTGGGCTGCGTAACGGCTGCATGCTTAGCTGAGATGGGCCACTCAGTGACCGGCGTGGACTTACAAGGAGTTAAAGTCTCTCTCGTTAACTCGGGGAAAAGTCCCATTATCGAACCAGACTTGGAACAGTTTATTCGCCGCGGAGTTGACGCGGGACGCTTGCAGGCGACTCAGCGCGTACAGACACTGGACGACATTTCCCTGATCTGTGTTGGTACACCTGGTAATGGGAATGGGAGCTTAGGTCTTTCCCAGGTGGAAAGAGTTGTGAGCGAAATCGGCGAATTGCTGCGAAGCGCAAACAACTTCCACGTCGTAGTCGTACGGAGCACTGTTTTGCCCGGAACGGTGGAAAATGTTATTCGTCCTTTGCTGGAGCAAACTTCCGGCAAAACCGATGGCAAGGACTTCGGCATCTGCATGAATCCCGAGTTCATGCGCGAAACCACGGCAATTCAGGATTTTTATCATCCTCCTTTTACCATCATTGGGGCACGCGATGATCGTTCCTTTGAACAAGTTGCAGCAATGTACTCGAGCGTGAAGTCTCCTGTCGAACGAGTGCCTATTCCAGTAGCTGAGTTGATTAAGTACGCCTCCAACGCATTTCACGCGCTTAAAGTCTGTTTCGCAAATGAGATCGGGAATCTCAGTAAGGGTATGGGCATTGATAGCCACAAAGTGATGGAGATTTTTTGCAAAGATACCAAGCTGAACATCTCTCCGTATTATCTTAGACCCGGATTTGCTTTCGGTGGTTCCTGTTTGCCAAAGGATCTTCGTGCTATTCTTTACAAGGCAAAGCAACTGGATTTGGAATTGCCGGTGCTCGGTGCTGTGCTTGAAACGAATCGCAAGCAGGTCGAGGTAGCCTTCAATCTAATCCGCCAGACAGGAAAGAGTCGTGTCGGAGTCTTGGGGCTCAGTTTCAAAGGCGGATCCGACGATCTTCGTGAAAGTCCCATCGTGGTATTGATTGAAACCTTGATCGGCAAAGGACATAAATTGGCTATCTACGACGAAGAAGTTGCTCTGGCGCGACTCGTGGGCGCGAACAAGCACTATATCGAACAAGCAATACCTCACATCTCATCTT
>QHNJ01000169.1 GCA_003218395.1 Verrucomicrobiota bacterium
GCCGAGTTGCAGCGGAAAATGGATGAAGCGATCGCGCGTTATCCAGAGGATCACCGGCGAAGCGCGGCGATGCCGCTGCTGCATTTGTGGCAGGAACACTTCGGATTCATCAGCGACGGAGGAGTGAAATGGATAGCGACAAAACTCGGCCTGCAGCCGATCAACATTCTCGAGCTTGTCACGTTTTATCCGATGTTTCGCCAGAAGCCCGCGGGCAAAACGCATATCCGTGTCTGCCGCACACTCAGTTGTGCGATGGCAGGCAGTTATCGGTTAATGAAAAATTTATGTGCGGCGACTGGAATTGAACGCCGGCGCCCTAGCAATGGGATGCACAATCCCATCTCGGTGAGTGCCGATGGAAATTACAGCATCGAGTTTGTCGAATGTCTGGCAAGCTGCGGCACCGCGCCAGTGTGCATGATCAGCGAAGAGCTGCGCGAAAACATCGATCCAAATTCTGTAGCCGACCTTCTCCGCGCTCGGCAATCCGCGCTCGGCAATCCGCGATTGCATCCACCTCATCCGCTTGAGCATCGCCTCATTTTTAAAAATATCGGACGCGAAGATTGGACGACGGATATCGATTGTTACCTGCGTGATGGCGGTTACGAACAACTGAAACAAGCGCTGACGATGTCGCGCAGCGAAATTGTCGATAGAATTAAGAACTCCGGGCTGCGCGGTCGCGGGGGCGCCGGGTTCCCTTGCGGCGTGAAGTGGAGCTTCATCAAGCCCGATGAGAAAAAGCCGGTCTATTTGATCTGCAACGCGGATGAATCCGAACCAGGCACGTTTAAGGACCGCTACATCATCCACGAGGACCCGCATCAACTGCTCGAAGGAATCCTGATCTCGTGTTTCGCGCTGAATGCGCGTACGGCCTACATTTATATAAGAGGCGAATTTCCGGAGGGCGCGAAGATCCTCGAACGCGCCATCGAAGAAGCACGCGAACATAATTTCCTTGGGCGTAACATCCTCGGCTCCGGATTCAATGTAGAGGTTTACATCAATCGCGGCGCGGGCGCTTATATTTGTGGCGAAGAAACCGGGCTGATCGAATCGCTGGAGGGCAAACGGGCTTATCCCCGGATCAAACCACCGTATTTCCCGGCCGTTCTTGGTCTCTATATGTGCCCGACAATCGTGAATAACGTCGAGACGCTTTGCCACGTGAAACACATTATCGCCATGGGTGGCGCTCAGTATGCGCGACTGGGACGGCCGAACAACACCGGGACCCGAATTGTCTGCGTGAGCGGCGACGTGCAGCGACCGGCCTATTTTGAAATCGAAGTTGGCGCAGTGACTATGGGTCAGCTGATCTACGAGATGGCCGGCGGGCTGAAACCTGGGCGAAAATTGAAGGCGGTTATTCCGGGCGGAAGCTCCGCCAAAGTTTTACGAGCGGATGAGCGGTTTAAGATCAAGCAAAAGCAATTCGATGGGTCGATCATCGAAAGCGAGATGTCGCTCGATGAAATCCCGATGGATTTTGATTCCCTGGCCGCGGTGGGTTCGATGGCTGGTTCCGGCGGTGTAATCGTGCTCGACGATTCGCGCGACATGGTTTGGACGCTCAATAACATCAACGAGTTCTATGCGCACGAGAGCTGTGGCCAATGCACGCCCTGCCGGGAAGGCTCACTGTGGATGCAAAAAATTACAGACCGCATGTTACTCGGCGGTGGGGTAACGGAAGATCCAAAAACGCTCAAAAGTATCGGTGACAATATTGCCGGCCGCACAATTTGCGCGTTTGGGGAAGCATGCGCATGGCCAACGCAGAGTTTCGTCCAAAAATTTCCCGAAGAATTCACCGCGCGCGCGCAGAAGCCTGTTCCACCGCCGCTTCCACCTGAATACACGCCGGAAGAATTAATCGAGGAGGAGTTGATCCCGACAATTCCAATGGCGCACGATCCCGGCTGGGAAAAAGCCGGCGCGAAAGGAATGATCTAAACATGAATCTGGAAGCCAGGAGACCAGGAATAAAATTAGGAAATACGGAGCTGACAGATCGCATCATTGCGGCGGCAATCCGCGTTCATAAAGAACTAGGGCCAGGCTTTCTCGAAATTATGTATGAAGAGGCGCTGGCGATCGAACTCGCAATTACACGCATATCTTTCGAGCGACAAAAGCTCTTACCGATTTTTTACCGTGAGCATCTCATTGAAGAACATCGTCTCGATCTCGTTGTTGAAGGAACAGTTATCATTGAACTGAAAGCAATCTCGGCGTTGGAGGATATTCACTACGCAATTGCGTCGGACGTGAGTATCATCCCAAACTCCAAAACGAAGACATGCATCTTTAGTTTCCTGGCTTCCTAGTTTCCAGATTTATTTATGCCCAACGATGCTCAAGCTCCAATGTTCAACGTCCAGATTGATGGCGTATGGCATCAGTTCCCGAAAGGCACGCGCGTCATCGAGGCGTGTGAGCAGGCCGGCAGCTATGTGCCGCGTTACTGTTATCACAAGAAACTGAGCTCGCCGGGAAATTGCCGAATGTGCTTGATCGAAATGGGACTGCCAAAACTCGGTCCGGATCGCAAACCGGAACTCGGCGCCGATGGCAAACCAGCGATCAACTGGATGGCACGCCCGCAAATTTCCTGTGCTCAGGACGTCGCCGAAGGAATGGGCGTGCGCACGAATTCTCCGCTGGTCAAGGAATGCCAGCAAGGCGTGATGGAATTTCTTCTCATTAATCACCCGCTGGATTGCCCGATTTGCGACCAGGCTGGCGAATGCCGTTTACAGGAATTCAGCGTCGATTACGGCACCAGCCAGTCGCGGTTCCTCGAGAACAAGGTAAAGAAGCCGAAAAATGTCGTGCTCGGGCCGCGCGTCACGCTCGATGACGAACGCTGCATTCTCTGTTCGCGCTGCATTCGTTTCTGCCAGGAAATCGCGAAGGACGATGTGCTCGGTTTCGTCGACCGCGGCACTTACACAGTCCTGACCGCGCATCCAGGCAAGCGGCTGGAAAATAACTATTCCCTTAATACGGTCGATATTTGTCCGGTCGGCGCGCTCACTTCGACCGATTTTCGTTTTAAGATGCGCGTCTGGTTTTTGAAGGAAACCAAAAGTATCTGCACAAGCTGCGCGACGGGCTGCAACACGATCATTGGCACACGCGAGGATGTCATCTATCGGCAGACGCCGCGCGAGAATGACGCGGTCAACTCCTGCTGGATGTGCGATTATGGTCGGCTCAATTTCGATTATCTGCAATCGGAACGACGATTGCTCGAACCGCAGATACACTCTGGTGAAAAGCTTGTCGCGGCCGATTGGCAAACCGCGATCGCACAGGCCGCACTCGACTTAAAAGGGTTATCCGGCCCCGAAATTGCAATTATCGCTTCTGGTCGGATGACCAATGAAGAACTTTGGCTGACGCTGCAACTTGCCAAAACACTCGACGTTCAGTCGATCGAAATCGTGCCGCGCACAGGCCCCGGCGACGACATTCTCCTAAGCGAAGATCGCAATCCGAACACCAACGGCGCTCGGTTGCTGGGCAGAACCTCGCAGCCAGGCGCAAAACTGCCGGCGATCGCCGACGCCGTGAAATCCGGGCGCGTGAAAGCATTGATCGCCCTCGGCGAAAATCCAATGCGATTGGGAATTTCGGCCGAACAGCTCGAAACTCTCTCGGCTTTTATCGTGATGGATATCCTGTCAAACGCTGCGACCGAACATGGAACGGTCCTGCTACCTTCGTTTGCCTTCGCCGAAAAACGCGGCTCGATGATCAATGGCGAAGGCCGTTTGCAACGCCTCAATCGCGCGGTGCGCGCGCCAGGCCAGGCGCGTGACGATTGGGAAATCTTGCGCGACCTGATCCAGGCATGTTCCGGTCAGAACAGCATTAATTCGATTGAAGATGTTTTCCGGCAGATGGCTGAAGCTGTTCCGCGATTAACGGGACTGAGTCTTAGCAAAATCGGCGACCTAGGCGTGCAAGTTATGGAAGCGCACGAATCCCCTCCGCCGCCGGTCGACCTCGCAGCCAAAAGCATCGAGGAAGCAGAATCTCAAAGACCTCCGGGCCGTTAACGCTAGAAGACTGACATGGCTTATTTCATCGTTACGTCCCTGCTCAAAATCGTGGGGATTCTTTTTCTCGTGATTCTGCCGATGGTTTCCTACAGCGTTTACGCGGAGCGCCGCGTCAGCGCGTTCATTCAAGATCGACAGGGGCCGAATCGCGTCGGACCCGCAGGTCTTTTTCAACCAATCGCCGACATGTTCAAATTGCTGTTGAAAGAAGATTTCACTCCGCGGACCGTAAACACATTCTATTACTGGCTCGCGCCGTGTCTCGCGATGATGCCGGCGATTATCAACATCGCCGTTGTTCCTTTTGGTAGCACACTTTTTGGCGTCCCGATGGTGATCGCAGACATCAATGTCGGAATCTTATATGTGTTCGCCATCGCTTCACTGGCCGTTTACGGGATCGTCCTCGCCGGGTGGGCCTCCAATTCCAAATATCCGTTCCTGGGCGGCGTGCGTTCCAGTTCGCAAATGATTTCCTACGAGTTGTCGCTCGGGCTTGCCGTCATCCCAATTTTCCTGCTAGCCGGAAATTTGCGCCTGACAAGTGTCGTCCGCTATCAGATCGAGCATGGCTGGTTCATCGCGCCGTTCATCGGCGATTGGATGAATCCATGGAAATGGTTGCTCGCGATTCCAATGCTCATTTCGTTCGTGGTTTTCTCGATCGCGATTTTTGCAGAAACGAATCGGTTGCCATTCGATCTCCCCGAAGCCGAGCAGGAACTGGCCGGCGGTTATAACACGGAATACAGCTCGATGAAGTTCGCGCTTTTTTTTCTCGGTGAATATGCCGCCATGATCACCGGGTCAGCTATTATCGTCACTTTGTTTTTCGGCGGCTGGCATCTGCCACTTCCGTCTTGGCATGGCGGATTTCACTGGGTGTTTGTCGATGGAAATGCGCCAGGCTGGCGCGGCGTAGTCGGCGGCTTGTTCAACATCGCAACCTTTTTCACCAAAGTCGCCGTGCTCATTTTTATGTTCATGTGGGTGCGCTGGACGTTGCCGCGTTTTCGTTACGATCAACTCATGCGGCTCGGCTGGCTTTTCTTTTTTGAGATCGCGCTTGCTAATATCTTCATCACCGCCGGAATTTTGGCTTTCCTCCGCTAAACACGCCAAATGATGCTGAACAGTTTCAAAGTCGAATTCAGTGAATCTCTCCCTTCCCTTAGCGTATTTGGCGGACAATTCTAAAATGGCCATCACCGTTCCACGTACGAAACTGAACTGGCGCGAGCGCATGTATTTACCTGCAATTGTGGCTGGCCTAGCCATCACGATCAAACATTTCAAAAACATGCTGTTCGGGCGCACCAAGATCACAATGCAATATCCTGAGGAAAAGTGGGACGCCAGCTTGCCAGACTATTATCGGGGCGCGCCCGCGCTTGTGCGCGACGAGGATGGGCGCGTGCGCTGTGTTGCCTGTCAGCTTTGCGAATTCATTTGCCCACCGCGCGCGATCAAAATTATTCCCGGCGAAATCCCTTCGACTAATCGCTTCGCCAAAGTCGAAAAATATCCCGAGGAATTCGATATCGACATGATCCGCTGCATTTTCTGCGGCATGTGCGAAGAGGTTTGTCCCGAGCAGGCGATCTACTTGCGCACGGATTACGCGATCACTGGATTCACGCGCGCCGATATGGTGCATCACAAGGAGAAACTCCTCGAGATCGGCGGCGTAATGCACGGTGTAGTGCTGAAGTGGAATGAGAAAAAGTAAACGCCACAGATTGACACAGATGAGCACGGATTTTCCGGGTTCCGATCGTACGTCAGTGTTTCGTTTGTGTTCAACCGTGGCCTAAAAGATGCCGGCGTTTTTGTTTTGGATCTTCGCGTTATTGATGCTGATTTTTGGCGCCGCAGTAGTTGTTAACCGCAATCCCGTAGCAAGCGCGCTCAGTCTCGTCGTTTCGTTTCTCGGGCTAGCCGCGCTCTTCATGTCGCTGGATGCTTATTTCATCGGGATCATTCAAGTACTGGTTTATGCAGGCGCCGTCATGGTGCTTTTTCTTTTCATCATCATGCTTCTCGATCTTCGCGCCGAAGAAAGACGCCAGATCAGCTGGCTGACCTCGGCTGGCGCAGTCGCCGTCGCCCTCGCCTTGCTCTTCCAGATTTTTTACGTTGTCGGCCATTTTAAATCCGCCCAACAACCGTTTCCTCCCCTCGCACGGTCGACAACCGACGATGTCCGCAATATCGGTCTGTTGCTTTTCGGAAATTACAATCTCCCATTCCAAATCATCGGCGTCCTGGTGCTCGTGGCAACGATCGGCGTCGTTCTTTTGAGCAGACGCGAGCCTCGATAGCATGGTCACGCTCGGCGATTATCTCATCGTAAGCGGGATCCTTTTCGCGATTGGTTTCGCGGGCGTGATGTTGCGCCGCAACCTTATCATCATTCTCATGTCGCTGGAGCTGATGTTGAACGCGGCGAATTTATCGCTGGTCGCCTTTTCAAGATTTCGCGTTCTACCGACCGGTCTTCCTGATTACAATGTGCAGGTTTTCGTCTTTTTCATAATCACTGTGGCGGCGGCTGAGGTCGCGGTGGGACTTGCGATCCTCGTTGCCCTTTTTCGCGCGCGTCAAACGACCGACGTCAAAGACATCAGCAGCCTGAAATTTTAAGGCCGCGAATTAACGGGAATAACATGACGGAAATCATTCACAAGACTGAGAGCTACGCGATCAACGGCGCCTGCTTCGAGGTGTACAACGAGAAAGGCTGCGGCTTTCTGGAGCCGGTTTATCAGGAATGCTTGGAGATTGAGTTTGAATACCAACGGATTCCCACAATCGCTAAGCCGTCGCTCATGCTCAGCTACCGTGGCCGGATCCTGAGTCAGACTTATGAGCCAGACTATGTCTGCTTCGGAAAAATTATCGTCGAACTGAAAGCCGTTTCTGCGCTAACCGACGAGCATCGCGCGCAGTTACTAAATTATCTGCACGCAACCGGATTCGAGCTTGGCCTGTTAGTGAATTTCGGCCATTACCCGAAGCTGGAATACGAACGCATCGCGAAGACGCAACGCACAAACACGAAAATCGACTTTTCCGATGTGTCTCTCTGAACCATTCGCGTCAATTCGCATGATTCGCGGGCAGCTAATCTTATGACCTCGATCTTTCCGTGGATTATTCTTCTCGCGCCGCTGCTTAGCACGGCTGTAATCACATTGTTCACGCTTCGATGGAAAGCATTGAGTAGTTCGATTTCAATCGCAGCGGTGCTTGTAAGCTTTATCTGCAGTTGTTTAATCTTTGCACACTCAACTGCCGCCGCGGGTGAGTTCACATGGATCGGTATTAGCGGCGTCTTCCAAGTCCCGTTTGGCCTGACCCTGGATCCGTTGAGCAGGACAATGGCCGTTCTCGTTTCCGGTATTGGGGCGGTCATTCACATCTATTCGCTGGGGTACATGCGAGATGATGAAGGCAAATCTCGCTATTTTGCGGCCCTTTCCCTCTTCATGTTCGCCATGCTCGGCATCGTTCTCGCGAACAATTTCGTGATGCTGTTCATCTTTTGGGAGTTGGTCGGCTTTACATCCTACGTGTTGATCGGCCACTGGTTTTATCGCGACGCCGCTGCCGATGCGGCGAAGAAGGCATTCATCACCACTCGCATCGGCGATTTCGGCTTCATGCTCGGGATTCTGATGGTTTGGATGGGAACTGACTCCATCGTTTTCACCGAGATCGCTCAGCGATTGTGGATTCTAACAAGTCATCCGGCGTTTCTGACGATCGCAGCGCTTTTGATTTTCTGCGGGGCGGTTGGCAAATCGGCCCAGTTTCCGCTTCATGTTTGGTTGCCGGACGCAATGGAGGGCCCAACGCCTATCTCGGCACTGATCCACGCAGCGACAATGGTCGCGGCCGGCGTTTACATGCTGGCCCGTGTTGCGTTCATCATTCAGGCGTCGCCAACCGCGCTTCTGGTTATCGCGTGGGTCGGCACGATCACCGCTGTGATGGCTGCCTTGATTGCGACCCAGCAAAACGACATCAAGCGCATCCTGGCCTACTCAACGCTCTCGCAACTCGGCTACATGGTGATGGCAGTGGGTCTCGCCTCAAACGAGGCGGCCATATTCCACCTTTTTACTCACGCGTTTTTTAAAGCGCTACTCTTCCTCGCTGCAGGCTCTGTCATCGTGATGCTCCATCACGAGCAGAACATCTGGAAAATGGGAGGGCTTTCCCGAAATCTTCCTATCACATTTCTCACCTTCGTGATCGGTGCGTTGGCGTTGATCGGTTGTCCGCCTTTCAGCGGATTCTTCAGCAAAGATGCAATTCTCGCGCTCGCCTACGAACGCAACACGCCAATCTTCGTTGTGGGTTTGTCCACGGCGTTTCTGACCGCGTTCTACGTTATGCGCTTGCTGGTGATCGTGTTCTTCGGCAAGTCACGCAGCGAAATCGCACGGAAAAGCGGCGAATCACCATTCGTAATGACTGGTCCGCTAATCGTGCTCGCGCTGTTGGCAACAATAGGCGGATTTACATTCTTCGCGCGAAACTTCCTCGCGCTCCCGATCGAAAAGGAAGGCGCGTTCCTTGTCCCCGCACTTGCGATTGCCGTCTTGATTCTGGGGAGTGGACTGGCGATTGCAACTTACCGAAACCGGATGAGCGAACCGCTCGATTTCGAACTTCTGCGCCACAAGTTCTATTTCGATGAGTTTTACAACTGGCTTATCGACTGGACACAGGGACTT
>QHNJ01000234.1 GCA_003218395.1 Verrucomicrobiota bacterium
GCTTTGCATTCCAAGCTCCGGATTCGGTCGCAAGCGCGCCTGCAAAACGCGAGCTTCCGCGCTACGCACGTCCCACGAGAACGCCGTCAGATCGGGATTCTGTTTCAGCGTAAGCGCCAACGCCTGAGCGAGCGTTACCTGTCCGGTCAGATCCGCGGCTGAGACAGAATGTGAGAAGGCTGCTAATCCACCAAAAGCAACTAACCGAATGATGATCCGATTACACATCCCGCCAATTGCGAATGAGAGTGCGACCCAGACTGATGCAGAACGAGAGCGACAAGAGAGGGACATCTGAGGGTTAATCAGGCAAAACCTGCAGTCTCTATCCGAGTTACCGAAGCGAGTGTCATACCGGTTTCCTTGAGCAGCCGATACACCGTCCCTGTTAGTGCAGTATGAGAGTGGCAAAGCATTGCAATTACGCGCATCTCTCATGTCGGAAGCTAAAGGGATCAAGCTGTCGGACAGGGCCCTGCGCGGCTTACATTTTTGTTATCTTCATTCCCAGCCTCGCGCCGCATGGCGCTTTCGCCTAAATTTGGGGATGCGAGTGCTGGTCGTCGAAGACGAAAAAAAACTTGGAAGCTTTTTGCGCAATGGTCTCGCACAAGAGAATCTTGTGGTTGATCTTGTGCATGACGGCGGTACGGCGCTCACTCAAATTCTCACTCAGGCATACGACGCGATCGTGCTCGACATTATGCTGCCAGGACGCGACGGGCTCAGTGTCTTGCGTGAGATGCGGCGACAACGCGTGAATACGCCAGTGCTCCTTCTCTCCGCGCGCGGGAATGTAAACGAACGAATTGAAGGCCTGAACCTCGGCGCCGATGACTACCTGCCGAAGCCGTTCTCGATCAATGAAGTTATCGCGCGGGTGCGGGCGCTGCTGCGTCGCGCTTCGGGCGACCATGCCACAATCATGCAAGTCGCAGACCTATCTCTGAACGTGATCAACCGCGAGGCGATGCGAGGCGGCGCAAAAATAGAACTAACGAATCGTGAGTTCGCCCTGCTGGAGTATTTGATGGCGCACGCCGGGCGCGTCATCACAAAGACCGCGCTTTGCGAGCACGTGTGGGAACACCATTTCGATACCGGCACCAACGTCGTCGAGGTTTGCATCCAGCGGTTGCGGCGCAAAATCGACGACGGCCATTCGCCCAAATTGCTCCACACGATCAGGGGCGCCGGTTATGTAATGCGGGAGGGGCGATGAAGCTGGCAACGCTGCGCGCCCGAGTGACACTTTGGTCGGTCGGCGTCGTTACCATTGCTCTCGCACTATTCGCCGCTGGTGCAGCTTGGAGTTTGAGGCAGGAATTGATCGAAAATCTCGACAAGGATATCAAGGCGGAAGCCCACGACTTTTTCATCGCGCTTAAACAACAGCGCGTGGACTGGCGAGACCGGCGAAGCGTCGAAGCGTTATTCGATCAATCAAAGCGATTGCGCTATCTCGAGATTCGCAACGATGCCGGCCACGTACTCTATCGGTCGCAGGAGCTCGAGAAAGGGCCGGCTTTTCTCATGCCGGGGACGCCCAAGCTGCAAAATATTGCCTGGAATGGGCGTGCCCTTCGGTTTGGAGTGTTTCATCAAGACGGGATTGTCCTGGGCATCGGCAGCGAAACAAAGGAAATCACCGAGACTGTTGCACAGCTGCTCGTAGCATACATTGCCGTTTTGCCAGTCGTGATCGTTGCCGTGGGGTTTGGCGCCTGGTGGGTCGCGCGGCGTGCGGTGGCGCCAGTTCAAGCAATCGCCGCGCAAGCAGAAACAATTTCCGCGTCGGATCTTCACCAGCGGCTTCCAGCACCGTCATCGCAGGATGAAATCGCGCATCTAACATCTGTGCTTAATGGAATGTTCGATCGCTTGCAGCGGAGCTTCGACCAGGTCACTCGCTTTACGTCAGACGCTTCTCACGAACTCAGAACACCGCTGGCACTCATGCGTGCGGAAGCGGAGTCAGCGCTGAATGCTCGAAACTCTGCCCCCGATCAACGCGAGCTTTGTGCGAACGTAATCAAGCAATGTTTAGAGCTTTCGCACATTGTCGATGGGCTTCTCTTTCTTTCCCGAGCCGATAATCGCCATCTCGCACTTGAGCAAGAAACCGTCGATCTAACCTCACTGGTACGCGAACTCCGGGAAGATGCTGAGATCCTCGCCCTCCCGCTAAACCTTACTCTCCAATGCGATTTGCCTTCCGAACTCCGCGTGCGCGGGGATCGGCGATTACTTAGCCGCGCGTTGATGAACTTGATCGACAACGCCATCAAATATAACCGCGCCGGTGGAGCTGTGGTTATATCCGCTTTGGTTCACCGCGAAACTGCGGTAATAACCATCCGGAGCAACGGCGATGGAATTTTTGGCGAAGCAAAAGAAAAGGTTTTCGACCGCTTTTATCGCGGGGATTCCCTCAGCGGAGACGTA
>QHNJ01000235.1 GCA_003218395.1 Verrucomicrobiota bacterium
ATTTCTTCTTCGATCAACCCAAAGTGTTTTTCATGCACATCGAAGGCGAGGGCACCGTTGATAAATTGGCCGGCGCCGTGAAGAAAATGTACGACACAGTCAAAGCAATCCGCGGTCCGAACGCGAAACCGGCAGAGTCATTCGCGGAAGTTGGGGAACTTTCGCTGCCGGAAAAAAGCTCCATTACCGCTGCGCCGCTGAATGAGATCTTCCGCATGCAGGGCGAATCAAAAGACGGGATGGTCAAATTTACTATCGGTCGTCCAGCGAAAATGCACGGCGTCAAGATCGACAAAGAGATGGGCGTGAATACGTGGGCGGCCTTTGCGGGCGACGACAAGAACGCTGTGGTCGATGGAGATTTCGCGGTGACCGAAGACGAATTGCAACCGGTCTTGAAATCGTTGCTCAAGAACAAGATCAACATCGTCGCCATTCATTCGCACATGACGCACGAACAACCGCGGATCATGTTTTTCCATTACTGGGGGCGAGGCTCGGCCAAAGATTTAGCGCAAGCTGTCAACGGCGGGCTTTTGGTCGGTGGACTGCTCAAAGTCAGTTCACCGATTGAATGAGGCTCGCGTCAATGAGAAAGGAAAACTCTGAAAACATTCAGCTTAACGATAATGGCGATGACCATGGCAACACGACTGGTCATCGCTGAGACTGTCAATTTCGACGATATGAAAACCGGCGCGCCGCCTCCGGGCTGGACCGCAACGCTAACCGGCAGCGGCACGGCGAAATGGGCCGTCGAACGAGACGACTCCGCACCGAGCAAGCCGAATGTGCTAAGGCAATCAGGCCAGCCAACGTTTCCTGTCTGCATTAAAGACGACACGTCGCTGAAAGACGGATTCGTCGAGGTGAAATTCAAACCAGTCAGCGGCAAGGAAGATCAAGCCGGCGGCGTGATCTGGCGATGCAAAGACAAGGACAACTTCTACATCTTCCGCGCGAACGCGAACGAGAACAACGCGGTGCTTTACAAGACTGTGAACGGCAAACGAAGTCCACTCGACATCGTGGGCCGCAAGGGCGGTTACGGCGTGAAAGAGCAAGTTGCGTCTGGCGAATGGCACACGTTGCGCGTCGAGTTCGCGGGAAACCTTTTCAAAGCCTACTACGACGGCAAGCATCTGTTCAATGTCGAAGACAAAACCTTCACCGACGCCGGCAAGGTCGGTGTTTGGACGAAGGCCGACAGCGTCACTGAGTTCGACAACTTTACCTACGCAGGCAATTGAGACGCTCCCTTCTCCAAAGCGCCTTCTTGGTGGCGCTCTGCATTTATCCAACCGCCACGCACGGCGAGGAGGCAGCCCTCCAATTAAAGCAGACGGTCTCTTTGCCGGGCGTCGAGGGACGCATCGATCATCTGGCGCTCGATGCCGCAGGTGAGCGATTGTTCGTCTGCGCGCTTGGCAATAACACCGTCGAAGTGCTCGATTTGCGGAAAGGCGAACGAATCCATTCAATCACCGGCCTCGGCGCGCCGCAAGGAATTGTCTACATCCCTGAACTAAACCGCTTCTTTGTTGCAAATGACAAAGGCGGTATTTTCAAGATTTACGACGGAAAATCTTACCAGACGGTTGGAGAACTAGACTTCAAAGATGATGCCGACAACGTTCGTTACGACAGCGCCACCAAACAGATTTACGTTGGCTTTGGCAGCGGCGGAATCGGAATCATAAACGCGGCGGCCGGCGAGCAGGTCGGCTTGATCAAACTTGCTGCTCATCCCGAAGCTTTCGAGTTGGAGAAACGCGGGAACCGAATTTTTGTAAATGTTCCCAACGCCCGGCATGTGGCGGTGATCGACCGCGACAAAGGCGAAGTCGTTGCCACATGGAAAACCGGTGACGCCTCCGCAAACTTCCCGATGGCGCTCGATGAAACGAACCATCGACTATTTATCGGATGCCGAAGTCCGTCGAAGCTGGTCGTGCTCAACACAGAATCGGGCAACCTGGTTGCGAGCATCGGCATCTCGAGCGACACCGATGACATCTTTTACGACAGCAAGCGTCATCGCATTTATGCGATTTGCGGCGCTGGCAAGATCGACATCATCGAGCAAACGAGCGCGGACGCCTATAAAGCTTTAGCTAAGATCGACACGGCAAATGGCGCTCGCACCGGACTTTTTGTACCCGAGCGAGACACAATATTTGTCGCTGTCCCACATCGCGGTTCGCAGGAAGCCGAGATTCGCGCTCACCAGATCGAATAACTGCCTGCCACCACTCTACGAACGTGGATTTGGCTTTGGATCAGCATTTGTGGCTACTCGAAAATTACGTCGAGGCAAGCGACAGTTTACGAAATGTCATTCTCTGCTGCGTCGTCGCGCGCAATTAATCGCACGATGAAATCAAATTTTAAGCGCAGACA
>QHNJ01000170.1 GCA_003218395.1 Verrucomicrobiota bacterium
TCGCTTCGGAGCTCTTCGGTCACGAAAAAGGCGCTTTCACCGGCGCGCTCCAGCGGCGACTCGGGCGCTTTGAGCTCGCGGAAGGCGGCACGATCTTTCTCGATGAAATCGGCGATCTTCCCCCTGACACTCAGAATGCCCTATTGCGTGTACTCCAAGAGCGTGAATTCGAGCGTGTTGGCGGAACGCAATCGATCCGGGCCGATGTGCGCGTAATTGCCGCCACCAATCGTGACTTAAAGTCTGCCATGAGTAACGGCACTTTTCGCAGGGATCTGTTTTATCGCTTCAACGTGTTTCCCATCGAGATTCCCTCTCTGCGTGAACGCAAAGAAGACATCTCCATGCTGGTCAAGTACTTTATGGATCGCTACGCCAGTAAAGCGGGTAAGACCATACGTGGGGTCAACAAGAAGAGTTTGGAGCTACTACAGTCTTACCCTTGGCCGGGCAACATTCGCGAACTACAGAACGTAATAGAACGATCCGTGATCATCTGTGAAACGGAAAACCTTATGGTTGATAAGAATTGGCTTACTCAAGAATCGGTTAAGATTCAGTCCTTAGGCCGGCCACTCTCCGAAGAGCTTGTGGCGCGAGAGAAAGAAAGGATTGAGGCTACCTTGGTTGAAACTAGGGGGCGCGTGTCCGGACCCTCGGGCGCAGCAGCCAAGCTTGGCATTCCGCGATCGACTCTGGATTCGAAGATCAGATCACTTAAGATCAACACGCATCGCTTCAAAACTTTCTAGTCCCCCTCTGCAAAAATCCCGAACTTTCGGCAATTTCCGAAAAGTCGGCATCTTGTCGTCCACTGATTCCAATTCTTTCAATCGCTTACGATTGGTGTTCGTCTTGCACTTCTCAAGCATGCGCTGAACGCCCAAATCGATGTTTAAGATTCAAAGATCGGCGAATGGGAAACTCGTTGTCTTTACTCTGAGCGGACGAATTGAGGCGACAAGCGTGGCCGAATTGCAAAAACTCCTGGGATCCGGAGCGGGTGATCATAGCCTAGTTCTGGATTTGAACGAGGTGAGACTCGTGGATCGCGACGTAGTGAGCTTTCTAGCCAGTTGCGAAGCGAAAGGCATCACGCTCGCGAATTGCCCCGCATATATCCGCGAATGGATTGCGAGAGAAAAGGACCGAAAGACCGGAGACTAAAGGCAACCAGTTTATAACACTCGAGGCCGATCTTT
Organism: Verrucomicrobiota bacterium; assembly: GCA_003218395.1. GTDB lineage: Bacteria > Verrucomicrobiota > Verrucomicrobiia > Chthoniobacterales > UBA10450 > Udaeobacter. The sequence goes on from QHNJ01000170.1 coordinate 1,203, forward strand.
TTTAAACCTCGCAGTCGTAGTCGACGGAGAGGGACGAAGAGGGTGCTCTCATGAGTGAAGTAGTTGCTCCTGTCCGTATCGTAGATGATGGTGCATCAGTATGCCACACGTTGGGAAATCAGATTCAGTCAGTGAGGCTTAAACCATCGACCGGGATAAGTCCGAAACGCGCTGAAGAGAGGATAGCGGTGATGGAGAGCGAAGTCACGGAATTGCGGCTCGCACAGGCAGAACAATCTGCGACGGCACGGTACAAAGCCCTCATCTGCATCTCCACGGCCGTTGCCGCGCAGCGCGAACCCGATCAATTGTTTTCCCAACTTGCGAGCGAACTGCGCCAGGTCGTGAGTTATGATTTTATCGGAATCTCACAGTACGACGAAGCAACGAACAAGACCCAGTGGCACTTGACGATGACCGATGGTCTCGATTGTGGGATGACCGATGGAGCGACTCCAGAGCAGGCGCTGACCCAATGGGTGTACGAGCGTCAACGACCGCTGGTGATTCCGTTTCTGGAGCGAGAGACTCGCTTCCCATGCGCGACGACCCTAGTTGAACAGCATGGGATTCGGTCCCTCTGCGCGCTTCCGTTGACTACTGCGCATCGACGCATCGGGAGCCTTATCACCGGCAGTGTTAAACCCGATGCCTATTGCGACGAAGAAGATGTCGAGTTCCTGAGGCAAGTGGCCAACCAAATAGCGCTGACCGTGGAGAACACGCTTGCCTACGGCGAGATTCAAGCGCTCAAGGACCAACTCGCGCAGGAAAAACTTTATTTGCAAGATGAAGTCCGCAGTGAATTGAACTTCGGGGAAATCGTAGGGAAGAGCGTGGCGCTGCGGCGGGTGCTCATGCAAGTCGAAATTGTCGCACCTACGGACTCCACCGTGCTTATCTATGGTGCAACCGGGACAGGGAAAGAACTGATCGCGCGTGCAATCCATAATCTCAGCCCCCGGTGTTCGAATGCTTTCGTGAAGCTCAACTGCGCCGCGATTCCGACAGGATTGCTCGAAAGCGAGCTCTTCGGTCATGAGAAAGGCGCGTTCACAGGCGCCATCGCTCAACGCATCGGCCGCTTCGAGCTGGCCAATCGGGGAACCGTATTCCTGGATGAAATTGGCGAGGTCCCGCTCGATCTTCAAACCAAGCTTCTACGCGTGCTCCAAGAGCGAGAGTTTGAGCGACTGGGGAGCACACGGACACTGCGAACGGATACGCGTCTGATCGCCGCCACCAATCGCGATCTGTCCGTCCTGGTGGAGGAACAGAAGTTTCGTTCCGATCTATTCTATCGTTTGAATGTATTTCCACTTCGGGTTCCTCCGCTGCGCGAGCGAGCCGAGGACGTCCCCCTATTGGTGCGCCATTTTGTACAGCACTTCGCCCGGCGGATGAAAAGGACAATTGAGACGATCCCTTCGGAAACGATGGACGCCTTGATCCGATACCCATGGCCGGGAAATATCCGCGAACTGGAGAATCTCATTGAGCGCGCGGTGATTCTCTCCCCCGGACCGGTGCTGCGGGTGCCGCTCACAGACTTTGACAGCCGCAGCACACCTGGGCAGGCTAACGGGAAGCACCGAACTCTGGAAGACGCCGAACGTGCGCATATCTTGGCGACACTGAGAGAGACTAGGTGGGTTCTATCGGGACCAAACGGTGCGGCGACGCATCTGGGAATGAATCGCTCCACCCTCCAGTTTCGTATGAAGAAGCTCGGTATCGTTCGCCCCGATATGTACACGACCTTGGATTAATTCCATGAGTGCCAATCGGCTGGCGAGGTTGCTAGCCGGCTAACACCCCAGGTTGGCACCAGGTACGTATGCGCCATCACTTTGCCGGTCTGTTCAGTCCGGTTTTTAGTCTTAGTCATACGGACTCGTCGGAACACAGGCATTTAAGCACACACCATCGCCAGCACCCATCATTGGCATGAGCGTTGCTCCGCTTGCGACTATTCTGGCGAAGTCTTGCCGCCGCGGGGCCGCCGCTCAACGCGTGATGCCCGGAGCGCTCCACATAAGATAGACTCTGCCAGGTCACGATTGCGCCTGCAGAGCGCCAGCAGGTACGGTGACAATCGGCGTTTAGAAGAACTCTTCGACGAGCTCAGGGTGAGCGGTCAAGGAGAAGTCATTCGTGGTGAGGCTCACGTGCTAGCCAACTTTTTCGCGCAACCGTTTTACAAGCTCTTCGTAAGAGGAGCTGGAGATAACTCGATCGAACTGCGAACGGTAATTGTTGACGATACTGATGTTCTCCACGATGGCATCGTAGACTTTCCATTGACCATTCACTTGCCGCAACTTGTAAACGACGGCGATCTCCTCACCTTTGGGCTGAATGATCGTTGATTCGACCTGTGCAAATTCGCTATCCATGACCTCGCGGCCAAAGCGCACCTTTTCGCCGCCGTAGAGACCGATCTTCTCTGAGTAGACTCTTTCCAAGAAGTCTCGGAACAGTTTCACAAACTCCTCCTGCTCCGCCGGGGTTCTCTGCCGCCAATGGGGACCGAGCGCCCGCTTGGCCATCTCCTCATAATCAAAAACTGCAGCAAGTGCCTCCCTCAAGCGATCCACCCGTTCTTTCTTCTTGTCAGGAGAACTTAGTTTGGGATCTTTCAGAATTTGAATCGCTCTATCGACAATCGTGCGCACGAGATCCAGCGGCGCGCCTGCATTAGCACTCGTGAGAAAAGCAAGAGAGAACATGAAAGTGAAAACGTAAATCTCGATTCGGCGTGTCTTTTGACGCATGCCACTCAACTCACGACAAATCTTTTACTTCCGATGTGCAAAGCACGTTCCAAAGCCTCGATTGCTAAAATGAAGCGGCAGCAGAACCGGTCAAAAGCAGCAGCAGCGCTTTTACGTTTTGCATGAAGCTACCCGCGCAACTGCGCTGGGATCGACCTACCTTGGGAAGTGGAGGTGGTGGCAAGGGCTAATCGGCTGGCAACTGCTAGCTTGTTAGCACCACACGGAATGAATTCCTCTAGCAGTTCGAATCGTTTCGACGTTTTCAACGTTTTAAATGGATCGAATGGTTAAACTCCGCATGCTAGTCGGCTCCCGTGCTCCACGGGTGTTGCATCGCCCGGTGCGTCAAGCCAACTCAGACGAGACGTGATTTCGGCTCTTGACGACACCTCGTCACGCTCTTTGTGGTCGCGTCGCATTATCTCGACGCGACAGCCTGTAAGTGTTTTTAATCTCGTCAATTATAAATCGCACTAACGAAAAACGCGGCTTGGCACGGTTGTTGCCCTTGCTGCCTGCAGAAACAAAGAAAGGTAGTCATAGTGAAGATCGACATTTCATTTTTAGCAGCATTCCTTCTCATCGTAACTGACCTGCTGGCACGCGCGGCCGTTCAAGGTGTCGAGCAGGCGCTTGTTTTGACGGCGTTTGAATACAGTTGTTCCTGGGCGAAGCGCTTATCCAGATGGGCATGAACGACTTTCATTGTGAGATCAACTAGCGGTTAGAGCGAGTGTCAATCGTAAAAGGAATAGCTATGACTTTATGGCAACTTATTTTTACTCAGAGCAAAGTTAACGGCGGCGTATATTACGGAGATCGACTGGTCGCAGTGAATTGGCAGTGGCCCAAGGAGACTTGGTTTCAAACTCGGTTGCATGAACTTCGCAGAAGCATTTGGAAATACTCCAAGCAGTCGGGACAAGCGTGCTCGCAATAACTCTAATCTACAACAACACTGGATGCGAAATTCTGGAGATCAGATGAACGCGGCGGGATGCCAACTGGCCGGCAACTGCCAGCCCGCTAGCACATTATTTCTGGCACCGGAAAATTCCCAGTTCATATGTTTCTCGTGCTGACAAACGATACGGCTGCGCATCATTCGGCATTGCAATTGCTGTCAATGCGAGTCTGAGAGAGGACGACCAATGAAAAATCATGCTCCCCGGATTTCAAGAGTCAGCTTTTCGTCGAAGGACGCCTCAATCATCTGACTGGGAGCAGTTCAAGGAGATTTTGGTGATGAAATGCCAAAGATGCTTTGATGATCGAAGAGTCGTGTACTGCGTTTCTAGCGATGTCATCAATTTAAGAGTATGCGCGAGTTGCGCCGCGGAAGCTCGAAGATTGGGACTGGCTGTTGAAGTTTTCAGCGGAGAATCAAAAACCCTCCGTGGCAGGAGCGCGTTTGGACATCAAGGCCGCACTTAATCAATTCTCTTTTGACCACAGGGACGATAGTACGCTCGTGGTGCGTCTTTCGGGAGCGTGGCGGTTAGGAGGGGAACCCTCTTCTGCATTTCTAGCGGACTGCGAACGGCAATTGTCCGCACAAATACGCGTCGTCGCTTTCAAGGCGAGCGAACTCATATCGTGGGACAGCAGCGTTATAGTCTTCGTCGTTCAACTCTCAGGACTATGCTACCGCCACGGGATTCATATGGACCGTGGCGGTTTGCCGCCCGGGGTGCGCCGGCTCTTGGCTTTGGCCGAGGCAGTACCAGAAAAAAAGGGCGCACGTAAAGAGGCGGCGAAAGCAACGTTTCTCGAACACGTAGGCCACACCGCTATCGGCGCCGGCGATTCGCTGGGGGAGATGCTGAAATTCCTGGGCGAGATGGCCGTGACATTTTTCCGGCTTGTGCGGCTGAGGGTCAGGTTCCGCGCGGTCGACCTTTTTCTTTTAGTCCAGCAGTGCGGCGCTCAGGCGCTGCCCATCGTCACGTTGATCAGCTTCTTAGTGGGCGTGATTCTCGCATTCGTCGGTGCCGTACAACTGAAGCAGTTCGGCGCTCAGATCTACGTGGCGGACCTAGTCGGCATCGCCATAGTCCATGAGATGGGCGCTATGATGACGGGCATCATTATGGCGGGACGAACCGGGGCGGCTTTCGCCGCCCAGATCGGCACGATGAAGGTGACCCAGGAGATCGATGCTTTCACCACGATGGGATTTTCTCCCCTGGAATTCTTGGTGCTGCCGCGGGTGATTGCGTTAATTTTCATGATGCCTCTGTTGTGTCTTTACTCCGACTTCGTCGGTGTCTTGGGCGGGGCTACGGTTGCTGTGGAAATGCTCGATCTCTCCTGGACCACTTACGTTCGCGAGACCATCCATGCGATCAGTTTGACGGATCTTTTCGGCGGCGTGTTCAAGAGCTCGGTTTACGGCGTGCTGATCGCGCTGTCCGGCTGTTTGCGCGGTATTCAATGCGGTAACAGTTCCTCTGCCGTCGGTGATGCAGCGACTTCCGCTGTTGTTACGGGGATCGTCGCTATTGTTGGAGCTTGCGGGGTTTTTGCCGTTGTCTTCTACGTCCTGGGGATCTGACATGCTCGGAGGTCTTACAAATGGAAACCAGCAACCGGCCATTACCGTGAATCATCTCACGATGGCTTACGGCAGTTTCGTGTTGATGCGTGACCTCAACTTTATGATCAATCATGGCGATATCTTCATCATTATGGGCGGCAGCGGTAGCGGCAAAAGCACATTGCTCAGAAATCTAATCGGCCTTAACGAACCAGCCGGGGGAGAGATCTTTTACGGCGACCAAAATTTCACTAAAGCGGGTCTAGCCAAAAGACAGGAGGTTCTCACAGGAGTGGGCGTTTTGTTTCAGAGTGGCGCGCTCTGGAGCTCGATGACGCTAATGGAAAACGTAGGCTTGCCCTTGGAAGAATACACGGATTTAAACCCGGACCAAATCCGGGAGATCGCATCGCTGAAGCTCGCCTTGGTCGGATTGAAAGGTTTCGAGGACTACTATCCGTCCGAGATCAGCGGCGGCATGCAAAAGCGCGCCGGGCTGGCCCGTGCCATGGCGCTCGATCCTGAAATCTTTTTTTTTGACGAGCCTTCGGCGGGACTCGATCCCATCAGCTCGCGCTTGCTCGACGATTTGATCCTGGACCTGCGCGACAGTTTGGGCGCCACCGTCGTGGTGGTCACGCATGAACTGGCGAGCATTTTCACGATCGGCAACAACAGCATATTCCTCGACGCGGAAACGAGGACGATGATCGCCGGCGGCGACCCGAAGGATCTCCTGGCCCATTCGAAAAATCCCACAGTGCACCGCTTTTTGACCCGCGGAGAGGGAGAACGACTATGAGCCAAAAAATCAGCCCGACCCTCATTGGAGCCTTTGTCGTCGGCGCCGTGGCTTTACTGGTGATCGGCGTCGTCGCCTTCGGCTCGGGGCAGCTATTTCGCAAAACGCAAGAATTCGTCCTCTACTTCGACGGTTCGGTCAACGGCTTGCACATCGGAGCGCCGGTAAAGTTCAAGGGCGTCGAGATCGGGTCGGTCAAAGATATCAAGTTGGAAATGGGAGTGGGCAAGCAAGTGCATAAGATTCCGGTCATTATTGAGATCGACCTCAAAAAGGTCATACGCCGTGGCGTCACCAGAGAGAAGGCGATGGATCCAAACACGATCAGGGAATTCGTGAAGCAGGATCTACGCGGCCAGCTTCAGACCGAAAGCTTGGTCACAGGAGTGCTCTACGTGGCGCTCGATTGGTTTCCAGAAACCCCGTTACGTTTCGTCCAGCAACCGGGTGGCGATTTTCAATACGAGGAGATCCCAACCGTCCCCACCGAGCTGGAAGAGGCCCACGATGCCATTGCCCGGGTTATCAAGAAGCTCGATGATATCGACTTCAAAAGATTGATCGACTCACTTGCGAAAACCAGCGATGGAGTCGGCCAACTGGTCAGCGTCAACTCACCCAAGGTGAAATCGATTCTCCAGTCGATGGACCAGGCCATGCCGCAACTTCGCGGCGCGATCTCTGACTTTCGGAGGCTGACGACTACAGTCGACCATAACGTCGAAATCGCGTCAGGCGACCTCCATCAGACCTTGACGGCAGCTCATAGCGCTATTGAACAAATCGCAGCGACCATGAAGGAAGCGGAAACAACCATTGTAAGCCTGCGCGCAACCATCGATCCTAACTCTCCGACGTTCTACGAACTCACAAAAAGCCTTCGGGAAGTCTCTGGCGCTGCCAGCTCGATAAGGTTATTGGCCGACTCCTTGGACCGTAACCCACAGGCGGCAATTCTCGGCAAGCCGGAAACCCCGGGGGGAAAGTGAAACCCATGATCAGGGTGACGATAGCGCTTAGCCTCATGAGTCTGTCGCTTACGGGATGTAGCAGTTTTTTTCCGAAACCAACACCCAATTCATCAAAAATCTTTGTGTTGTTTTCCCCTCTTCCGGCGGCAGAGCGTCAAGATTCGGATCACTCTAAGCAGATTTCGCTCGGCGTTGGTCCGGTCCGGTTACCTGGATACCTTGATAGGCGAGAGATAGTAATGCGGGCCACGCAGAGCCGGTTTGATCTCTCTGAAAACGACCGCTGGGCGGAACCGTTAGACGAAAACCTTACCCGCGTCTTAGCACAAAATCTTTCTATATTGCTGCGAACGGACCGGATCGTCGTTTATCCATGGCCGATTGACAAAAAACCCGACTATCGGGTGGAAATCCAAGTGCTTCATTTCGAACCCAATTCAGCGGGAGAAGCCCAATTATCTGCGCGCTGGTCGGTCATAGATGAAACTGGCAAGGAAGCGCCTAATCTGAAAGAATCACGCCTGACGCGACCGGCAATGGAGAAATCCACGGACGGCTCCGTCGCCGCGCTAAGTGAAACCGTGGCAGATCTTAGCCGGGAAATTGCTAAGACCGTAATTGCAATTGATCGATAGCGGGAACCATAATCCGGTGTGCGGTTCGCCGAGCAATTGGCCAGCTATTCACGGAGGCACCGCTGTTTCAGCGCGTGTTGGCACAATCGCAGGAACAAGCGAGTTGTTCATCTGTGTCTCTCCCAGAAGAGCGGGAAACGCAAAGGGCATGCTGTTTCGGTTTAAATAGGACTCGTGAGCGGGAAGGGCCATCTACCAAACGCCAGCGGATTTCGCTTTCGGTGCCAACGCAATGGTGCCAACGGGTTAGCAGTTGCCAGCCGATTGACACCCAGCTTCGGGCCATACGAATTTCGCTAGTGATGACTTCGTGTCATTGATCGGCAGATGTTTAGCTCCTGAAACAGCAGAGGTTTCTTACCGAACACAACTACTGCTGTGCGTTTCTTCGATGCAGAAGAACGTTCAGGATTTTCCACCCGTGGTGTGCTGAAATTTCGTCAGATTACGATCTTCCGGCGGATATCTTCCTTTCACCAATGCAGGACCACAGGCGACTGCGCGAATTCAGAACTGAAAAGTCGGCCAATCGTGTTTTTATTTCGTTGGCATCATCGTTGCTCTCAAAGAAAACACAACGAGATGAAAATTATCCAGCCGTGCCGGTTTCTTGTGGAAAACCTTCTGATTCGATGAATCCGAGATTCAGAAGAAGAGAATCGGAAGTTACAATAATCCATTTTTAAAATATACGGGAGCTGTGAGGTTGATGTGAGACGCTACTTGCCGAAAATTCTCGGGCGCGACGGCCGGCTCAAACTGGAAATTAAGTTAGCACTGCTGCTCTGTGCCGCCTTGCTCATGAGCCTAGACGCCGACTTGGCGTTTGCGCGGAGCGAAGCAGCGCAGGCGGGATCCGTGACGTCGGCAAACGACGTGGCCAGCCATAAAAATGCCCAACAGGGCAGTTTGTCTGCGGCGCGCGCTGAAACGGAGGAACACAGCCTGCCTCAAAAGGCAGTTGAGATCGCCCGCCCCTTCGGCTTTCCTATCACCAATTCGATGGTCGTGAGCTGGATCGTGGCGGTGGGGTTGATCATTTTTGCTCGGCTCGCAACACGGGACATGAAAGGTGTTCCCAGCGGAGCGCAGAATCTCTTGGAATGGCTCGTCGAGGGCCTGTACGGTTTTCTGGAAAGCATCATCGGCCCGCGCCTGGTCAAGCGGACGTTCTGGTTTCTTGCCACGGTTTTCATTTTCATTCTTTCCGCAAATTGGGTGGGTCTCATTCCCGGGGCCGGCACGATCGGGTGGGGACATCAGACCCCCAACGGTTTCGTGGTCGATCAACCGTTCTTTCGCGGGGCGAATGCCGATCTCAACCTGACGCTCGCTATGGCCCTCGTTTTCTTCGCCTGCTGGATTATTTGGTCGCTGCAGGAAGTGGGTCCGGTTGGATTCCTCAAAGAGTTATTTGCACCCAAGGGCGAGAGCACCGGGTTCTTGAGAGTGTTGATGATCGTCGTGTTCTTCGCCGCCGGCTTGTTGGAAATCATTTCGATTCTCTTTCGACCGGTGTCACTGAGTTTTCGTCTCTACGGCAACATCTTTGCCGGGGAAAACATGTTGGAAACCATGTCCCGGATAATCCCCGGCCTCGGGTGGCTCTTGCCGATTCCGTTTTATTTCATGGAAATGCTGGTGGGTTTGGTGCAGGCGCTGGTCTTCATGTTGTTGTGCGCGGTCTTCACTCTGCTGATGTGTCCGCCTGAGGAAAAAGGATCTGCGGGCGCACACGGATGAGGATTTTTCGGCGGCTTGAACATATTCAACCGCGGTGGCCGCGGGGAAAGGAAGGAGAAACCACATGATTGGAAACATACACGTTGGTTTGGCAGCGATTGGCGCGGCCCTGGCGGTTGGTTTGATCGGCATGTCAGCCTCGGACGCCGTGGGACGTAATCCCGGCGCCTCAACGCAGATTCTGGTCCAGTCGATTCTGGCCATTGCCTTCGCTGAGGCGATCGTGTTCTACACCCTGTTCCTGGTGGGATAGGGAGAAATCGCAGGGCGCAGAACCAAGGGCCGCGCTGTCTAGGAATGTTGGGGGAGAGGAGGCGGAACCGGAGCCGAGTCTATTTGTAACAGGGGCGCTTGAGTATCGGGGCATTACAAACACTCCTGGCAGACCGACCAAACGCAGCCCAGCTCCCGCAGAATGCGAGTATATGATTATGAATGTTCTTCTATTGTTAATGGCGCAAGTAACGGCGCAAGCAGCCGGTAGCGGACCCGTCCAACGGATTGTCACGACCTTCGGTCTAAACTGGCCTCAGCTGCTCGCCCAAATAGCCAGCTTCTGCATCGTGTGCCTTATCCTTTACCGCTTCGCCTATCGACCAGTCCTCAAGATGCTGGAAGTGCGGCGTCAACAAATCGCTCAGGGCTTGGCCAATGCCGAGCAAGTAAAGGCCGAACTGGCCCGGACCGAAGCCCAGCGCCAGGAAGTAATGGCGCAAGCGAATGCCCAGGCGAGTAAGTTCATCGAGGAAGGCCGGGCCGCAGCCGCCCGCGTGCGGGAGCAGGAAACCGTGAAGGCCATCGCGGCCGCGGAACAGATTATGATCAAGGCACGCGAAGCCGCCGCTCAGGAACATGACCACATGCTCGCCGAACTCAAACGCGAGGTCGGCCGGTTGGTAGTGCAGGCCGCCACCACTGTGACGGGAAAGATTCTGACGTCGGAAGATCAGCGCCGACTGGCCGAAGAGACCGCGAAGCAAGTTGCGGAGTAGCCATGAAAATCAACAAACAGGCGAAACGCGAAGCCAAGCAACTGTTCCGCTATTGTTTGGTGAACGACATACTCGATGAGAACCGTGTCCGGAACGTGGTCCAACACGTCGTCGCTGCCGGTCGCCGTGATTGTCCTGCCATTCTTTCGCATTTTAGGCGGTTGGTGAAACTCGAGCTTGCCCGGCATACGGCGACCGTCGAGAGCGCCGCGCCCTTGCCGCCGGATTTGCAGGCTGGCATCGAGGCCGGTCTGACACGCCGGTATGGCCCGGGACTCAGCACCGCCTTCGCCCACCGCCCGGCGCTGATCGGCGGGATGCGCATCCAGGTGGGGAGCGATGTGTATGACGGCAGCGTGCGGGCCGGGCTGGCGGCGCTGGAGAAGAGTTTTTGAAGCGAGGTATCCATGGAGAACCTGTTACAGGAAATCGAAGCGCAAATAGCTGGCGCGAAGACGGCTGCCGCCAAGCAGAACGTGGGCATCATCCGTGAGCTTGGCGACGGCGTCGCCAAGCTCGAAGGACTGACCGACGCCATGCTCAACGAGATGATCGATTTGGGTAACGGCATTACCGGCTTGGTGTTGAATCTGGAAGAGACCGATGTCGGCGTGATCATCCTTGGGGATTACACCCAACTTAAAGAAGGCGGCGAAGCTCGTACCAGCGGCGAGCTCCTGCAAGTGCCCGTAGGCAAGGGCCTGCTAGGACGCGTGGTGAACGTGCTGGGCCAACCCATCGATGGCAAAGGACTCATCAAAAGTGACGGCACCTATCCGGTTGAGAAGATCGCGCCCGGCATCGCCCGCCGCCGGTCGGTTGACCAACCGGTACAGACGGGCATCATGCCGATTGATGCGATGATCCCGATTGGCCGCGGCCAGCGGCAATTGATCATCGGCGACCGCGCGACCGGCAAGACGACCATCTGCATAGACACGATCATCAACCAGGCCCGCCTCAACAAAGCGGCTGAAGTGGTCGGCGACAAGGCGTATCGTCCGCTCTACTGCATCTATGTCGCGATCAGCCAGAAGCAGTCCACCGTTGCCCGGGTCATATCG
>QHNJ01000171.1 GCA_003218395.1 Verrucomicrobiota bacterium
CAAACATCGTAAACAATGCTACCGAATGGAGCCTCGTCATTCTGGACGAAATTGGTCGCGGAACATCTACTTTTGACGGGCTTTCCATCGCTTGGAGCGTGGCTGAATTTCTGCACGACAAGGTTAAGTCGCGCACTCTCTTTGCGACTCATTATCACGAGCTGACGAAACTCGCTGAGGAACGCAGCGGCGTCTGCAATTTCAACGTCGCCGTGCGTGAATGGAACGACCAGATCATTTTCCTGCGTAAGATTGTTCCCGGTGGCGCAGATAAAAGCTACGGAATCCAGGTCGCTCGGCTGGCTGGACTACCGACGGAAATTCTTGATCGGGCCAAGGAGATTCTTTCGCATTTGGAAAGGCCAGATGGCGCAGCGGCGCAGCCCGCAAAACGGAAAAGATCGAAAAGAGCAGGCTCCAAAATAGAGAAACCGCAGCTGGACTTATTATGAGATCATCCGGCGACGGCCTAAAAATCAATTCGCGTTGACGCGCGCTTCCGTCTGCTCGCGCGCACGCATCCACGGCAGCCAGACCGGGCGACCGCGCGGAATCACATGGCGCCAGCGCGTATCCAACCGCCAGAGGCCGGCAGCGCGCGCTAGTTCGATGGCGTGACAGAATTCGTTGTCGCAAATGCCGCGATTGATCTCGGCGAAGCGCGGTTCGGTCTCGGCTTTGTGGGCTGGATAATACTGGTCCATGACATTGACGTAGGTGTCGCGCGAGAGGGTCGTGGCAAGCCAGTGCATGATTTCGCGCGTGTCGTCGAGTAGACCGGGCATGACCAGATGTCGCACCAACACGCCGCGCAATGCCAGCCCTTCTTCGTCCACTTTCAACTCGCCGACCTGCGAGTGCATCGCCGCGATCACAGCACGGGCAGCGTCGGCATAATCGCTGGCGACGAGATATTTCCGGCAATGCTCAGCGTCCCAGAGCTTGAAGTCTGGCATATAAATGTCCACCAACCCCTCCATGAGCTGGATACTCTCCAAGCTGTCGTAAGCCGACGTGTTATAGACGAGTGGCAAGCGCAGGCCGCGCCCGACTGCAATCAAGAGCGCCTCGAGAATTTGCGGCACCACATGCTCAGGCGTGACGAAATTGATGTTGTGGCAGCCGATGTCTTGAAGATCGAGCATGACGTTCGCGAGCTCCGCTGCGGTGACTTCTGTGCCTTCGCCGCGCTGGCTGGTCTCGAAGTTCTGACAAAACACGCAGCGCAGATTGCACCAGCCGAAAAAGATCGTGCCCGACCCGTTCCAGCCGCGCAGACAATCTTCCTCGCCGAAATGCGGAAACGCGCTAGCCACGCGCGCAAGCCGCCCACTCTTGCACACTCCGATCTTGTTGTTGAACCGGTCAACGTCGCAGTCACGCGGGCAAACGCGGCATGATCGTAACGATTCGACCGCTTGCGCGGCTCGCTCCTGCAGAACTCCTTCCTCGAACGCTTTCACATAAGCCGGGACGAAAAACTTACGTGGTTGAACAAACCGCCCGTCGCCATCTAGCTCGACAGGCACACGACCGCGATCGCGGAGAAAGCTGTTCATGATGCAACCTGCCACGTTCTTTGTAAACCCTGACGGAAAATTAGCCGCCCCTCCCGGTCAGGCGCAAACGCGCCTATCATTTGTAATGACGCCGCATCGTGGGGAAACTATAATCCATATTGGGCTTTAGTATGGCTGTTAGAACCGAGAAGGAACTGAACGAAATGCAGCGCAGCCATTGGCTAAAAGCTGTCGCGGCAATCGAATTGCGCAATTTTGGATACGCAATCTCGCTGTTGCAGGGAATTCTCAAACAGGAGCCGGAGTTCCTCACGGGCCGTCAACTATTGCGGCGCACGGAGGTAACGAAGAGCAAATCGGCAAAGAAAAGTTTTTTCAATATCTCGATCGCGCCGATCGCAGTCATGAAGGCACAGCGAGAAATCAAAAAGGACCCGAAGCATGCCGTCGAAATGCTGGAAAAAGTTCTAGAAGAAGAACCTTACCAGCGCCAGGCGAATCTGGTTTTGAAGGAAGCGGCGGTAGCGGCCGGCTGGCCGGAGATTGGTGTGTTCGCGCTGCGGACGTTGCTCGAAGCAAATCCGCGCGACCTCAAAGTGCTGCACGAGTTAGGGCGCTTGTATCACGAACTTGGAGAAAGCGATCGGGAAGTCGAAATCTATAATCAAATCACCGAGATAAATCCGCTTGATGCCGAAGCACTTCGGCTGGGAAAAAACGCTTCGGCCCACGCCTCCATAAAGAGCGGCGGATGGACGCAGGCGGAAAGTTATCGCGACCTGATCAAGGACAAAGAAGTGGCGATTTCGCTCGAGCAACAGAGCCGGATGAAATTGACGGGCGAATCGCTCGATCAACAGATCGCGGAAACACACGCGCGCCACCGGGTAGAGCCTGCGAATATTGATCTTGCGCGACGCTTGGGCGCACTAAATGAGCAAAAGGAAGATTTCGAGGCGGCTATTGGTTGGTATCAATATGCCGCCGATCTGACAAAAGGCGCCGATGCCGGATTGGCCCGAAAAGTCTCCGATTTGAAGATTCAATGCCTCGGGCGCGAGATTACTGGGCACGAAGAATTTCTCTCCACGCACGCTGCGGATCATGAGTTGCATGCGAAAAAATCTGACGAATTAAAGGTCGCAAAAAAGAAGCGGGCAGAGATTCTACTCGAGGACGCGCGCAAACGTTTGGAGCGGAACCCGACCGACTTGCAGCTTCGATTTGAACTTGGCGAGCATCTCGTGAACGCAGGGCATTTTCGCGAAGCCGTGGCAGAGCTGCAGCGCGCGCGACAAAATCCAAATGCGCGTTTGAAAGCCATGAACCTGCTCGGGTGCTGCTACGGCGAGCTCGGAATGCTTGATCTTGCGATGAAACAACTCGAAGAGGCGTCGAAAGAGATTTTGTCGATGGATGCGATAAAGAAGGAGATTGTTTACAATCTAGGGCTTGCTTACGAGCGGATGGGCGACAAGGAAAAATCGCTCAACTGCATGAAGCAGATTTACGAAGCTGATTACGGCTACAAGGATGTGGCGACGCGTGTGGAAACCTCGTACAAACAGGATATCTCTAAAGCCTGATCCGCTGGGGCCTTCCGCGTTCATCCCGCATCGAGGAATTGCGACCAGGGCTGAGGTCAGATCCGAATTTGGCACGTCCAGTTGGGCGTGAATTTTCGATTCTTAAGCGTCGGATCGTTCCGATAGGTTCCAACGGAGAAAAATCATGAAAAGCAAACTCGCCCTTATTTCACGGTTCAGCGTTCTCACTCTCATGGTCGCATCTTTGAGTTTCGCCGGCCTAGCGCTGGCACAAGAGAGTCCGGCAGGCAAAAGCTCGTCGCTTAGCGCTAAGGATAGGACATTCATACACAAAGCCGCCAAAGGCGGAATGATGGAAGTCGCGATGGGAAACTTGGCAGCGCAGAACGGCCAAAGCGATGACGTAAAATCATTCGGCAAACGAATGGTCACCGATCACAGCAAGGCCAATGAAGAGCTGAAATCGATCGCGGCTAAAAAAGGCGTTAAACTGCCGAGCAAAGAGCCGAGCGGTAAATGGAGCTCAGATAAAGCCTATATGGACATGATGGTGAAGGATCACGAAAAGGATCTCGCCGAATTTCAGGAGGAGGCCAGTACCGGCACCGATCCCGACGTGAAGAAATTCGCGGAAGACACGGCCAAGGTGGTCCAGGAACACCTTGATCTGGCCAAGCAAACTCAAAGCAAGCTGCAATAGAAGCACCGAGTGCGCGTGACGCGGCACGTCTAGGAAGGACGTGCCGCTTTTTTTGCCCACCTCTGGCTGGCTCATAAAACGCCCTTGCTTTTACGGGACGAAATTCAATCCTCGTCATGAATGCGTAAGACGAAAATCATCTGCACGCTCGGCCCAGCCACGGAGAAGACTCAAGTGTTGCGCCAGTTGATCCAGAAAGGCGCGGATGTCTTTCGATTGAATATGAGCCACGCCAGTCATGAGTGGGTACGCGACATTGTACCGCGTATCCGGGCGCTTGCGCGCGAGATGGGCCGTCCAATCGCTCTTCTGTTGGATACGCAAGGCCCGGCTATTCGGACAGGAGACCTCAAGGAGAATCTTCATTTGAAGCCAGGCGACATTCTCGAATTGACTGTGCGTGGTGCGAGGAAGAAAGAACGCTACTCGACTGACGTAAATTACGATGGCTTTGTCGATGACGTCTCAGTTGGCAACATGATTTTGATCGACAACGGCTTGATCAGACTACTCGTGCTCGGAAAGGGGAAAAACCGGATGCGCTGTAAGGCTCTAACGCGCGCCACACTCGGATCACGGCGTCACATTAACTTGCCCGGCGTGCACGTGAATCTGCCGCCGCTTACCAAGAAGGATCTCGCTGATATTTCCCTTGGCGCAGAGCTCGGTGTCGATTTTGTGGCTTTGAGCTTTGTTCGTAAGAAAAGCGATCTGGAGGAACTGCGTCGTGCTCTTGTCAAGAGAAAGAGCAAGGCTTTGACCATTGCTAAAATCGAGGATCAGCTCGCCGTCCGCGCAATAGGCGACATGATCGAAGGTGCAGATGCGATCATGATTGCCCGGGGCGACTTGGGAATCGAATGCCCAATGGAAGAGTTACCGATCATCCAGCGCCGAATTGTGAAATCCTGTCTGCGACTCGGCAAACCAGTCATTGTCGCAACGCAAATGCTCGAATCGATGATCACCAACCGGCTGCCTACTCGGGCTGAAATCACCGATGTAGCAAATGCAGTTTTTGAGCAGGCGGATGCCATCATGCTAAGCGGGGAAACGTCGGTTGGTCGTTACCCGGTTGAATGCGTAGAGGTTCTCAATCGCGTCGCGACGCGCATCGAGCGCAGCGGCGGCGCAGGGTATGCCAAGGATGCGCTGCTGGAAGACGTGCGGCAGAAGACGGTTGCTTCAGCTGTCGTGCTGGCCAATTCGCTGCAAGATTCGAAACTCATTGTTTTTACGTTGCACGGCAGGATGGCGCGGTATGCCTCGAATCTGCGGCCGCAGCGTGCCCCAATCTTTGCTTTCACCCCGAGCGAGGAAGTCTATCGGCAACTGACGCTTTATTGGGGAACGTTCCCCGCTCGCATCGATTTCACCGGAGATCCGGACGAGACGATTGCATCGGCCGAGAGATTTTTGCGCAAGAACAAGTCTGCGGCGCCCGGTAATCACATGGTGATTGTCAGTGACGTTCGTATGGGCCGCGCGTTGATAGATTCCATTCAGCTGCGCGTCTTAAAATGAAAACACGTGGTCTTCTCCACCAACGCGCGATTTTGTAGCCGCTTTGCTCTGAGAAACGCGAGCTGGCGAGCCAAGAAGCGCACTGCGTCGTCCACAGAGTCGACGACTACAGCTTACGCTTCCACTGGCAACTCGACGTCGACCGGGCGTTCCTTCTTGCTTAGAGCACGGCGGAGTTTCGAGAGCGCAATGTTCTGTAACTGTCGGATGCGCTCCCGCGTAACGCCGAATTTCTTGCCAACTTCCTCGAGCGTCTTTGGCTTGCCGCCGTCCAGGCCGAAGCGCTGGAAAATGATTTTCTTCTCGCGGTCGTCCAGAACGTCAAGCAACCCACCGACTTCATTGCGGAGATTTTTGTCACGCAACAGTTCGAAGGGCGTCTGAGCTTCCTCGTCCCCCACGATTTCGCCAAACTCCGTGGAATCATCGTCACTGATCGGCGCATCTAGCGAAGCCGGACGAATCGACACGGTTTTGAGCTGGGAAACTTTCCCACTCGCGATCCCGATCTCATCGCCAAGTTCCTCGTCTGTCGGCTCACGACCAAGTTCCTCGCTCATCTGCAAGGAAACCCGGCGCATCTTGGAAATTTTGTCCACCAGATGCACAGGCAGACGAATCGTCTTGCTCTGATTCGCCAGTGCTCGCTTAATGGACTGCTTAATCCACCACGCGGCGTACGTGCTGAGCTTTCCGCCTTTCGCTGGATCAAAGCGTTCGACCGCCTTCATCAGCCCGATGTTTCCCTCTGAGATCAGGTCGAGAAGCGGCAGCCCGAGATTTGCGTAATCGTGCGCGATCTTGACGACCAGACGCAGATTGGACCGAATCATCAACGCCCGCGCTTCGCGATCGCCCTTCTTTATCTTCGCGGCCAGCTCGATCTCCTGTTCCGGAGTCAAAAGCGGGATTTGCCCGATCTCGCGCAGGTAAATCTTAATTCCGGTATCGCTATCTTCGGCAGCCATATAACTCTTTTTCATCAATGATATTGGGGGATTGGGTCAACAACTTACCGTTTATAGTATTCGCCAGCGTCTTACCGATCACGCGTTGTAGCATTCCCAAAAGTATTTAACAACGTTAAATATTCGGATTTACGACAGTTCCCAGACGCGTCCTGTTCAATCTTTTTTGTGGCGGTCGCCAGCCCGCCATTCTTCGTGTTTTGTCCGAGCGAGCCGCCCAAATATTGAACCAATTTGGCGAGCGCAAGTCGCGCTTCGCCATTGCGGGCATTTGCCGCTTTTCCAACCTCCGATTTTCTGTAAGTCTGCAACGGCGATGCTGGCAAAAATCTATTCCGCGGCAGTTTACGGCGTGGACGCGTACGAAGTGGAGATAGAGGTTAATGGCGCCGGCGGCGACCCAAATATTGTCATCGTTGGCTTGCCAGACGCTGCGGTGAAAGAGAGCCGCGACCGCGTTACGACGGCAATCGCAAATAGCGGCTATTATTGGCCGCGTGGTCGCACCACAATCAATCTTGCCCCCGCCGATATCAAAAAAGAAGGGCCAAGCTTCGATTTACCGATTGCGCTCGGCATGATCGCGGTGACCGAAGAACTAGACAGTTCGCCTTTCGAGAATTTCAGCTTTGTCGGCGAACTCGCTTTAGACGGCGCGGTGCGTGCAGTCAAGGGCGTGCTGCCGGTAGCGTTGGAAGCGCGACGTCGCGGGAAGCACGCGCTATTTGTCCCGGAGGCCAACGCTCTTGAAGCCGCCATGGTCGATAGGATCGACATCTACGGCGTGCAGAATTTGCGGCAGACATTTGCTTTTTTGCGCGGCGAAACTGCGCTTCTACCCACTCGTGCTGATCTGACCGGGTTTTTTGCCACGCATCAGACCTATGACGTCGATTTCAGCGATGTGAAAGGTCAGGGCCACGTCAAACGCGCCATCGAAGTGGCTGTGGCCGGCGGCCACAACGTCTTGATGGTCGGACCTCCCGGTTCAGGCAAATCGATGCTTGCGAAACGCATTCCCACCATTATTCCGCCGATATCGCTCGAGGAAGCGATCGACACGACAAAGATTCACAGCATCGCCGGTCTACTCAGCGGCGACCGCTCCTTCGTTTCCAAGCGGCCGTTTCGCGCGCCGCATCATACCATCAGCGACATTGGTTTGCTCGGCGGCGGCACATTTCCAAATCCGGGCGAAGTGAGTCTTGCGCACAACGGCGTCCTCTTTCTCGATGAACTGCCTGAGTTTAAAAGATCGGCCCTGGAAGTGATGCGCCAGCCAATCGAAGACGGGAAGGTCACCGTTTCGCGAGCGGCGGGGAGCGTGACTTTTCCCTCCGAGTTCATGTTGGTCGCCGCGATGAATCCCTGCCCGTGCGGATACTTTGGCGATTTAAAACGCGAATGCCGTTGCGGTCCCGTCCAAGTACAGCGTTATCGTCAACGAATCTCCGGACCACTGCTCGATCGCATCGATCTGCACATTGAAGTTCCGGCGGTCGAATATCGAGATGTCGCCAGCGAGCGTGCCGAGGAAAGTTCGACCGCGATTCGCGACCGGATCATGCGGACACGTGAACGCCAGCAAGAGCGTTTTCACAATGATCCGAAAGTAACCTGCAACGCACGCATGGCCACGCGGCATCTCAAACAACATTGCAAGCTCAACCAAGATTCGCAGGATCTGATTCGTGTGGCGATGAACGAATTGAATCTCAGCGCCCGCGCTTATGATCGGATCCTGAAAGTCTCGCGCACCATCGCCGATCTCGACGAAAAGGTCGATATCTCACCCGAGCACGTCAGCGAAGCAATTCAATATCGCACCTTTGATCGCACCCTCTGGGTCTGAGCGCGGGGAAAAATTTTGCTGGCAATTTCTCGCCAGACCATCAGCGCAGGATATTGCAGTTCCCGCGTATCCTGGTCAATTTCTTCTCACGCAGCAGGCCCAATTTGCTCCGCCATTGCACGGAGCATTTCAGCGGAAGACGAACGCCGCACCGCACACTAATCATCTCCGAGGGTCCGAGGGGGTTCGACGTTGTTCTGTGATATCTTCAGCTAGTGACTTTATTTCAAAAATCGGGGAATAAGAATGGGGCGGCTTCGGTTGTATTAGAAAATGCAACTGTACATGACTAAGGGAGGAGACTTGAACTACAGAGCGAGCGTTGAGGCGCCGAATGGAAGTACAGGGAAAGGGGGGCGGTATTATGTAGCTCTGGAAGCCATCGACGTGTGTTGTATAAAGGCACGATGCGGAGGCGTCTGCGCTCGGAGCGGCCTAAGTGGCAATGAACTCTCCGCGATTTGAAACGCGTGGAAACTGGTCAGCGTTACCGCCGTTTTCCGATGCAAATGCTCTGGCTCGAGGTGCAGTTTCCAGCCGAGCCGACCTGATCAAAAAAAACGTTATGGCTGCAGCACTTAAAGCAGAATACGCTTCTAACATTGAAGATCTCGAATCGAGCGCGAAGATTGTGAAGTTTGTCGTACTCAAGAAGCACGGAGAACAAGAGGCCGCTCAGGAACACGAGTTGGCATCTTTTGAAGAAACGATGTTGCCTCACATGGATGCGGCCCACAACCTCGCCAAATGGTTGCTTCGCAACGAACAGGATGCACAGGATGTGGTTCAAGAGGCGTATCTGCGTGCCTTTAAGTCTTTTGGTGGATTCCATGGCTCCAACGGCCGGGCCTGGCTGCTCACGATCGTCCGAAATACTTCCTACACCCTGCTAAAAAAGAACCGTGCAGTCGATCTCACCACAACTTTCGACGAAGAGATCCATGCATTCGGCCACGACTCGGCCAGCCCGGCAACGATTCTGGAGCATGCTGAAGACGCGGAACTAATTAGAGGAGTAATGGATAAATTGCCGACGGAATTCCGGGAGATACTGACTCTGCGACACCAGGAAGGTCTCTCTTACAAGAAAATAGCCGACATCGTGAAAATTCCGACCGGGACAGTCATGTCACGGCTGGCCCGCGCCCGCGCCAAACTTAAGGAATATTTGGCGGCTCGGATCGGTAAGGAGAAATAGATGAACTGCGAAGAAGCTACAAAATTGTTGGATGGTTATTTGGATGGCGAACTGGATCCAATCACCAGCCAGCAAATCGAACAGCACTTGCGGGACTGCCGTACGTG
>QHNJ01000224.1 GCA_003218395.1 Verrucomicrobiota bacterium
CTGAAACAGTCTGAGAATCAGGATCAAAGACTTCCGCGACCTTGACAATCTGTCCATTGGAACCTACGCCGCCGAAAATGAACACGGTGCCATCCGGTAGCATGGTAGCGGTATGCCAGGCGCGTGCATTTTGTAGCTGACTGCTTAGTTGCGAAGTGATGTTTGTGCGGGGATCCCAAATCGACACTGTGGAGAGCGAACCCTTACTCGTTTCGCCGCCCACCAACAGCCATTTCCCGTCGGGAAGGGTAGTTGCCGATTGGCCGGGCAGAAGGCTGGGAGCTGAGGGCACGTTTTGCGGATTAAGGGATAACGGGAGGGCGGTGCAAAATAGAAGTGCGAGAGAAACAATGATCACAAGTGGAAGATTGTTTGCAGGATTAGCCTGTGAATCTCTTAAGCTCATTAACTTTCTCCTCAGCCAACGTCTGTTTTTCATGGGCCCGTGACTGTAAATGTGTCGCTGATCGCAACGAGTACTGAATAATTAGAAGAATGAAATCGCAGCTCATATGTTCCGGGAGTTACAGTGGCAGGAATCGTGAAGAGCATGCTTCCTGAAGCTGTGCTACCCGTAAACTGCACAGCTTGAGAGGTAGTACCGCCGGGCACGAACAGCCCTATCCAGTCGCCGATTGGCAGCGCAACACCATTCCATGTGGCCGTGACGGTAACACCGCGGGCGATACTGATTGGAGTCTCACTGAGACTAACCACGTCAGCCCTCAGCGTCATGCTCCCAATGCCTGTGGAATCTGGGTCCACTAAAATGGAGTAGGTTCCATTGGACGACAGCAGAGTACTAACCACATAGCGGTCGCTTTCAGATGACATCACGCTGCCCGAGGCTAAGAGAGTTGAGTTAGGATCATAAATGGCGATCGTGGCTCTTGGAATTGTCATGTTAGTTGCGCCGATACTCACTCTTTGCCCCGGAGTGCCGGTAAACGTTAGCCGGGCTCGCTGGCCCGGCATGGTCGTAGTTACTGTCACCGGCGGGCCGAGAACGGTGATCGCGCCTTGATCATCGGGCGGTAGGTTGTAGAGGGTTATTGTGGCCCGTCCGGTGTTAGCATCAGTGGGATCGAGGCGAACCGTATACGTCCCGGAAACCGGGAGGGTTTGGGTATCGATAAAAGTGCCGGTGCCATTCGCCCAAGTACCTTGCGCGAGCACCTGACCGTCAGGCTTGATGATGTAGACAAAAGCCGATTGGCACCACGCACATGGTATGGTGAAGTTCGCGTCCGTCACCGTTAGGCTAACCCGCTGCCCTGCGGTGCCGGTGAAAACAAAGCTGATGTTCTGTCCAGGAATACTTACGCTGGCCGTTACCGGCGATCCAGACGTGAGCGTACCTTGAGCCTCGCCCGATATATCGTACAAAGCCAGTGTTGCTTGTCCTGTATTTCCCGCTTGGGGATCGAATAGGATCGTATAGGTTCCGGATACGGGTAGCAGTGGGCTCTCGAAGAAAGCGGAGCTGCTATTGGTCCAACTCGTAGATACCCATGCCAGCCCATCAGGCCGATAAAACTGTAGATTGACATTGATACACCACGGACACGGCCACGGAAAAGTAGAGTTCGTGACTCGCAAACTGATCCGCTGGCCCGCCGTGCCGTCGAAGACAATTAAGCCCTTTTTGTTCGATGTATTGATGGCAAGGTTTAGCGGCGTTCCATTGCCGGCAAGACGGCCGGTAAATTCAATATCGCTGGTTGTGTAAGAAGATGGCGGTATGAAGAAATCTCCGTTGCTAATGCCCTTGCCTAGTGCAGTCGTCACTGAGATTCGGCCGGAACCCGTCCCGGGTGGAACAGTTGTGAAAATCGAGGTCCCGGTAGAAGAACTGATCACTCCACGGCCTGCATTGAAGCGCAGATCGTTTTTACCTGGAGTTGTATCGAAATTTGTTCCATTGACGATTACGGCGGTTCCAAGAGTTCCGATGGTCGGCGCAAAGTTGGTTATCGTCGGCCGCCCATTGGAGGACGTAGACGTCACTATAAATGGAGCGCTGCTCGCCGCCGATCCCGGAGGCGCTGTAACCCCGATTGGGCCTGTTGTAGCACCCGATGGAACTGTGGCGACAATCTGGGTCGCCGTCGATGAGATTACGGTTGTCGGAACACCGCTGAACGTGACTGCATTTTGACTCGGCGCGGCGCTGAAGCCCGTTCCATAGATGGTAACTGTCGTCCCCACAGTCCCGCTGTTGGGTGAAAACTCGATGACCGAAACCTGCGAAGAGTTATGACGAGAAATACCGAGGAGATTTCCAACGGCATCGTATGAATAGGTTGCAGTGTCTCCCGAAAGATCCACAACCGCCCTAAGTCTCGTTAAGGCATCGTAAAGATAAACAA
>QHNJ01000225.1 GCA_003218395.1 Verrucomicrobiota bacterium
ATGATAGTGCGGCCAGAGCGCGCCCCACTCATATTCGACTTTTTGTTCTTTTTGCAGATCGATTGCCTTTCGGTTCGTGGCCATGTTGAACACCTCCTATATGTGGTTAAATGAGTTAATTAGCATCTCTTTTCGGTGGCGCGGTTGTTTGCAAATACCGTGTAAGCTCGCCGAACGATCCGCGCAAAGCTTGCGAAATTTTGCTTAACTGCTCAGCAGTTCATCCAAGGGCGGCTCAGACAACTAAAGAACAATGATGCGGAGTTGGTGAGAGGTACCGGGCTATATTTACCGCAACTGCTCCGGGAGCCTCATGAAGAGACTAAGAAGCGGCTCGTAATAGACCAAGCTCCCTTTAGCATATTTATGACGACCAGGGTTTGGAATTGTCATAGCGCGTTGGGACCGCGAAGTAACGGATTTATGCAATGCTTTGCTGATTCTACTGCCGCAATTTTTCTCCTCATCCCCCTGCCTTGCCATCTGGAGGGATCATAAGTTGCTGTCCGATGTACAGATAATGGGGATTTTTTAGCGTGTTCGCATTGGCCTGGTGAATCTGGGGCCACTTATTCGACGAACCGTAAAATCGGAACGCCAAATGGCTAAGTGTATCACCAGCCGTCACTGTATACGTTTGCGGCAGACTCGACGCACCACGTGCTATCGAAGCGGCTTCCTTGCCGGGTGCCGGTTTGGGTTTTTCTTTAATGACCGGAGAAGCAGGTGAAGAACCGGCGTCTTCACGACTCGCCACGACCGGCTGGGTTTTATACAGACGGTCAATAAATCCAGAGCTATCCAACTCTTTGACAAAAGTTAGGTCAACAAACTCCTCGGGCCGTGCCGCCTTGACCTTCGGATCTCGGGCGGCTAATTCCCGGAGCATAACCTCGATTCCGCGCAGCGTGGGATACGGCTTCTGGGGAGTAAGGGTAAGTCCTATACCCTGGTAAACTTCCGTCAGAACTTCCGTGTCATTTGTCTTCAGATACTTTGCCAGAATTGTGAACGACTCGGCACGATGGGTCTTGTAGTAATGAATCCCTTCCGCATAGGCTTTCATGGTGTTACGAACAAGGTCGGGCCGGGACTTGATCAACGTCTGGGTCGTCGCCAAACCCGTGTGTTGGTATTCGAGTCCGAGCATTTGAAGATCGGCCAGAGCATGAAAGCCAAGAGCCTTCGCCTTCAGCGTTAGAGGCACCGCGATCATCGCCGCCTGAATCTTTCCTGTCCCAAGAGCGGCAAACCGGGCTGGCTGACTGCCAATCTCTAGAATCGTCACGTCCTTTTCGGGCACCAGCCCGTACTTGTCGAGGGCATAGCGGGTGGCGAAATCCGACGAAGAGCCAAAGCGGCTTACAGCCATGGTCTTGCCTTTGAGTTGATCGGGCCGGGTGATGCTCTTATCGACCATGAGCTGATAGTCCATCGTATTGAGAAATCCCGCTATCATCACAACGTCGGTTCCCTGGAGGCGGCTTTGGACGACGCCCGCCCCTGCCATCTGAGCGAAAGCTACCTCTTTCGACATCAGGCTTTTCACGGCAGTGCTTCCGCTCTCGATAAAAACGAGCTGGACATCCAACCCGTATTTACGAAAAAAGCCGCGCTCGTAGGTTACCCACAACGGAGCCATGTGGCCCGAAATAGAGCTGTAGGCGATAGTGACCTTTTCCAAGGGACGATCTGACAGTTGTTCTGCCGCGCCGGCGGTACTAACGAAAAGAATTATAAGCATGAAGACCAGGGTCGCTAATCTAATAGGATACTGTTTGTTTTTGAGGTACATATTTTTTCCTTATCCGCTAACTCACGCTGATTTCGGACCTAGACGCAACATGGCCGCTTTAAGACTCGCACGCATGCGTTCCAGAGAACGGGCCAAGTCTCCAATCTCGTCACGCGATTGTACGCATTCTCCACGTGCTTCCAGATCACCCCTGGTGACCTTTTCCGCGACTTCCGTTAGCCGAACAATCGGCCGAACAAACCAATGGGCCACAAGAAACGAGAGCAGCGCGCCGATGAAGGGCACGATGGCAATTATTCCGATGAGAGGAAGCAGAGCGCCTTGGATCTCTTTTTGTATGGCATCTGCCCAAAACCCGACATGGACGATACCAACCTGCCCCTCGAGAACTGGGACGCTGGTTTCGTATACTGTTTTGTTCTGCAATGACAATTCGCGCCGGTAGGGCAGGCGCTGTCCGCCGACAGGAAGCCCTTGGCGGAGTTCCGGGGGAAAGGTTCCCAGTGTTTGGGCAACAATCTCTCCTCCACCATCCTCGATAAAAGCGTACGCCAGGCCATCGAGAAGCGTATACTTTTGTATCAGAGCGTTAAGCGCTAGAAGATTTTTTCCGACGATGTGGCCTGCGGAGGCATCGCTCAAATTGGTGGCTATGGCCAGGGCTCGCTTATCGAGTTGATCTCGAAGCGTGTGTTGGATGATCTGGTATGCCGCGGCAGCCACAAAAGTGCACAAAATTAGCATTACGCCTGTAAAGGCCCCCCCGATCTTCCACTTGAGTCCGATACGTGTTTGGAAACGGGTCTCATTCACCCGCCCAACCAATGCGGTCAGCTCTCCAAGTTTTTTCTGCCGGAAGGTATCCCGCGATTCGCCGCGCGTAGTGATTTGATCATCG
>QHNJ01000172.1 GCA_003218395.1 Verrucomicrobiota bacterium
CGACATGATGATGGACCACTCGAAATGGAGCGGAGTGGTTTTCTTTCTCGATAAAGAAGGAAAAGTTTTTCGCTCTGACGTGCACGTGAACAGCCGACAATCGAGCGTCTCAGGAATCTTCGAACTCAAGATCGACAATCCTTCGAGCAAAGATCTCACCGGGATCGCCAAGACAAGCGCGGACGAAAAAAAACAAAACTCGCCGCCGCGTTTCACGCTACGCTCAAATAGATTCAGTCTTCGCGAGTTCGCAGCAGAAAATATCAAATGCCCTGCTCGCGAATGGAGCCGCAGGGGTGCGAGCGACATAGATGGTTTTAGCTTAGGCGAATTGCGGCTGAGACTCCGAAAGCTTCGGGAGCAGACAGCCCTCGTTACAGCATTACTTTTTGAATTTTCGACGAACTATTTAACGCGACTGCTGGCTTTTGGCTACTGGCTTGAAACGGACTACAGAGTCTTCTTCGCCCAGGCGCCGACGCGATCGAGTGCCTTCTCGATGTTCTCGATCGAGTTGGCCACGCTGAAACGCAAATAGCCCTCGCCGAAGTCGCCGAAAGCGGTCCCGGATAAGGCGGCGACACCAGCGTCGTCGAGTAGCGCATCAGCCAGTTTCTTCGATGGCCACCCGGTCTTCGTGATGTTGGGGAAAACGTAGAACGCGCCCTTGGGCAAGCGGCAGGAGAAACCGCTTATTTTGTTGAGACCGGCGACCATAACATCGCGCCGTTTCTTGAACTCAGCGCACATCGCCTCGACCGCCGCCTGCGACCCGCGGAGCGCTTCGATGCCAGCGATTTGCGTGAAGCTGGCGGTGCAGGAGTTGGAGTTGGTCATCAGCCGGGCGACGTGCATGGCCAGGTCGGCGCGCATCACGCCGTAGCCCATCCGCCAGCCGGTCATGGCGTAGGTCTTGGAAAAGCCGTCGAGCAGGATGCAGCGCTCCTTCATGCCGTCCACTGACATGATGGAATGGTGCTCACCCTCAAAGATGAGGCGGCTATAGATCTCATCACTCAGCACTATGATGTTGCGATCGCCGATGGCGCGCGCGATGCGGTCGATGTCCTTCTTCGTCAGCACGCCGCCGGTCGGGTTCTGCGGCGAATTCAGTATGATCAGCTTCGTGCGGTCGTTAATTAGCCCGCCGAGCTCGCCAACGTCCAGCCGGAAATCCATGTCCTCGCGTAAACGGATTGGCACGGCCTTCGCGCCTAGGAACTGGATCATTGACTCGTAGATGGGGAATCCGGGATTGGGGTAGATGACCTCGTCTCCTTCTTCAACTAATGCAAGAATGCTGAAGAAGATGATGGGCTTACCGCCCGGGACGACGACTACTTCTTCCGGTGTCGCTTTTACCCGGCGCGTCTCACTCACGTACTGGGCGATGCTCTCGCGCAACTGCGGCAAGCCGGCCGGAGGCCCGTAGTGGGTGAAGCCCTTGTGCAGCGCGTGACATCCTGCGTCGATGATATTGCCGGGCGTATCGAAATCCGGTTCCCCGATCTCGAGATGGACGATGTCGCGGCCCTTTGCCTCGAGCGCTCGTGCTTTTACCAGTACTTCGAAGGCGGTTTCAGTGCCGAGACGCGCCATGCGCTTGGCGAGGCGGAGGTCTCCTTGCATGGCCCTATTCATGACGACGAAATCAACACGATAACGCTGGTGCGCAACTTGTCTTTGTCGATTTGAAGTTATTCAAGTTGACGCCGCGGCGCGACATCAAGTTCGACAAAGGGTCCCTGGAAATCTATACCGATCACCGTGACGACCGACTCATCGTCGATTACGGTCGCCTGCACGACACCGAGCCAGTGCAAGAGTAACGTGGCTCTGGCCTATTTCGCGTCGTTCGGCATAGGCGCAGCCGGCGAGTTTCTGAAACCGCGGATCATTCCGCAGCGGGTCGAACATCGATAGTGGCGCTTTTTTTTTGTTCACCGATCTCGGCAGTGGCACAGACATCGCGACGCTCCTCCTTCACTAGCCGGTCTACACAATGCAATCATTATTCGCGAAATTTTCGGACCGCCGCGAAGTTTGCAGCCTCTCGATCTCGTCGGAACATAGGCTTGGAGCCTGTACGCCCAGCGCAGCCTTCAGCGCGCCGCTGCGGGCCGACCCGAACAGGGAAAAATGTGCGTTTGCTACACCGACAGAATCTGTGTTCGGAAGCGCTTGAGCTTTGGCGCGGACTTCGTAGCTTCAGAATTCCCTGCGCCGGCGTGGCGGAACTGGCAGACGCGCTGGACTCAAAATCCAGTGATCGCAAGATCGTGTGGGTTCGAGCCCCTCCGCCGGCAATCTTGTTACTGAACAGGTAAACTTGCTTGCCGCGCCCCCTGCGCGTACTTTCTGACCATGTTTATCAAATCACTGCGGATCGGTTTTATTGGGTTGGTTCTTTGTGTTGGGAGCGTCTGGGCGGCGCCACCGGTTATTCAGGGCATCGTCAAGGATCCTAAGGGACATCCGATAAAAGGCGCAGATGTTCGGATCGAAACGACAAATGGCGGAAAGCTGCTCAAAACCGTTAAGACGGATGCTAACGGCCATTACGTTTCAGACGGGCTTCCAGCGGGAGTTTACCGCGTAACGTTGGTGGTGAACGGCGCTGTAAAGGCCTCGATCAACAATACGAAGACCAAGGCGGATCAGCCGACGCAACTGAATTTTGATCTGAAACCAACGTCAGCATCTCAGGCATCTGGCTCCACAAAGAAAGGGAAACATATGGTTTGGGTCCCGGCGAAGACAGGAAGCCATATCGGCGGCGGCTGGGTCGAAGTTGACGATACTGGCAGCGTCGAACCAGGCGCCCAAAACGTCCAACAGATCAACGCCGAACAACTGCAACGGCAGATTCACAGTTCAGCCGCGGCGGGACCTACTCCTTAAGAGTCCGAAGCCTGGTCTTAACCGGGCGCTTGCGCCGCCGGAAACAATGCCTTCACTGATTCGCGCGAGAGCACGACAATCGTGAATATTCCAAGAATTGTTCCGAAGGGAATGAAGGTGCATTCGATGCAGGCAACGACGAATGCGAACCAATAACGCTTTCGTCGGGAAAGCGATCGACCGGCAAGGGCTAGAACGAGGGCAAACGCTACGCCGAGCAGGAAAAGAAAAATTCCTAAACCGACGAATGCCCATCCCAGCGCGGCCGGTGGAACCTCCTGAGTCGGATTAGCTGGCGGACGGTGAGATAGCGCGACGAAGACAAATCCCAGTACCGTGTAAAGCAGCGGAAAAAAGGAACAAAAACCAGCTACGCCTGCGACGACGTAATGAAAGATCGACACTAACCTGAGATGCTCGGCATCCTGATTCATTTGTTAGGCCGAACAAGTGCCGGTTTAATCACGATCAAGTTCATGATGTGATGTAGCCCTCTTCACCGTGTTGGTTGATGTCTAGTCCTTGCCGTTCGACCTCCGGCGCAATGCGCAAACCGATTAACCCCCTGACCAACGCGCCGATGATCGCACTTCCCACAACGGCAAGTAAAATCGTGATCCCGATCGCCTTCAACTGCTCCAACCAGAGGGTGTGCCCAACAATTCTCGCGAGACCGTTTTGCGTGGCGGCGCTGAGCGGCGCGGAAGCTACCGGCGCGAGATTCGGATTAATGCTCGCAGTCGCGAGCACACCGGTAAGAAATGCGCCGAGCGTTCCGCCAACGGCATGCACGCCAAACGTATCGAGCGCGTCGTCGTAGCCGAGCCAGGATTTTAATTTCGTGCAGGCAAAGAAAGGAACAACGCCTGCCGCGATGCCTGTGATGACCGCGCCGGTGGGACCAACATAACCGCACGCCGGTGTAATGACGACGAGGCCGCCAACCGCGCCGGAACAAAATCCGAGCACACTCGGTTTGCCACGCAGCGCATACTCAAGCATTGCCCACGTGAAAGATGCGACCGCGGTAGCGAGAGTCGTGGTCATGAATGCATTCGCGGCAATCCCGTCCGGCGCGAGCGCACTTCCTGCATTAAAGCCGTACCACCCCACCCAGAGCAGCCCTGTTCCGACCATGCAAAGCACCATGCTATGCGGCGCCATTACTTCTCTTCTAAATCCCAGCCGGTGACCAAGAAGTACGCAAAGAACGAGCGCCGACCAGCCGGACGACATGTGCACGACGGTGCCACCGGCGAAGTCGATCGCGGTGACCTTGGCGCCGGGGTTCCAGACGCCATTCATCCAGCCATCGATTCCCCACACCATGTGCGCGATCGGGAAATAGACCACGAACATCCAGACCGCGACGAAAGCGAGCACGGCGGCGAATTTCATTCGCTCAGCGACCGCTCCAATGATCAATGCGGGCGTGATGATCGCGAACATAAGCTGATACATGGCGAAGACATTTTGCGACACCCAGTGGGAGTAATCGCCGTTCGGTTGCGCATCGACATTGTGGAGAAAAGCAAATTTCAATCCGCCGAGAAACGCTGAACCGCGCGAGAAAACGAGCGAATAACCCGCCGCCCACCAAAGGATCGTAACAAGACCCGCAATGCCGAGACATTGCGCAAGGACGGAAAGAACGTTCTTCGCGCGAACGAGGCCGCCGTAAAAAAGGGCGAGGCCGGGAAGAGTCATGAACAGCACGAGCGCAGCGCAGGTCATCATCCAGGCGTTGTGACCAGGACCCGGGCCGGGAATGTTTGAAACGGTCTGTGCGTTTGCCACGTCTGCACCGCGCGCGGAGTTATTTATGTACGCTTCAAGGTCGGCGACGCGCTGCTCAAGAGATGGCGAGGCAGAAGGCGAAGGTGTCGATGTTTGAGCAGAGGGAATTTCCGCGAGGAAAAAGATCGCAACACAAATGAAAGCTCGAATCAACATCTCGATCTTGGCTCTCAGCGTTATTTAGCGCGTGGATTCGTGGCGGCAAGAAAACTCGATAAAACGAAACACGGATTTTGTCCTTCGTCACTAGCTAGTAACGGCAGTGGAAACTCCGCCGAGCGGCGAACCGGGCCAGGTTAAGGAACTCGGCAGAGTATCTCTGCCTAAAAATTTGAACTCATTGAGGCCGACGGACTGCCTCTACACCTGCTCCATCGACAGGGCTTCGTCTTCTTCGTCGTCATCGGTTGATTCATCTTCATCGGCATCGACTCGCGGTGCGACCGCCGGCAAATGATTTTGCTGTAATTTGTCGTACCGCCGACGAATTTCTGCCGGAAGTTTATCGACATCCTCCTGAGTCTCGACCGGACCGCTGAAGAGTAGTTTGCCTTGCGTATCTTTGACTGTGAGCAGTTTTCTCCCATCCACTGTCTCCAATTTCATTTCGCCTTTTTCATCGGAAAAAACAATCTGCGCTTTGCCGATGTCGATCTTACTGGCCTTGAGCGCGCCGTCATCGTTGCTCAAAATGCGAATCTCGCCCGTAGCACGACGGGCTTCATCACGTGCGCGCCGTGCTGCCTCGTGAGCTTTCATCACAGCGTCGTGAATTACGCCATGCTGCGCGTCTCCCAGCTGCTCTTTTAAGTCCTGCATCTGCTCTTTTAGCTCGCCCATTCCAAAGTCACCGAAATCATAATCGCCGAGGTGAAAATCTACGTGCCGATGGCGCCCTGGGCCGAACTCGGGGCGTTGAGGTACTTCTTTTTTGGTAAGCTTGACGGTGATCTTTTGCTCCTGACCTTTGCGCAAGATTGTGAGCGTCACATTTGTTCCTTCTGCAAAACTGCGCACAAGCTTTGCCAGTTGGTCCGGCTCGGTAAGGATCTGATCGTTCAGCATCTTAAGAATGTCATTTTGCTGAACGCCCGCGGCAGCAGCAGGTCCATCCGGGACAACGTAGTCAACAACGAGTCCAAATCCTTTGGCTAAGCCCAGCTGTTCGCTCACGACAGTTGGAACTTCGGATGTTTCTACTCCCAGAAATGTAACCGGAACTTTAGGCATTTTCTCATGGCGATCCGGTGGCCCCGGCGCCATGGGCGGAGCCGGCGGAGGCGGCGGTGAGGGTTGCGCAAATCCCGCCATCGGGAAGAAGGCAATGATTGCGATTGTTGCGATGAGTTTTGTTTTCATATTTTCGCTGTTGGTCTTTGGGTTGTCATTGGCCGGAAATTGGAATAAGAACAACTTCCTCGCTTGGATAGGAAACACGAAGTGATTCGCCGGTCCGAGCGTTGCGCCATTGCAATGTCTGCCGCGTTTGATAACGAAGACGCCGCATTGGCCCTTCGGAACCGTCTGTAAAGTGCAATCCTTCGTCTCGCACGTTGTAAACCACCTGGGTCGCACCGGTCGGAATGAATTGATTGGGAGATGTTGATTGTGGTTGTGTTGCAGCTGGACCCTGCGTGATCCTTTCGCTCTGTTTTTCCCCGCGCTGGGTTCTGATTTGCGCGAGCACAAGAAAAAGCGCCGCGGCAGCGACACCGACACCGGGGGCGATCCAGTTAAGACGAAAACGATTTGGCCAAATAATTTTGTCTTCGCCGATCTCCGGATCGGCTATTGCTTGCCCAACGCGCACCAGGAATGCATGCGAAGGCTGTGCAAGGCGCAGCCTCTTCAATTCCTGCTCGATCTCGGAAAAGTCGTTCATTGCGGTTGGAATATTTTCTTCAATGCTGCTAACGCATAGCGATAGCGTGACGCAGCTGTGTTTTGGGAAATGCCGAGCGCACTCGCGATTTCGGCGAAAGTAAGCTCGTTCCAAATCTTCATAACGAGCACCTCGCGTTGATCGTGCGGCAAACGATCAAGTGCTGCTGCGAGAGCAGACTGTGCTTCATCCACCAATTCAAACTCTGGTTCGACCACTTGCGCCGATTCAGAAACAGCTTCCGCTTCGCGTCGCGCCCGGCGACTGTCGCGGCGAATGAGATCCAGCGCGATCGAACGGACGGTGGCGTAAAGCAGGGCACGATTAGTGATCGCATGATTGCGTCGCCAAAAACGAACGAATGCTTCCTGGACAATGTCTTCCGCGTCGGCACGCGACCTGACCCACTGCCTGGCAAAGAGCAACAAGCCGGGCGCGAGTTCAGAAAAACGACTTCTCCAATCTTCATGAATGGCGACATTTTCCATGACCTTTTCACGGTCTTTTATATTCAAGACGCCGCCAAATGCAGATTTTGTCTACGCGCTTCCGAGAAAGAACGCGGCAATCCTAATAACTCAGAACTTTTCCCTTATGTTCCAGCGGCCCGGCTCTGCTTTGGGTGAAGCTGCCGCCCAGGCGATATCGCGAACAAACAGATTGTATGGGAGTCTCCAGCGGGGATGGCGCTGCGCCGTGTCGCTCAGTGGCAGATACTCGACATTGTCGAAATAAAATCTGAGTAACTGGTCGAGCTCCTTGAAAGAAAAATGATGAACATGGAGTTGTTCTCCGGAGAGCCGTTTGCCGCGCATCACCTTCCAGCGTCGGTGCAGATGATAATCGAGCGGAACCGAGCCGACGTAAGCGCTGCCGCGGTTCTTTTTCAAAATTCGATGCAATTCGCGGACAGTGATCGCGGGATAACGCAGATGTTCCAGGACCTCGGTCATCATTACTGCATCGAAGCTCGCATTTTGAAAGTTGATGGCGGAAGTAAAATCCATTTCCGCACAGGCAAGACCAGCCTTGCGCGCGACTTCCAATGCAGCATCGTCAATATCCACGCCGATCCAGCGAATTAGTCCCACCATTCCAACGAGGACTCCGCCGCGGCATCTCACATCCAAGCCCAGACTTCGCTGATCGTGGCCGTTTCTCTCCAGCCGGCGACAATAGAAGGTTGTCTTGATCTTTTCGTGCTGCGGACCGATTTCCGTGTAGTAATTCGGCGTCTTCGTTATGTCGGCGTAATGCTGGTAGAATTCCCGAATCAAACGGTGCCCGCGGTCTGGCTCGTTCAGCAAC
The DNA here is from genome assembly GCA_003218395.1 of Verrucomicrobiota bacterium. Classification (GTDB taxonomy): domain Bacteria; phylum Verrucomicrobiota; class Verrucomicrobiia; order Chthoniobacterales; family UBA10450; genus Udaeobacter. Next base: position 7,889 of record QHNJ01000172.1, read on the forward strand.
AACTCCTCCGGGAATCTGTTTTCGCCGCTCATCATTTAAACCGCGCCAATCTATGCCCTTTGGGTGATTGTCATTACTTGGGACTCGGAATCGCGCGCAAAATCAAATTGCCGAGCCAATCGGGATTTGCGACGCCTTCGCGGTACCCATTCAATGACTCGACCGAAGAATTGGCGCGCAGATTGCTGTACGAGCCGTCAGCGTTTTGCCAGCGCTCGTGCCAGTATACCGCGGCTTTGATGCGCAGATAACGCGTGCGAAACATCCTGAGTCCCTCTTTGATCCACTCGGGTTTGCCGAGCCCGCCACTTTCCGTCGAATGTGGAAATTCACCGGTCGCCCATTCGGCAATCATGATCGGCTTCTTCGGATCAAGTCTACACATTTCCTCATAAGGCCAGTCTACCAGCGAAGGAATGTCTGGATTCGGTTCGTCCTTGTATTGCTGACCGTAAACGCTCAGGCCGAGCCAATCAACGTAAGCGGAACCGGGATAGTAAGCAGGCGCGCAGTTCCAAGTCTCATACGGATAGGGATAATTATTTGTGTGAAACATCCACTTAATGTTTGACGCGCCACGCACGCGAACACGATCGACCACGTGGCGGTAAGCCGTGCGGAATGTTTCCGGACCTTTCCAATTATTGTGCTCTTTATCCCATTCGGCGCCTCCGTAATAAGCTCCTGACCACGGAAACCAGGTTCCATTCATTTCGACGCCGAAGACGACGATTAATGGATGACCGAAATCCCGGGCTGCGTCGGCCCACTTGTCGATGTACGCATCCCACTTGCCGGCAATGATCTCGTTTAAATTAAACTTGCCCGGCCCGCGGTCTTCTTCATAGGGTTTGTCCCAGGGTGACCAGAAGACAAGCGGCAGGGAACCGTGTCGCCAAATGACATTTAAATTGTCGGTCGGGAAACTTTGCTCACCCCAATAGCTTGAGGAAGCAATGATGGCCTGATGTTTGCCCACCATCGTCTCGAAATCCTCAATCATTTCCAGCGTGACATCGTCTTCCTCGTCGCCGAAATCCATGAACGCGCCGGTGTAAGCGCCATGTCCGGGGATCACAACCTCAACCGGACCATTTGGGTCGGGCTGCAGAACTGATACATGCTTGTTGCATCCGGCTAGCGCCAAA
>QHNJ01000226.1 GCA_003218395.1 Verrucomicrobiota bacterium
TTGGCGGCGCTGACACCGTGATGATTCTGTCGATCATTCCGACTTTTATCGATCACATCATCAGCGCGCCTAACATCACCAGCCCTGAGCAATTGCGAGGGAAAATCGGCTCGGTCAATCGATTCGGCAGCATCTCCGATATGGGCATGCGTCTCTCCCTCAAGCGGCTCGGCATCGATCCGGAAAAAGACGTGAGGATCGTTCCCGCGGGGGGAAATCCCGAGCGGCTGGCAGCCATTTCCAAAGGCATTTCGCAGTTTACGATCATGAATGAGCCGTTCATCAAAGAAGCCGAGCGCCTCGGGTTCCGTGATTTAGTCAACATGGCGACGCTTAAAATCCCACTGCATGGCAACGGCATAGTTACGCGCGAGGCGATCATCAAGGCCAAACGTCCAATGGTTACCAAGTTCGCGCGCGCCATCACCGAAGCGATTCATTACATTAAAGCCGATAAGGACGCCACGAAAACGGTGATCGGCAAGTACACGAAGTTTACCGACCCTGAAGGTCTCGAACGAACCTATAAGAACTACACTTCGGTACTTCTGGATGTGCCTTATGCCGATCCCGCCGGCATCAAGACTTTGCTCGACGACATAGCGCCGCGCAATCCCAAAGCGGCGGCGGCAGACCCCAAGAGCTTCGTCGATCAAAGTTTTGTTCAAGAAATGGAGTCGTCGAGATTTATCAAACAGCTGTATAAGAAGTGAAAAGGTCTTCAGTGACTTGGAGTGATAGAGAGCCTCGCTCTGAATGATTAAAATCCGTTCGCCCTGAGCATGTCGAAGGGCTCGGGGGTCACCCTTCGAAGAGGCTCAGGTTGATCGGATCAGTGTTACTTATTCTAAAGCTTCGACGAACCAAGTGATAGGATACAGCACGTGAGGCGGGAGGCAATGCAAGAAAAGGAGGACTTCTCTTGGTAAGACGCATGCACTTCCTGAACCACCTCTGCCTCAGTGCCGCCTTATGTATCGGCACGACTAAGAGCTCGCTCGCTGCCGAAAAGCTCGTCGGTCTGCAATCCGCGCCGAGCATCGCCATGGCGTTGCCGTGGTTCGCGGAGGAGGCGCGACTTCATCCAAAATACGACCTTGACTTTCAGCTCGTTTATATCGCTTCGTCCGGCATCGTGACGGCGGCGATGAGCGGAGGGAACGGTTCAGTCGCCTTGGTTGGCGGCGAGGGTCCCATCCGAGCCTTTCTCAGCGGCAACACTGATTTTGTTTTTATCGGGTCGGTAAAAAACGTGCTGACGCACAGCATCATGGGCAAGCCGGACATTAAGCGGCCAGAAGATTTGAAGGGAAAGAGAATTGGCGTTGGCCGCATCGGCGGCAATTCACACTACTTTGCGCTTTACGGAATGCGCCAGAAGGGTCTCGATCCGCTGCGGGACGCCAATCTAATCCAGACCGGCGGCGCGCCGGAAACGTTTTTGGCGTTGAGCTCAGGCGCTGTCGATGCGGCTTCCATGACGACGCCGCAGGATACGCGCGCCGCTTTCACCGGCTTCAACTATGTTATCGACGGTAGAGAAATTAAACCGCCTTACGTCGCGACGGGTTTTGTCACACTTCGCTCCGTCATCGCCAAGCGGCCCAAGGTGATCAGCCAGTTTATGCACATGATGGCCGAGTCCTACAAAATCATGCTGACCGACCGCGACTTGGCTTTCCGACTGATGGCCAAGAAAATCGGTCTCACCGATCGAAAAGTGTTCGACGCAGCTTACACTCAAGAGTTGAAAGTCTTGGAGCCGAAGCTCGACATCAAGGCCGGTGCCATTCAAGCGACGCTCGACGAAATAGCGCGCACTGATCCGCGCGCGTCCAAGGTCTCGCCCCAACAGCTGATCGACCGACGCTTTCTGGAAGAGATGGAAAAAGATAGAACCTTCGACCGCCTCGGAATCAAGTAAGCGTGATTGCCGGACCTATTTGCGCTCCTTATCCATTTTCTTTTAATAAAGTCCAAATCCAACCGATGAAACGCATGACTGTCTACGTTGGCTGCGTTGGTGAAATCAAATCGAACTAATCCAACCGTTGAAAGAGGAGAGCAAGCCATGAAAAGTTATCGCAAGGAGCTGTGGTTTAATACGGCGACGCGGGTGGCGTTTATTAACATCACGCCGCAAGTGAACGACTGCTTGCGAGAAAGCGGAGTGAAAGAGGGTCTTGTGCTGGTCAACGCGATGCATATCACCGCGTCGGTTTTCATCAACGACGACGAGTCGGGTTTGCATCACGATTACGGTGTTTGGCTGGAGAAGCTCGCGCCTCACGAGCCGATTAAGCAATACCGTCACAACGACACCGGCGAGGACAATGCCGACGCTCACATCAAGCGGCAAGTCAT
>QHNJ01000227.1 GCA_003218395.1 Verrucomicrobiota bacterium
GATGGGCGCTTACGACGGGGTAGTCTTATTCGACGCGCCCGATGACGAGACCATGACCGCTTTCGCCCTCAAAGTTAGCTCATTGGGAAACGTCAAGACCCAGACCCTGCGCGCCTTCCGCAAAGAAGAGATGGAAGGCATTCTGGCGAAGATCAAATAGCGTCAGCCTGCCGGCTAGAAATCGTTTGCTTACCGGCCGGCATACCGTATGCAGGTGGTTGATTACGTCACTCGACGTTTCAACGCATCTTTAGCCGGGCTTAACAAGTTCGAGGAACTAGACGTTCGCTGAGACATCGCTTAGCGCGATCTCCACGTCATACTGGAGCCCTTAAAATCTGCCCGAGCGGATTCCTTCATGGAAGAAACCTCGCGACCGGCGGATCACGGTTTCCACCCGGCGTGGACAACAAAACAAGCAAAAAGAAAGGCAAGTTAAATGAAGTTCACAAAACAATTCGGTGCAGCGGCGTTAATCGCCGTTGCGGCGGCGGCCACAGCAAGCGTTTGCTCCGCCCAAAGTTCAGCAAATGCCGCGGTGACTACCGCCCCGGCCACGCAAAGCACTGCCCCTTATACGGAAGGTGCAGTCTGGCAGATTACGATGGTCAAAACCAAGACCGGCATGAGCGATGATTACCTCAAAGCTCTGGCCAAGATATTCAAAACGACCAACGACGAAGCCAAAAAGCAGGGCATCATCATCGATTACAAAATCCTGCTCGGCGATTCCGCGACGCAGCAGGATTTCGACATGCTCCTCATGGTGGAATATCCAAACATGGCTGCACTCGACGGTCTGCGGGATAAGACCGACCCGATCGCCGCCAAGCTGGTCGGCACTGACGATCAGCAGCGCGACCTGGCAGTCAAGCGTTTGCAAATCCGCGAGATCATGGGCGGCAAGCTCATGCGCGAGATCACCCTGAAATAATCCGTTCCCGGGACGGCGCTGCCTTCTTGGGAAACCCAGAAGGCGGCGCTAACCGGTTCGGCGAATCGAGCCGTGGGAACGTGCGAGATGGACGGTCAGGTCTGTGAGGGTAACAGATAAGTCTCGCGGGAGCGAGCGCATCAATGGAGCTGATGGGATCAGCGACATGTAGCTGGCGCAAGCACGGGGCAGTGCGAGTGATCAAGGCCGAAGATTGCCAGCTCGCTCGGTCGCCGCGGCGACCTTTCGGAGTTCGAAGTTAAGCGTTTGCTTCTGATCTGGCGGCTGATCTTTGGCCTTTGACCTCCGCCTCGGCGTATTCGACTCTGACCTCTCTGCAACGCAAGCGCTATCTCTTTGTCTGCATCAATCGTCGGGCCGAGGAGAACCCGAAAGGATGCTGCGCGGCCAAGGACTCGGAACAAGTGTACAGAGCGTTGAAAGAGGAGATTGCCGCGCACGGACTCGCCAAGCTAGAGGCGCGCGTGTGCACATCGAGCTGTCTCGATCAATGCGCAACCGGCGTGACGGTTTTAGTCGAACCCGATCACTTTTTTTACGGGCGCGTCACGGTCGCCGACGTCCCGGCGATTGTGGATGGACTCGTTAAGGGCCAACCGGTTAAACGGCTCGTGGTTACCGCGGATCAACACAATGGAGCTAGATGGGATGAGCGACATAGAAGGTAAAACTGCGAGGGAAGCAGCGAGCGAGTGCGGGCAGCGAGCGAGTTTCAAAGCATAGGTAAATCTTGTTAGCCATCTATCATAAGCCGCTTACGATGCATTAGCCCGCGAGCACTGTAGTGGCAGCCGTGTCGGCTGCGATTCCGGCTGTAACGGCGGTCTGCGACCGTCGAAACAGGTATCGTTAGCGGCTTACGATGCATGAGAGGTTGCTGCTTGCCACGCCGAAGTCCCGGCGGCAATCGGACGAAGGCAGGGTAGAGCCGGTCGGCGCGGCGACCGCGAGGCTTCCATGTTTGACGAGACCCCCATTTTCATCCTTTCAGGGTTTAGACGCGACCCCATTTCGTTCTCCCCGGTCGTTGACCTCGGAAAAGTTTAATCCAGTTGGGATCGATGATACCAGTCATAATTTGTTCAGCGGCGAACGTAGC
>QHNJ01000238.1 GCA_003218395.1 Verrucomicrobiota bacterium
CCAGCGGCAAAACTTGTGGCGATATCTGAAGTCGCCGGAAGGTGAAAGCGGCCAGGTCGCGTGGGATTTGATGCGCCTCGCGTGGTCTTCAGTGGCTGCGCTCGCGGTCGCTCCTCTACAAGATCTGCTCAATCTCGGACCGGAGGCGCGAATGAATGTTCCCGGCCGTCCAGAAGGCAACTGGAGCTGGCGCTGTACCGAACAGATGTTGTCGGCTGCGGACTTTCAATTACTGCGGGACCTGACAAGAAGATCAAACCGCCTGCGGATGCCTCGAGCTCCGGTGACGAGCGAAATAGCGGAGGCCGCGTCATGACCCCGAGCCCAATTGTTTTTCTAGTCGATGTCGACAACACACTACTCGATAACGACCGGATCCAGAATGACCTCAAGCGCCACCTTGAACGTGAGTTCGGGGCCGCCTGCCGCGACCGGTACTGGGCGATTCTCGAACAGCTCTTTAATGAGTTGGGCTACCGCGATTATCTCGGCGCCCTGCAGCGCTACCGGGTCGAGCACCCGCAAGATATTCACCTGCTGTCGATGTCCTCATTCTTGGTGGACTACCCATTCGCCAATCGTCTCTATCCCGGATCGCTCGACGTGCTGGAACAATTCCGCTCATGGGGGCAGACGGTGATCCTCTCGGACGGCGACGTGGTTTTTCAACCGCGCAAGGTCGAATGCTCCGGCATCTTCGAAGCCGTAGAAGGCAACGTGCTCATTTACATTCACAAAGAACAGGCACTGGACGATGTCGAGCGGCGTTACCCGGCTAAGCACTATGTCCTGGTGGACGACAAGCTCCGCATACTAACCGCAGTCAAAAAAATCTGGCGTGACCGCGTGACCACCATCTTTCCACGTCAGGGTCAGTATGCCCATGACCGAAACGTCATCGCCGTATGCCCGCCGGCGGATATGACCGTAGAGCGGATCGGCGACCTGCTTGATTATGACCTCTCCGCTCTGCTCGCGGGCCAACCATCGGTTCAAATTTCTCAGGAGGTAACAAAATGAAAGCAACCCAACTGCTCCACAACCTGGGCCAGAGTCTCTGGCTCGATAACATTACACGCGACTTGCTCAATAGCGGCACACTCAAGCGCTATATCGACGAGCTATCGGTGACGGGGCTCACCTCGAATCCGACGATCTTCGACCACGCGATTAAAAACAGCAGCACCTACGATGCCGCGATCCGCGAAAAGCTCAACGAGGGTAAGTCGGGAGAGGAGCTGTTCTTCGAGCTGGCACTCGAGGATCTCACGCGGGCAGCCGATCTGTTCCGGCCCATCTACGACCGGACCAACGGCGTCGACGGGTGGGTGTCATTGGAGGTATCGCCCCTGCTGGCCCACGACACGGCTAGCACTCTCGCTGCAGCCAAGAGTCTGCACGCCCGGGCGGGGCGTCCGAACCTGTTAATGAAAATTCCAGGTACTAAGGAAGGTCTGCCTGCGATCGAAGAGGCGATTTTCGCCGGCGTGCCTGTCAACGTGACGCTCTTGTTTTCCCGCGAGCATTACGTCGCGGCGGCCGAGGCTTTCTTGCGCGGCATCGAGCGGCGCATCGATGCCGGGCTTCAGCCCGATGTCGGTTCCGTAGCTTCGGTTTTCGTGAGCCGTTGGGACGCCGCAGTTGTCGGCAAGGTGCCCGCCGCGCTGAACAACAAGCTCGGCATCGCTATCGCGAAGCGCACTTACAAGGCGTACCGCGACCTGCTCGGCTCATCCCGTTGGCAGCGCATCTACAACGCCGGCGCCCGTCCGCAACGCCTGCTGTGGGCCAGCACGGGAACCAAGGATCCCAAGGCCTCCGATGTCCTCTACATCAAGGCGCTGGCTGCGCCTTTCACGGTGAACACGATGCCCGAGGGAACATTGAAAGCACTCGCCGATCACGGCGATTTGAGCGAAATCATGTCGGCCGACGGCGGCGATTGTGAAGCGGTATTCGACCAGTTCGCCACGGCCGGCATCGACGTCTATGAGTTGGCCGCAACGCTCCAGGACGAAGGCGCCAAATCTTTCGTCAATTCCTGGAACGAGCTTATGGGTGTGATCGCTTCCAAGAGTGCTAGCCTTCAAAAGGCGAATTAGAGATAGAGCGGCAGGGCGCGGACAAAATGCAAATTTCACCACGAAGGATACGAAGAGCACGAAGTTAAAAGAAAATTATTTAAACCCTTCGTGACCTTCGAGATCTTCGTGGTGATAAATTTTTTTAGATGGAACGCTTTGATCACGCAACGCTCGGAAAATTTGCGCAAGGCGGGAAAACTTTCAACGATAGCAATTGCAATACAGGAAGCTTTCATCATGAATGTACTCGTTGTTGATGTCGGCGGGAGCAACGTAAAAATCCTCGCCACTGGACAAACGGAGCCTCGGAAATTTCCGTCCGGGCCGACGTTAACGGCCAGACAGATGGTCAATCGAGTCAAGAAGCTCGCCGGGAACTGGAAGTATGACGTTGTATCGA
>QHNJ01000239.1 GCA_003218395.1 Verrucomicrobiota bacterium
AGAGCGTTCCTGAGGAATCTGCTGAATAGCGCGCGGCACTGCGCCGTTGGGAGCTGGCGGACCATTTGGGATTGGAGTAATGCAGTACTGGAGCATGAGAGATTGATTTTCATTACTCCAACACACCATTACTCCATTACGCAGGAGCGCATTTAACACGATGAGCGCCTCAGCTCCAAGAATCTTCGTCACCCAGCCGATCCCGGAGAAAGCGCTGGCTCGACTCCGAGAGGTAGCGAAAGTCGAACTGAATCCTGATACTACTCACATCATCACGAAGACTGAGTTGATCGCGGCTCTCAAACGGAACGACTATCTCCTCTGCCTGCTTCACGATCGTGTAGACGCCGAAGTGATCAACACGAGCCCGAATCTCAAGCTGATCGCCTCGATGGCGATCACGCCCGCCGGAGTTGACATGGCAACCGCAACGGCCAGGCGCATTCCCGTCACCACGATTCCGCCCCTCGTCACCGAAGCCACCGCGGATCTTCACTGGGCGCTCCTCCTGGCGGCGGCTCGCAGAGTCGTGGAAGCCGACCGCGCTCTTCGGTCCGGCCTCTTTCCCGGCGGCCAGTCGATGCATTTTGTGGGAGGTGAAGTTAACGGCAAAACCTTGGGGATCATCGGCCTCGGTTCCGTCGGCGAAGCCGTAGCCCGACGCGCCGGAGGCTTTGGCATGCGGATCCTCTACACAAAACGCCATAGGTTGGACGAATCACGGGAAGCCGCACTCAGCGTCGAGTACCGAAGCTTGAATGACCTCTTGCAGGAATCGGACTTCGTCTCGATCAACGCCGCGCTTAGCCCTGAGACCATCCACCTGATCGGCGATCGAGAATTGAGCCTCATGCGCCCGTCGGCCTATCTCGTGAACACGGCGCGCGGTCCCATCGTGGACGAGAAGGCTTTGGTGCGCGCGTTGAAAGGGAAGCGGATCGCGGGTGCGGCGCTCGACGTCTATGAGCATGAGCCGATGGTCGGGCCGGAACTCATCGATTTGCCGAATGTTGTCTTGACACCTCACCTCGGCAGCGCCGCAGGTGACACCCGCGAGCGCATCGCCGCCATTGTGGTCGAGAACATTGTCGCAGTGATCGAAGGGCGCCGGCCACCGAATCTGTTCAATCCTGAGATCTACGAGAAAGGATGAAGGATAAAGGCGGAGGGAGAAAATTCATCCTTCATCCCTCATCCTTCAGCCTTTCTGTCCTTTCGGTACCAGTCCAGAATCTGTTCCCCCGTCCAGAAGAGAACGTGCTTCTGCTTCTTCAAGTAGGCATAGGTCTTCTCGAAGTACTTGATCCGATGCGGCACTCCGCTGATGTACGGGTGGACCGCAATCGCCATCACGCGCGCGCTCTTCGCTCCTTCAGCGTAGAGCGTCTCGAACTGATCCTTGGCTCGGCGAAAAAATTCCTCCGCTTCATGGTGCTGAAGAATCATCATCGGGATGTCGTTCAGCTCTACAGAATACGGGAGCGAAACGAGCGGGCCATGCGCCGTTTTGATCTCGTAGGGCTGATCATCGTTGACCCAGTCGGCGACATAGTGAAAGCCGGCTTCGGCCAGGAGATCGAGAGTCTGTTCAGTTTCTGTGAGCCCTGGACCAAGCCATCCTGACGGTGCCTTGCCCGTGAACTTGCGGATGACTTCCATGGACTTCCGGATCGCCTCCCGTTGATCTTCTAACAGGTGCACGGGCTTTTGGATGAAGCCGTGGCCCATGAACTCCCAGTCGGCGTTTTTCGCAGCTTCAGCAATTCTTGGATAGGAAACGCAAACGGAGCCGTTGATGGCCAAGGTGGCCTTGATCTTGTGCTTGTCCAGGACTGACTTCAAACGCCAGAACCCGACCCGCATTCCGTACTCGAACCAGGCGAAGTTGGGAACGTCGGGAATAACCTGCGCCCCGCCGGGCGGCGGCAGTACGGTGCGCAGCATCGGCCCTTGGATATCCCATTCCTCCACGTTGACGATGGTCCACACCACGACTCGCGCCGATTTCGGCAGGCGAAGTGTGGGACGGTCGATGACCGCCGAGTAAGCTATCTGCTCGCGGGGAAACGCCATGACCTGCCTCCTTTGTCCAGAAAATTTGCCACCATGCTACGCGAGCCTTTAGGCAATTGACAAGAGTGGGGACCGGTGGTACCCGAAGAGTGGCCAAACGATCTAATGAATCGGACATCCGTAAGCACCATCAGCGGCGGACTTTCTTCCGGTACACCTGCCGCCTTTTCGGATTATAAATAGAACTGTGGAATTCTGGATCACACAGGCGTTCAACGGCATCTCATACGGGGCGCTCCTCTTCCTTCTTGCGGGCGGGCTCTCTCTCATCTTCGGGATGATGCGGATCGTCAACATGACGCACGGCTCCTATTACTTGC
>QHNJ01000240.1 GCA_003218395.1 Verrucomicrobiota bacterium
CAAAGATAGGCAGGGCGTGCTCAACTTCACTAACGTTCCGACTCACACGGGATATCGACGAGTCATCAAGGATAACAATGGACAAAGTCCGAGTTCGGTTGTCTCGGCGAATTCGTACGAGGGGCTGATTCAGTCCGCGTCCGACCGTTACCGCATCGATCCCGATCTGATTCGCGCCGTGATCAAGGCCGAGTCAAATTTCAATTCGATCGCGCGATCCAACAAAGGCGCGATGGGGCTTATGCAACTCATGCCCGAGACCGCACGGCTTCACAATGTTGGCGATATCTTGGATCCAAGCGATAATATCGAGGGTGGAGTCCGCCATTTGAAATTGTTACTGGGCCGATACCAAGGTGATGTGGAACTGAGCCTCGCCGCTTACAACGCGGGCATCAATGCCGTCGAAAAGTATGGAGGAATCCCGCCGTTTGGTGAAACAAAAGATTATATCCGGCGAGTGCTGCGTTACTACGATACGTATCGAGGAAACGGCTTCCAAGTCATTCAGCAAGTTCAGCGATACACCGATCGATAACCGACGCGTATCTATCCCTATTTTCCGTGGTTTGGACACTTCCAAATCTTTTAAGTTTAATTCGCATCCTGATCATTCCCGTCCTTGTCTATTTGCTTAGCTACCCGGATCGCCTGTCCGGCCTGCTGGCGGCTCTCTTGTTCCTATTGGCGTCGATAACGGATTATTTTGATGGATATTTAGCCCGGCGGACCCGGAGCGTTTCCGACGTGGGCAAGATCCTCGATCCACTGGCAGACAAGCTCATGATTGCGTCGGCGCTGATCATGTTGGCGGCTCTTGATCGACCGGATGAGCCGGGCGTGCCGGCATGGTTGGTTGTAGTGATCATCGCGCGCGAGATTGCGGTAACCGTCATACGCGGGATTGCTCTGACCGAAGGTATTGTCATGCAGGCCGAAACGCTCGGGAAGTATAAATTTATCCTTCAAGCATTTGCCGTGGTAGCGCTGCTGATTCACTATAACTACTGGGGCGTTGATTTCTTCGCGGCTGGAATGTACTTCCTGGCGTTGTCGACCATACTCGCGTTGTGGTCCGGGGTTAGTTACTATGGTCAGTTTTTTCGGCTTCGGCAGGCGAGAATCGGCGAGAGTTGATCCACTCGAAATTGACAAAGGCAATCGATTTATATAGTAATCGTAAACAAGCGGGTGTAGCTCAGTTGGCTAGAGCGTATGCTTGCCAAGCATAAGGTCGGGAGTTCGACCCTCCTCACCCGCTCCACTTTTAAGCCTCCGATTTCTCGGGGGCTTTTTCTTTTCTGGTGGAGTAGGGGAGTTGCTGACATCGTCGACAGGTTTCACTGAGGTTGCACTTTTTTGGATCTCAGACTCGACAAAATCGCGGTTGTCATCGGCCTCTTTATGTACTTGGCGTAGTCCTTTTCCCAGGTCTTGATGCTGTTCGCCGCGACCCTGAAGAGCGAAGCGCCGGGGATGGTCATGTGGCTGTCGAGCCGTTTGCAATAATAGAGTTTGATGATTTTTTTCCAAGGGACCAATTCACCCTCTGGTTCTATTATTTCCCGTTTTTCCGTAGCCAGGTTAATAGCACTCCAAAGTTCATCGCCCTGATAACCTTTTTTTTGGCCTAGTTCATTCCAATAAGCGCAAAAATGACGAGGTGCAACGTTGCACTTTTTCCGGCTCTAAACGGGTTTTTCAGGGAACTTTCCGGACGGCCGTTTTTCGGCCAAAGAAGGAAAAAGACTTTGTCTGTCAGAGGCTTCCATGTGAAGTCGCGGGAGTAGCATCACCTTAATGTATGAAGAGAATCTCTATCTCGCGCACCTAACACTCTGTGTCACACTCACAAGGTCTTCACCATTCTGGAATGGCGCGATTAGCTCGAGCCGGCGTAACCTCCAAAATCGATTTACAGATAAGCGTTTGACGCCCGGTTGTTGCTCGTGATATTTCCTGTTTCGCTACTCAGGTAGCCGAACTTCTTGGTATAGGCGTGCTGGCTTTTTCTTTTTGCAGAAGAATGGATGAACCATGAAAAACGTAGCAATGATGGTC
>QHNJ01000173.1 GCA_003218395.1 Verrucomicrobiota bacterium
TTAGGCGCACTTACCGAATGAGCATCGAATCCGACATCGTTGAGCGAGTGAACCGCCCAGCGTCCAAAAAGCAAATTCCTATCAGTGATACCAAGCAAAAATGACCAAAACCGCTTCTAAGATCCGTTTCAGAGCGAAACTCTTCCGGCCGGCGGCGACCGCGAAGGTCGGCTCTTGGACCTTTCTTACCCTACCAAAGGACGCCAGTGCGAAGCTCCCCTCGCGGGGCATGACGACGGTCGAAGGCACCATCAATGGCTTCCCCTTTCGAGCCACGCTCGAGCCAGACGGCCAAAGAAGCCACTGGCTCAGAGTGAACCGGAAGATGCGCGAAGCTGCGGGCGCAGACGCAGGCGACGTCGTCACGCTGGAGATCGCGCCGTCGGGAGAGGAACCGGAACCCAGGGTGCCGGCAGATCTGCGGAAGGCTCTCGCGGCCGCCCCGAAAGCGCGGGCGTTGTGGTCGGACATCACGCCCATCGCGCGCAGAGATTGGATCCACTGGATCGCCTCCGCCAAGCGGCCAGAGACTCGCGCGCGTCGGGTCGACAATGCCTGCGCGATGCTCGCTGCCGGGAAGCGACGCGTTTGCTGCTTCGATCGGTCTGGGTTCTATAGTAAAAGCTTCAGCTCTCCTAAAGCGGCGATTTAGATGAATACAAGTTTGTCGTTCAGCCAATGGTCGCTGCGTTTCCCGGGCTAGCATTTAACGGCACAATGCTCGTGCTGGGAGCACCACCCAACGATGTAGCAATAGATCCCATGGACCTTATCATCGGAAGGCGACGATTGATGGGGCCTCCGCCGGGGTCGCGCAAAGACCTTCGAGACACTTTAGAATTTGCGGCCACCCACGATGTGCGTCCAAAAGTTACACGGGTGCCGCTTGAAGAAGCGGAAAAGGCGCTGACAGAAATGCACGCGGGTCAAATGCACGGCCGCACAGTTTTGGTGATGGATTGAATCTAGTCTGCTGTAGTAGCTAGTGGTCGGCAACCTCCGGGGCGATTCTAGTAATTAATTTGTGCGGACCGCCCGATACAATGCTCAGTGGAACCCTTACAGTCCCAGTTTTTTTTCGATTTGCTTTACGCGTTCGAAAAGTTTTCCGAGCCGGTGGATCCAGGCAATTTGTCGCTTTGCTTCCTCAAGCGGAACCGCGGGAGAGCCGAACCAGGCGCCTCCCGGAGTGCTCTTCGAGACACCGCTTTGCGCGCCAATTGCCGTGCCGTCGCCAATTTCGAGGTGGCCTACAATGCCAACCTGTCCCCCCATCATGACGCGCTCACCCACACGCGTACTGCCTGATATGCCGCTCTGCGCCACAATGACGGAATTTTTCCCTATCACCACATTGTGCGCGATTTGCACGAGATTGTCGATCTTCACGCCTCGCTGAATCCATGTTCGCCCAAATCGAGCGCGGTCAATGGTCGTGTTCGCACCGATCTCGACGTCGTCGTCGATCTGAACAATTCCGAGCTGCTGAATTTTTTCATGCCGCTCATCGACCATTTCAAACCCAAATCCATCCGCGCCAATCACCGCGCCGCTGTGGATGATGACACGCGAGCCAATGCGAGTTCGCTCGCGAACTGTTACTCGCGGATAAATCAGGCACGCGGATCCAATTATCGTTTCATGCCCGATATACGTTCCTGCGCCGATGATTGAGTCGTCGCCGATTTTGGCGCCTGCTTCGATGACTGCGTGCGGCTGGATCGACACCCGCTCCCCCAGCTGAGCGCCTGGATCGACAATCGCGCTTTGATGAATACCGGGTGCGAGGGTGATCGGCTTCGGCGCGAGTTTGAGCACGACTTGCTCGAAGGTCTTGGCTGGATTGGAGACCCGAATTTGAGCGGCGGTAATCTGCTCGCCAAAATCAAGCGGAACGAAGACGGCGGAGGCGCGCGTTTTGCGCAGGAGTCCAACGTATTTTCGATTCACAAAAAAACTAATCTCTCCAGAGGTCGCTTCCGCGAGCGATGCAGCGCCAGTGATTTTGAGCGCCGGATCGCCGATCAACTCGCCGCCAGACATCGTCGCTAGTTCTTGAAGAGTAAAGGTCACGGAGGAGATGAAATGTTAAATCGTCGAAGCGTTGAAGGGTTAAAGCGTGAAAGGGTGGAAAAGGTGAGCGCTACTCCGCGCTTTGGGGCCAGCGCGGCGGACGTTTTTCGATGAACGCCTGCACACCTTCGAGCGCCGCATCATCCATCATATTGCAGGCCATGCTCCGCGCTGCTGCTTCGTATGCCGCCCCAATGCCAAGTTCCGCTTGCCGGTAGAAAAGTTCCTTCCCCATTGCCACTGCAACTCGCGGTTTGGAGATGATGCTGGCGACGAGTTTCTCGACTTCGGCATCGAGATGTTCGGATTCAGCGACGCGGTTGATTAATCCGCAGGCTCTCGCCTCCTCAGCGCTGATAAATTCACCGGTAACCAGCATTTCGAACGCCGCCTTCCGCAAAATGTTACGCGAAATCGCCACCCCCGGCGCCGAGCAGAAGAGCCCGAATTTTACGCCGCTGACGGCGAATCGTGCTGTGCGCGATGCTACCGCGAGGTCGCACATCGCCACCAGCTGACAACCGGCCGCGGTGGCGATGCCCTGAACGCGCGCGATCACGGGCACCGGCAGATGTTGCATGGTCAGCATCATTTTCGAGCATTGCACAAAAAGACGCTCGTAGTAATCGAGCGACGGTGTCGCGCGCATCTCTTTCAAGTCGTGGCCGGCGCAAAACGCTTTGCCTTCTGCGCCGAGAACCACGACACGCACCGACTCATCCTTGGCGATCGCATCTAGCTCGCCTTGCAAGGTCGCGAGCATCGCCTCCGACAAGGCATTGAAAGCCTGCGGTCGATTCAGTGTAAACGTGACTACACCGCGCGTGTCCTGACTGCGCAAGATGACTGGTTCCTCAGTCGCGCAAACTTTCGCGGTCAATCCAGGTCCAACTGATACTGAAGCGGCTTTCACGGGCTAGAATGCTCTAACATTATCTACCGCCAAAATTCTAAATCTGAAATCTGAAAAATTTAGTTTCCGTTTACGGGGACCGGCAACATCATCTGGCGAGCGCCTGCTCTGGAAGCATGAGAATTTTCCCGATTGCGAATCACAAAGTGGCACACCCGTCCCGGCCGTGGGGCCGACAGGCATCTTGCCGGTCGCTCCGAGGATTC
The DNA here is from genome assembly GCA_003218395.1 of Verrucomicrobiota bacterium. Classification (GTDB taxonomy): domain Bacteria; phylum Verrucomicrobiota; class Verrucomicrobiia; order Chthoniobacterales; family UBA10450; genus Udaeobacter. The sequence continues at coordinate 3,193 of QHNJ01000173.1, forward strand.
GCTCTGTCGAACGACCTGTCAGTCAGCAGGCGAGACGCCCGCCTGCCGCACGGACAAGTTGTCCATGCCACGTCTCTCCTGAAATGAAAATCGTAGCAGTGGCGAATCAGAAAGGCGGCGTCGGTAAAACGACCACGGCCGTAAATCTCGGCGCGGCGCTGGCGGAGCTGGGCCAGCGCATCTTGCTTGTCGATCTCGATCCACAAGCAAACGCGACGAGCTCGTTTGGTTTGCAAGGACTGGATGAAACGACTCTTTACGAGCCGCTGCTTGGCGAGGCATCAATCACCGAGAAAATCCTGCCTACGCGACGCGAGCGTCTGTTCATCGTGCCTGCCGGTATCGATCTTGCCGGTGCCGAGGTCGAGATCGCTCGAATGCCGGATCATCTCACCCGTCTGGCGGAAACGCTCAAGCCATTGCTGGCGGACGACACCTTTGATTTCGTTTTTATCGATTGCCCGCCTTCGCTTGGGATCCTCATGAGCAATGCGCTTGCCGCTGCCGATGAACTCCTGACCCCCATACAATGCGAGTATTTTGCGCTCGAAGGTCTGGTGAAAATTGTCCGGCTGGTCGAGCAGGTGCGCGACTCGGGCGCGAACAAGCGCCTCGAGATTGGCGGCATCGTCATGACAATGTTCGACGGTCGGACGAATCTTAGTGCGCAAGTTGTGGCAGATGTTCGCGAGCATTTCGGGGACCGTGTTTACGAGACGGTGATCCCGCGCAGTGTTCGCCTGAGTGAGGCGCCGAGCTTCGGAAAATCCATTCTCGAGTACGCTCCCAATGGAGCTGCCGCCGACGCTTATCGCGCTCTCGCACGAGAATTCATTCAGCGGCACACTCCGCCAGCCACTGCTCCCGAGTAATCGCAAAAACAAGCGTGGGGAATCCGCGAAAAACTGTTTTCTTCTCGATTTTCATTCCGTTTTTCTCCGCGACTCGACGCGACGGCAAATATCGGGATGAATAAGCGAAATTACGCGCGGCAACTTCAGATCGCGAAATCCGTGATCCCTAACTGCTCGCGCTGCTTCGGTCGCAAGTCCGCGACTCCAATAATCGGGATTAAGCCGGTACCCAATTTCGATTTCGTCCATCTCATCGACTTGTTGATGAAAGAAACCGCAATAGCCGATCAAGCGATTATCGTTGCGATGAATAACTGCAAACTGCGATGGCAGCCCACGACGCTCCCAGTCAATGAGTTTGTCCAGAAAGCCAACGGTTTGTTCCCGTGTAAAAGCACCGAGAGAAAACCGCATGAAATCCGTGTTCGCCATTAGCGGCGCGAGAAAATCGACATCTTCGTTGCGGAACGAACGAAGAATGAGGCGGCGTGTTTCAAATTCCATGGTAGGGACAGCGCGCTGTCGCTGTCCGCGGACGCCGGAGCGCGGCGTCCCTACCTTACCGCCGCTAAAGACAGCGGCTACTACAACATGAAGACGAAGACCCAACGAGTTTCGATTCATAATCGAGATGCCGATGAAGACGGATGAATATGCGCGGCCGGCGACGCCGCCAGATGCATCGAGTCTAACCGAAGTGCTCGCCGCGGCGAGCGAATGCACGGCGTGTCATCTTTATAAGCGCGCCACGCAAACCGTGTTTGGCGAAGGACCCAGGGGCGCACCGATCATGCTGGTTGGCGAACAACCTGGAGATTACGAAGACGTCGCTGGGAAACCGTTTGTTGGACCCGCAGGAAAGATCATGGACCGCGCTCTTGAAGAAGCGAGGATCGATCGCAGCAAGGTGTATGTGACGAATGCAGTGAAGCATTTTAAGTGGGAACCACGGGGAAAACGCCGAATTCATCAGAAACCGAACGCGCGCGAGATCGCAGCTTGCCGACCATGGCTTGAGGCGGAGCTGCGCCTGGTCAAGCCAAAATTGGTCGTGGTGCTGGGCGCGACCGCCGCGCAAGCGATCTTTGGACCGTCGTTTCGCGTTACGCGCGAGCGCGGCAAAGTGTTGTCATCGAAATTTGCACCGCGAGTTCTTGCCACGGTTCACCCGTCGTCTTTGCTTCGACAGCCCGACGAAGAATCCCGGCAACGCGAATACAAACGGTTTGTCGCTGATCTTCGCGCTGCCGTAAAAGCAGCCGGTGACGAATAAAATTCCGATGGCCTGTGGTTACAGCTTCGGTGAAGGCGAAGTTTTCGGAGAAGCAACCGGCGAATCCGGATCGCTCGGGTTCTTTGTCGGTTGACAGGATCAGGGGCAATTTTCTTCAACCGGTCTAACCCCTACCTAAATCAAACTAATTTCCCGTATCCCGAGATACTAGGCGCCAGAGCTCAGCTCAACCCGCCGGAGTGACGCACGGGGCGCTGTGCAAAAATATTTCAAAAAAAGTGAAAAATAGTCTTGCCAGCTTGTGGGATTTTTCTTAGTCCGGTGGCGTAAGGCTAATTTAACCAAAGGAGAAACTATGATCAGAACCGGACTTTATCAGTTCGGATTCCTGCGCATGACTCTCGCAGCCTGCGTCGGAATCCCTCTCATTATCGCGTCGAACGCATTCGCACAGAATCCCCCGCCGCCGCCTCCACCGGGTGCTGCCCCGGCGCCGGCCACTGCGGAGGCCGAGCGCGTCATCGTAACGGGTTCGAACATTCCGACAGCTGAGGAAGTGGGACCGAACCCGGTTTTGGACTTCAACCGCGACAACATTAACAAATCAGGTGAGCACACCACAGAGCAATTTCTCCTAAGCCTCCCGGTCGTAAACGCGAACGTCGTTCCGATCTCGAATAACGAGAACGGCTCCAATACTGCGGTGGGTGCGGCGACGGTCGCGCTCCGTGGTTTCGATGCCAGGGCCACTCTCATCCTGATAGACGGACGCCGAGTCGCTCCCTATCCGACGGGCAACAACCCCGGCCTGGTTAACGTGATGTTTGTCGATTTAAATTCAATCCCGCAAGCTGCGATCGAGAGCATCGAAATTCTGCCAGACGGTGCGTCCACCACTTATGGTGCAGACGCGGTGGCTGGCGTCGTGAACCTTAAGATGCGGCACCGTTACGATGGCGCGGAAGCGACGGTCGAATACGGCAACACCCTCGACAAAGACTCCGGTGAGTTCGCCGCATCGGCGATCTTCGGCGTGGGCAACAATAAAGATACCAACATTACCGGCGTCTTGAATTACTATCATCGAAATTCGATCGCGAACCGCGACCGCGGTTTCTCGGCCGTTCCGCCGTTCCTGAGTTCGAACGCCAGCCCTTACAATCTTCAGCTTAGCAGCGACGTGGCAGGAGCCGCTGGTGGTCAGAATTTAAATCCGGGTGGGACTGAATTTGCCGGTGCGCCCGATTTCACTAACGGATCGGCCCCGGCAAGCACGTATCTGTACGATGCTGCAAATCGTATCCGCTCGGCCAGCGGTATACTCCCGGGCTTCAACTTCAATCAGTTCTCGCTCTCCTTCCCGGAGTCGGAGCGCTACGGCGCTTATGAGGTCAGACCACATTGGCCATTCCGCCGAATTCGCCAATTGCGCCGGGCGCGGAGCCACCCAACACGCCCACCCACGCGGAAACCGGTGTTCCGGCCGACGCGTTCAATCCGTTTAATCCCTTCCAACAAATCATCTCCGGCGGCACCCGCGCGCGTCTCGCTGAGTTTGGAAATCGATTGTTCGACAACGAAACTGACGCCTGGCTCACCACAATCGGTATTAGAGGAGACAAACTGTTTGACGGAAACTGGGGTTACGACGCCGCGTTCCGCTACAGTCAGCTTAAGAACACGATGACCGGGACGCAAGTGTCCGCCTCGCGATTCAACCAGATCTTGAATCAGGCCGATCCGATCTTTGATCCGACCTCTTCGCAGTTTATTGGCACGACCGTCGCGTTTAATCCTTTCGGTGATTATCGCGTTCCGATCCCGTCGAACGAGGCCACGATCGAGTTTGCCAGGGTGCATCCCAAGGACGAAGACTTCTCGAAGTTGGCCACCTTGGATGCCACCATCTACACAACCTCGCTTTTCGAGCTACCGGCGGGCGGCATTGGTTTTGCCGTCGGTGGTCAGTTCCGCCGCGAAACGCTTGAGGAGAATCCAGATATGCTGAATGTCGAGGGTGATATTGTCGGTAATTCGCCAGTTCCGACCGCTAATTGTGGGCGAAAGTCTTACGCCTTCTACGCCGAAACTAGCATTCCGATCTTCAGCCCCACCAATGCGATTCCCGGCTTCCGTTCGCTGGAGTTTACGGCGGCGGGCCGTTTCGAAGCCTTCGAGAACAACAACACAAACGTTCTTGTTCCAAAGTTCGGGATGCGCTGGCAACCATTCGACGAACAGCTGACGTTGCGTGCGACCTGGGGCGAAGGTTTTCGTGAGCCCAGCCTCGAGGAATTATGTGGGTCTCCGCTCTCAACTCTGGAGCCTTCTCACGATCCCAAGAACGGTGGAGTGTTCGAACCTGAAACGAACACCCTTATAAGCAGCAATCCCGGGCTCCAGCCCGAGGATTCCCGCTCCTTTAGCGGCGGCTTTGTTTACACGCCCAAGTATGTGCCTGGTTTAACCTGCTCGGTTGACTTCTGGGACACCGAGCGCACTGGGGTCGTTACTGCGCCGTTGGCCGACCAAGTACTGCAACGTGAACTAACAGGCACGTTGTTGCCCGGAGAAGCTGTGGAGCGCGACATTGGTGGAAACATCACCCGCATCTTGATTCGAAATCAGAACATAGGCAATCAAGAGTCTCGCGGATTTGACTTCGGACTTAATTACCAGAGGCCAACGCCATGGGGAACATTCACTTGGCAGACCCAGGCAACCTACCTGGATGAATTCATCTTCCAAGGGTTCATCTTCCGAGAGTTCGGGCCAACCAATGGCAACTTGGCCGGCAGAACCACCGACCCAGGAACCTCGAATGAGGGTTGGTATAAATGGAAAGGTACTTCCAGCCTCGAGTGGCAATGGAAGGGCTTCGATCTCTTTACCATCGTGCGCTACATCGACGGATTCCACGAATTTACGCCAAACATTCACCAGCACTGGGTTCACCAGACCTTTTTCTTTGACGGTCAGGCTTCCTATGATTTCACTGCTCTTCTGCCGGTTGAGACCAATCCTGTGCCTGGCTATTCCAAGGGCGGAAAAGAGGTCGTCCGCGGCAAAGACGGTACGCCTACAGAAACGGCCCCGGCTCAGACCAGCAACTACGGTCGTACCGTCTTGGACCATCTGCTCCGCGGCACGATCATCACCATTGGATGCAATAACATCTTCGGTCAGGATCCGCCTAAGGCATACGGGGAAGGTGGAAACGCGGTCGGTTATCCCGGCTTCACTTACGATGCCACCGGCCGGTTCGTTTACGTGCGTCTCACGAAGAAGTTCTAAACCCTGGTGCTAGTGTAATCTCCGAATAGGCAAAAACTCTGCCTCTTTTGCCTTTACGGATCGGGTCCAATCTACGCCGCTTCAGAATTTGCACAGCGGCTGGGCGGGCGTAATGTCACTTGTGAAGACGCTGATGTTTGCAAGCGCCACAATTCTCATCGCGGCCAGCATGTTTGCCGAAACAGTGCTTGCCGATCCCCCGGTCAACCAAGCTTCGAAACGCAAGCAAAAAGTTGAAGAGCGGGCGGTTTTCGTCACCGGTTCGCTTATCCCACAACGTGTTCAATTGCGCCCGATCGGCACGACGACCGTCTCGCCGGTTCGAATCATTGATCGTCGTGAAATCGACCAGACAGGGCGACGTACGACGTCAGGCGTTTTGATCGATGAGCCTTTGCTGCGCGTAATCGGTCACTGATCTCCGGTCGCCGAGGCGCATCTTCGCTTTGGCTCCGGCAAATGAGCTTTGCTTTTTATCGACGCTTTTTTGGAAAGGCTGTAAAAATATGCCCCCGGTGCGAAAGGTCGCCTCCGGCTGCGTCTGGAACACTTTCTCTAGACGGATTGATTCGCGATGGCTGAAAGTGTCGGTGTTTTGTGTTAAAGCCATTGCGAATAAACTTGCGCTAAATTCGGAACGGAATCACAATCACAGCATGAAAACAGGAAGCAGACTCAGTCGCCGGTGCGGCTGGTCGGTTCGATGTGCAAGCGTCGTGCTCGCACTCGCGTTTTGCGCATCGGCATTTGCTGCTGATCCGAGTAAGAACGCAGTGCTCCCGGCACAGCCACAGCGGGTCGCGAAGACCGCAAAGAAAATGTGCTACACGCTCACTTCAACCTCCGGTATTCCTGTGCCTTGTGACAGGGTCGGCGCGATTCCGACCACCACCACCCCGATGACTATCTACAGGCTCCGTCTGGAGACCACGAAATAAATAATTCCGGGCGTTTTGATCGATGAGCTGTCGCTGCGCGTAATCATAATCAATCACTGATCTGCGGTCGCCCAGGCGCACCTTCGCTTTGGCTCCGGCAAATGAGCTTTGCTTTTTATAACTGCGCGTCTCACCCTCTAACATCGATCCTGACGAGTGCAAGCCCGCGTTCCCTTGATGAAAAATTGGCGAGGCGTGCTAATCTTCGTTCGCCGAATAGCGGGGGTATAGCTCAGTTGGTAGAGCGTCTCGTTCGCAATGAGAAGGCCAGGGGTTCGAATCCCCTTACCTCCAAAGCCGCAGGCGTGGAGGTAAAATCTACAAGCGGGCTCATTATCGGATCACTAGGGGGAGCGTAATCCCCTTACCTCCAGAAATTTCGCCTTAGCGAAATTCAAATGACCTCATGAAGGGATGAGAATCTCGTTCGACCCGTGGGGCAGAGCGCAGGAGTTTATCAGAAACGAGTTTGCAAGGCAAAGATTCGCTCTCCCAAGTGAGCTATACCCCCGCGATGGCGTGGAAACTAGCACGATGAAGAAACTCTTCATCGAGCGAAAAGACTGCTGGCGCCGCCAGTGTGTGTCAGTACAAGAGTCGGACGTCAGCGGGAGGCAACGCGCTAGCGACAGGCGCGTCGTGATCTCATGGCCGAGCGGAGCTATCGGCCGCGCCACCGGCGGTGTCGTCTACGGCGACTTTAGCGGGCGGCGGCGGGATTGGCTGCTGGCCTTTGGTCTTGAGCGATTCGTTTAGGGCCGGCAGGTCCTGTGCGAGCAATTGTTCGAAGTCTTTTGTCGCATCAGCCAGTTCTCGATTCAGTGTATCGATATAGGCGATCAGGTAATCGCCTGGTTTGCCCTCATAACTCAGAAGCGATCCATAGAGTTGGTCGGTATGCTCGCGCAACCGCTCTTCGCCAGTAATGGCCCCGCCTTCTGTAGTCGCGACAATCTTCTTGCGCACAGCGTCAACCTTTCCGTCGAAATCGGAGATGTTCTTGCGGAGCGGATCACCTTCTGGCACCGCTGCGCTGCCCTGAGCGAGTGCCTTGCGCAAATCTAGAATGCGATCCATCAGCGCGCTTTCGTCGCCGAATAACGCACCCACTTTCATTGCCGCGTCGAACTGCGCCTTGCGGTCGGCCTCGCTGAATTTCGCCCGCCGATCAAGACCCACCGTCAATTTCGTTTCCGAAACTTTTCCGGCCTTGGTCAGGCGGACGGTATAGACGCCGGGCACGAGGCGCGGTCCGCGAGTTCCGGCAAAAGCAATCTGCGCTGCCGGCGGCACGCGCGGTGGCTTTGCCCGCATCGGCCAGGTCACTCGATTCAGGCCGGGCCGTTTACTAGCCGGCAACTCATCGAGAACCCGGCCAGATTCATCCAGAATCTCCAGCTTTAATTTTCCAAAGAGATGACGCGCACGCTGATAGTAGGTGATCACGGCCGCGTCTGGCGGGTTGTCGCCGACAAAAACTGCGTCGCCATTGGCCCAACCGCCGCTTCCTTCGATGCGCTGTTGCACAGGACGCGCTGAAACGAAAGCAACTTCCTGAGTCAAAAGATCGGGCGTCAAAGCACGCAGAGGTGTGATGTCATCCACGATCCAGATCCCGCGACCGTGCGTTGCCAACACGAGATCGTTATCACGCGGTTGAATTGCCAGATCGCGCACGGCGACAGCGGGAAAATGGTTGCCTTTGAATTGTGCCCAGTTTTTTCCGCCGTCAATCGATACGAACAGACCAAACTCGGTCCCAAGAAAAAGCAGATTGGGTTGAACGAGGTCTTCTTTAACTACGTGAGCGTAGCCGCGCACGCCCCTGGACTCCTGCGGTGTTACTAGAGGCGTCCAAGTCTTGCCATAATCAGTTGTCCGGAAAACATAAGGCGCCATGTCCCCAAACGTGTGGCGATCGAAAGCAGCGTAAGCGGTAGCGGCGTCGAAGTTGCTTGCCTGCACCCAGCTAACCCAGGAATTCTTCGGCAAACCAGGAACGTTACCGATAACATTGGTCCACGTTTTGCCGCCGTCACGGGTAAGCTGAAGATTGCCGTCATCGGTGCCGACCCAGATCAGTGACTTATCTTTAGGCGATTCGCTGATCGAATAGATCGTGGTGTGCATCTCAGCGGATGAATTGTCCACTGTTACGCCGCCCGATTGTTCCTGCTTCTGCTTTTGTGGATCATTAGTGGTCAGGTCGGGCGAAATTCGTTCCCAGGTCTGGCCGTGATCCCGGGAGCGAAACAAGAATTGCGCGCCGACGTAAATCGTCCCTTTTTCGTTAGGCGACAACGCGATCGGCGTATTCCAATTGAATCGGAGTTTTTCGTTGTAGTTCGGTCGCGGCTTGATATTGCGAGCTTCGTGGGTGTGCCGATTCACCCGCGCGATCTCGCCGCCCTGATATTCGGCGTAAATGTAATCCGGATCAGCGGGGTCCGGAAACATCCAGAAACCATCGCCGTTATACATATTTTCCCACTGCGCGTTGGTGACGCCGCCGGGGTACTGCGATTCGCCCACCCACGAACTGTTGTCCTGCAAACCGCCGTAAACACGGTAGGGATCGTTATCGTCCGCGCTAACATGATAAAACTGCGACACCGGCAGGTTCTCACCTTTCCACCATTTGCTGCCGCTGTTGTAGGAGTACCACATCCCGCCGTCGTCTCCCACGAACACGACTTGCGTGTTGGTTGGATCGATCCACACATCATGCGCGTCGCCGTGCGTTCCTTGAAAGCCGCCCACCGTCGCAAAGCTTTTACCCGCATCCTCGCTCACAATCAGCGAGCCATCGGCCTTGAACACGCGGTCTGGATTTTTTGGATCGACAATCAAGTTCGCGAAGTAAAACGGGCGCCATACCATCCATTGGCTTTTGTCACGCTTCTCCCACGTCAGGCCGGCATCATCTGAAACGAACAACGCGCTCTCAGGCGATTCGACAAAAGCGTAAACCCGCTTGGCGTTCGAAGGCGCGATCGCCACCGCGATGCGGCCATACGGTTTCTTGGGAAAACCTTTATTGGCCTCCGGCGTAATGTCGGTCCAACTCGCGCCACCATCCCTCGAACGAAATAATCCACTGGCAGAAGGCGCGGTAGGACTCTCGCCGCCGGAGCGGTACTCCCAGCCCTTGCGCCGGAAATCCCACATGGCCGCGAACATGATGTCCGGGTTCGTCGGATCGATTGCAATCGCAGTGCAGCCGGTTGAGAGGTTTGGACCTTTGAGGATCTGCGTCCACGTCTTGCCACCGTCCGAAGTCTTGTAGAGACCCCGATCCGTGGAGTCGCTCCACAATGCGCCCGGCACACATGCAAAAACTGTATCGCCGTCTTTCGGACTCACTGCGATCTTTGCGATACGCTCGGACTTTTCCAAACCAGTATGCGTCCACGTCTCCCCGCCATCAGTTGACTTGTAGATTCCGTCGCCGATTGAAACGCTATTGCGCGTCCACGATTCACCGGTTCCAACCCAAACATTTTTCGGGTTTTTTGGATCGAGCGCTATAGCGCCGATCGATTGTACAGGTTGCTCGTCAAACACGGGCCGATACCGCGTCCCGCTATCGTCAGATTTCCAAACGCCGCCGCTGGCCGCGCCAATAAAGAGCGTGACCTTGCCCGATGGCTCGCGTGTTCCGGCAATAGCCGAGATGCGGCCGCTCATGGTCGCAGACCCTATATTACGCGCCCCAAGGCCTGAGATTGTTGCCGAGCTATAGAGTGGTTGGTCAGCGCAACAGGGGACCGTGCAAAGGAACAGCGCAAAAGGTAAAGCAAACTTCAGAAAGTGCATGACTGGTGAATGAGAAATTTATTTCGAGGCGGTCGGAAAATGAAAAATCTTGTCGTCCACTGGCTCGTTGGCTTCGACTTTATCGATGATGACCCTTTGTTTGTCCGGTGCGCCCTTCCGTCCAGACTCAATCGAGGTAGCCACGAATACACCGGCGGCCTTCTCGTAATCGCCAAGGTCAGTCTCGACTTCCTCGTAGGCACCGTGCTTGGTTCTTTGCGTCAAAATTCGAATCTCTAAGAAGTGATCTGGATCAAGATAGACATAGCTCACATCGCCGTTCTTCCGTACAACCTTAACCTTATAAGCGGGCGTCCCATCTACGTCTTCCGTTCCGAGATAATCGACGACGCTTCCCTTGGCCTTCCAGTCCACTAATGGCCCGTCGATCTCCGCGTCCTCCATCAGCGACTTAACGTCGTCCGCTGACATTTTTTCTGGATCTTTGCGTCCTTGAAACGGCGAGATTTTCCATCCCTCTTTTCCGTCATATGCCTCAATCTGTGTCATGCCTTGAAGAGTACCTTCCGTGCGCACTTCGCCCGGCCGCTTCTTCATTTGGACGTAGGCCAGTTCAATCTGGCCCTGATTTACGAGCAGCTTGCCGGTAAGGCGGAGCGATTGAAGCGCTCGCAACGCATCTGCGCCGCCCTTAGCTTCGATATTTTTGGAGACCAACTCCTCGACAGTTGGTGCATTTTTGCCCTGACCGAAAATTGCCGGCGCCATTAGGGCAGCGGAGACGAGAGCGATTACAAAACGTAGATGCATGTGAAATTTGCGAAATGAATTAAACGAGCACAACGCACCGATATGCAAAGGAGATCGTAAAGCAAGCCGTTCCCAAAGTCTGTTGAGGTTAATTTTCCCCTTAGCCTAACGCGCCAAAGGCGAGCCCGAGCCCGTAAGTGACCGCTGCTTCGATCACGCCAACGACTGTCATTTCCAATCCAGACGCCCACCAGGAGCGGATCGTGATGAGCGATTTGACGGCGCCGACGGCAAAATGCGCAATTATGCTGATGGTGAACGCCGCGATCACCGCGGAAACACCAGTCATGAAGAAAAACGGAATGATCGGAATAAACGCGCCGATCGCTGTCGAAATTGCAGCCGACGTGGCCGAAGTCCATGGCTTGCCGAAATGTTGCTGTGAGAGACCGAGCTCGCTTTGCGCCATCGCTTGGACCAGTTGCTCGGGCTGCTCGGCCAGGCGCTCGGCCATCCTTTGCGATTCTTCCGGACTGAATCCCTGAAGCTGGTAAAAAAGCGACATCTCTTCGATTTCTTCCTCTGGATTTTCTTCGACCTCGGCTTTTTCGCGGGCGATTTCCGCCTCGTAAACTTCTCCTTCGCTCTTGACCGCAAGATATGCGCCTGCGCCCATCGACAATGAGGAAGCCATCATTCCCGCCAGACCGGAGATCAAGATGTAGTGTTGTTGGTTGTTGGTTGCGCCAGCGACGCCGGAAACGATTCCGAACACCGCGCCAAGTCCATCGTTCACGCCGTAGATCGCGTCGGCTACCCAACTGCCCCCGCGTCCGTGCCACCGTTCACGTTTCAGGATCGTGTCGAGCGCGGTGCGCGGACCGGGCGGCGGCGCCATTGCGCTCAACGCTCGCGCGTGCGCTTTTTCCTCAAGCGCGCTTTTTCGCAAGAACTCCTGAACATCCTGCTCCCCAGCCAGGGCACGCTCGGCTTGATCGTGAAATTCCGCTTCGTGCCGCTCTTCCGCGGCTTCCATCCGGCGAATAGCGATCTCCGCGCCGGCAATTTTGTTCCACCAACGGTTTAGGCGGCGTCCGACCGTGTCCTTGAGGACAGGCGGCTCGACGCCAAGATCTCTCAGCTTTTTTTCCCAGCGCTGTGCATGGCGCTCTTCGGCTTCTGCCATGCGCAAGAGAACCCCTTTGCGTTTCTCATCAGGCTCGCGATTGGCGAGATCGCGATACACTTGCGCTGTCTCGACCTCGGCCCGCCAATTTCGCTCGACCACTTCGATCGTTTGTTGTCGACCTCTCCGGTCATTAGATGGGTTTTCGCCTTTCATCGTTCCTAATCAGCTGGAGTCACAGCAGCAGATATTTGAGGTTCGGCTCTTAGTCTCAACTGCTGCGCGGTAATCACCAGCGCGACGGAACCGATGATAAGAGCAGCGGCGATTAACGTGCGCACCGTCAAAGTCTCTCCCGCGAAAGCAGTGCCAAGCAGGACAGCTACGATTGGGTTCACGTAGGCATACGTGGCGACTTTTGCCGGATCACAATGTCGCAATAGCCAAATGTAGGCAGTGTATCCAACCACGGCTCCAATGATTACCAAATAGACAAATGAGGCGACCGATAAGATTGACATCGAATTCGGATGAAACCGTCGCGTCTCGCCAGTCACGACGCCAGCGAACAAGAGAAGCAATCCGCCGCAGAGCATCTGTTGGGCGGCGGTGAGAAATGGAGAGGCCACGTGTCTTGCGGTGCGCGAATAGAGTGATCCCGCCGACCAAATGAAAGACGAGACAAGCAGGATCGACATTCCAATCGCAGGATGCCGTCCCTCGTTGGAAGAAAAACGCAGCGCTGGGCCGAGCAAGACGCCAACACCAATAAAACCTCCTACCAGGCCCAGCCAGAGAATTGGTATTGGCCTAGGCGCCATTCCAGATGCCCACCCTAGTACCACAATGTAGATGGGAACTATCGCCACGATCAGCGCCGCTAATCCCGAGTCGATATACTTTTCTGACATTGTCACCCCGCCATTGCCTCCGAGAAGCAAACAGGCGCCGATAATCAAAGATGTGCGCCAGTTCCGCCACGTCGATTTACCGATGCCTTGCGACCATGCGATCGCATACATGATGACGCCGGCGATCAGGAATCGAGTGCCCGCCATTAAAAACGGCGGAATGGTTTCGATTGCGAACCGGATCCCCAGATAAGTCGAACCCCAAATCAGATAGAGAGCGGCGAAGGCAACGATGATCCAAATTTTTGTCGGCGCAGGCATGAAGAAATGACAATCTGCCATTCGCGCGACAGAGCAACCGTGCTCCTGTTGTGGCAAATTATTCGTACGGACGACGCGCTGCGCCGTCCGTGGCGCGTCCAAAAACGCCCTCGCTTACATCCTTCGCCTAAAAATTAATCGGTAGAGCAAGAGCAAGATCATCGCGCCCACGATCGACATGATCCAACCGGCGACGTAATTCTCGCCCGCGAAGAGACGGCCGATCCAAGTGCCGACAAACGCGCCAGCGATGCCGAGCAGAATGGTGATGATGCAACCGCCAGGATCTTTTCCAGGCATCAACAATTTCGCGATGGCGCCGATAACAAGACCAATAATTAAAACCCAGAAAATAGAGTGAGCGCTGAAGTCCATGTTGGAAGAAGCCCTATCGGATTAATTGTGTCGCGGCAAGCACTCAATTCGAAAAATCGAAGCTGATCAATCCTGCAAAACTTCTTCTCCTACAACTCAATCACTTGCGCTGAGTGAATGTCTTCGCTCACGCGAATTTGTTCGAGCAGCGTCGCGTCCGGCGCGGTATCAAGATTTAAAACAGTGAGTGCGGTGCCACCCGCCTGATTTCGGCTAAGTGACATGGTGGCAATGTTTACGCCATGATCTCCGAGCAATGTTCCGATTCGCCCGACCATTCCGGGCCGATCCCTATTTTCCAGCACGAGCACAACGCCGTGCGGGCGCGCTTCTACAGGGCGGCTGTTAATGCTCACAATTCGCGGAGTGGCGCCGAAAAACGCGCCGCCGACTGACACGGTTTTCCCTTCGCCGGCAGCGGATAATTCGAGCATGTCGGTATAATCTCCGGGCGCGCTCAGACGCGATTCGCTGACTTTCAAACCGAGACTTTCGGCAAAGGCGGGCGCGTTCACTTCGTTTACGTCGCTACCGCCAGCGGCGTGCAAAAAACCCTTCAGGACCGAGCGCGTGATCGCGGTGGTATCGACTTCGTTGACTTTGCCACTGTAATTGATGTTCAGGACGTCAGCTCGCCGCGGCGCGATTTGCGACAGAAATTTCCCGAGCTTTTCGCCGAAGCGCAGATGCGGCCCGATGACAGCCAGCGTTTTGGCGTCGAGGTTCGGCATGTTCACGGCGTTGCGGATCGTGCCTTCAAGCAGCGCCGCACGAATCGATTGCGCGATCTCGATGCCGACGCTTTCCTGCGCTTCAGCGGTGGACGCGCCCAGATGCGGAGTGAGAACAAGATTGGGCGCGCCGCGCAATGGCGAATCGGGTGGCAGCGGCTCGGTCTCGAAAACATCCAGCGCCGCGCCGGCTACATGCCGATCTTGCAACGCTGCGGCCAGCGCGTCTTCGTCGATCAGACCGCCGCGGGCGCAGTTGATGATACGGACGCCACGCTTTGTTTTTTGCAAGCGGGCACGATCGAAAAGGTGACGCGTTTCCGCGGTCAACGGCGTGTGCAGCGAGATGAAATCGGCGCTCGCGAGCAAATCGTCGAGCTCGTCAACCAACTCGACTTGCAAACTGCGGGCGCGCGTCGCGGAAAGATACGGATCGTACGCAACGACGCGCATCCCGAAAGCGATTGCGCGCCGGCTCAATTCGCTGCCGATGCGGCCCATTCCGATAATGCCGAGCGTTTTGTCGTAGAGCTCGACCCCTTCAAAATCCTTTTTGTTCCAATTTTTGTTACGAACGTTTGCGTCGGCTTGCGGAATTTTCCGCGCGACCGAAAGCAAAAGTGAAAAAGCATGCTCGGCAGTGGAAACCGTATTTCCGCCCGGTGCATTCAAAACGATGACGCCGCGCCGCGTGGCCGTCTCAACGTCGACATTGTCCACCCCAACCCCGGCGCGGCCAACCACGCGAAGTCGCCCGCCAGCGCTGAAGATATCGGCGGTGACCTTTGTCTGGCTGCGCACCACGAGCCCGCTGAACTCTGGAATAATTTGAATTAAGTCTGTTTCGCTCAAGCCGGTTTTGACCGTGACATCGAGCGCGTTATCGCGGGAAAGCTCATCAATGCCACGCTGAGAAATGGAATCGGCGACAAGGACCTTGGGCGGAGTCACAATAGTTTGAAGTTTGAACGGAACGCGCGACGAGCTGTGCAATTTAAAGCTTGAAACTCTTATTACCCGAATATGAGGAGCTGAATTGTCTCAGGCAATTGTTGCGCGACGTTGGTGACGACGCTGCCGCGAAGCAGATTTGCCAGCGCCGTCCGTTGGGTAGCGCCAATCAGGAGAAAATCTACTCCCATGGTCGCAGAAAGGTCGACAATCGTTGCCGCCGCGTCCGGGCTCACGGCGTAGAGTGGCACGACGCAGATTTCGCGCTCAGCGCCGAGCTTGAGCATCAGCGACATGATCGCGTTCGCTTCCGGATCATCCTGCCAGCGTGCGCGACCGAGTCTTGTTCCGCCGCCGGTGTAATAAACAGCGACTTCCTTCACGTAGAGCACGCATAACGTCGCCTCGCGCAATTGGGCTTCGTCAAGCGCAAAGCTAAGCACAGGCGTAATGCCGCGGGCCGCGACCATAATTTTTTGTGAGTCAGATAGATGAGATTGCATTGTCGCAGGGAGTTCTGGCGTCACCATCGCTGCCACCTGCCGATGCAGTGTCACGGTCGTTAGGCCCTGACGTTTTAATGTATATGCACGCAAGGCCAAGCCACCGATCAAGACAGCGAGGACGAATTGCAGCGCGTCGAGCTTGGTATGAGCGAGTGTCAGTTCAACGAACAAAAGAATCGCAAAAGTGATACCGAAGAGAAGGCGATCGTACCAAGTGAACCCGACTGTGCGATTAAACGCGCATGACCCCACATTCACTGTGATCGCTCCAACTACACCGATGGCATAGAGGCCGGCGAGCGCGGTAAAGTTTGCGGCAAAGAGCAGCACCACCGCAGGGAGCCCAATCGAGATGATCAGTGGGTAGATTGGCACGCCGTGGCGATTCAGCCATTTGAATTGCCGCGGCATTTCGCGATCGCGCGCCATCAAGTAGAACAAGCCGATCATGGCGACGATGGCGGTGTTGGCCGCGCTCAACAGCAACAGGAAAAAAACAATTCCCACGATCCATCCGAACACGTTGCCGATCGCAGGTGAGAAAGTCACTGTGGCGAATTGTTCCCCGATGAAACGTAGCATGTCTTCGCTGCGCTGCTGGATCACCAGTGCTATGTCGCTACGCGTCGTGAGGTGGAGGGTCTTTCCAAGCACCTGCGGCAATGAGAGCATTGCCCACCCGAGCAGCGCGGTTCCGAAAACAACTTCGATTGCTACTGGCGCGATTGCCTTGAGCGATTCGCGCGCAACGCTCGGCTGTTCCATTGTCGATCCGGGATCGAGCTTCATTACACCGGTTAGGTTAGCGATCGACTCAGCACCGGAGAGCGCGAGAATGACGCCGACGAATCGGTCGGAACCGCCAAAGCGACAGCGAAAGTGCCGGAGTGTTTCGGACCGAAATAATTGATTAGTCCCATGATCAACAGCACACCAATCGTCGCTAGCGCGATGTGATCGCGAAGAAATTTGATCCACATGATGTGCTCGGCGCCGGATGTGATATAGGCCAATGCCGACCAGCCGCTGAGCGCAGCCGTGACTGTTAAGTCCGCGACGAGCAGCAGTGCGCCGACAACCGCAAGGGCCCGACCCTGTGAGCGCGCTGCTGAGTAGACCCCGCCGCCATCGGGAAAATGGCGGCAGATCACTATGTAGTTAATACCGACGAGACCCGTGACAGCGCAGACCGCGAGGATAATCGGCAATGACGAAAAGCCCGCCGCCAAGAAGGCGAGCCCGATCACATACGCCTTACTCGTCCCCCAGTCGCCGTAGAGCAGTGCCGCCGCGCGCTTCCAATCGACATTACGCGGCCGGTGCACCCCGCCGCTTTCCGTGACAATCAAGTCAGCCATTGCCCTCGGACTGAGTGTCTCGTGCGAATGAAGGGTGACAAGCTCTTTCTCGCGCCATTGGTGACGTGGGGAGTAACGTGGGCTGCACTCCAGCGCATGTTCCTTAGCAAGCTCTTTCTCAGCTACGCCCGGTTTGACTGTAGATCGACTCAATCAGATGTTTCGACCAGTTCTTTGTTTCGCTTAATGGACCGGCCGAGTAGCCAGTCCAACGGGGGAACCAAATTCCGCCCGCGAATGCGGAGCGGATCGGGGCGAACGATGCGCGGCATCGAGAGCATTTAGTGGCTCCAGCCCGACAGCTAACCTCGTCGGCATCATTAAAAAGCAAGAGCTGCGGTGCGAAGCCGTGCTTGCTGAAGTGAGACCGCTCGTCGCGCGAGCCAGTCTCGTTTCGGAGTAAAAGTTTGATTCCAACTAGCGTTAAGCGTCCGCGCAATGTGGATTGGAAGCGCGCGGCCGCGATTCTGTACGGCGATTGGGGCACTAGCAAAGCTTACGTGATTGGACTGGCTTTCGCCGTGGCCGGTTACGCATCGTTCTGGTTAATCGCGGCGATGTGCGTCCTCACCGCCCTCGTCGGCCTCAACTACATGGTCATCTGCCGCCTTTACCCAGACGGCGGCGGAGTGTACGCGAGCGTTCGGCATCGGAGCGAAGTCATCTCAATCGTCGGCGCGTTCCTGCTGATCGCCGACTATTTGGTTACGGCGGCGATCAGCGCGCTATCGGCGTTTCAATATCTCGGTGTGCCGCATCCGGAAAAGTTCGCGGCCGCGTCAATACTAACAATTGGATTACTTAACCTGCTTGGACCGAAACAAACAGGTGGACTTGCGTTCTTGATTTCCGTTCCCACCGCGATCGTTGTCGTTGTGCTCGGACTTTTCAGTTTGCCACATCTAGGCACTGCGTTCGGTCACCTGCAACCACTGCACG
>QHNJ01000223.1 GCA_003218395.1 Verrucomicrobiota bacterium
CATCCGCCCGTTTGCCAAATCAAAGTCGGCCTTTAATTCCTTAAACTGGGTATCCTTGGCTTCGAACGTTTCGGGATATTTCTTTCGAATCGCCGGTTTGATCATGTTGGTCAACCCGGGCATGCCTGTTGCTCCCGAGAGAACGCTGTCGGCGAGGTTGAAGTTGAGGAGCGCCCCGTCTAGCACTTCCGCCTGTCCCTGGCCGCGGAGCGCAGGTTTCATCTCTTGCCAGCTTTTGCCGCTGCCCGTGACCTTTATATCCGCGTTCAAACGCCCGCGGATGTCTCTTTGTGAATCGTTTTCGGCCTTTGAGCCAAAGGTACTGTACAATTCTTTGAGATCGACTCCCTGGACTTTGGAAGCGAGGGAAAAATTGGGCACTGGACCTTTGAAGGCGTATTCTCCCTCTGCTTGCACGGCGCCGTTCAGGGCATTGACGTTGAAATTGCGGATGTGGGCGACTTTATCCGCCATGGAAAGGGTCGCTTGGAGATCTTTGTAGTCGATTGCGTAAAGGCTTCCATTGCTCGAGGCGATCTTCCCCTGGGCTGTAACATTGCCATTTTGTATGGCGACTTGCTCTTCACTGCTGAGGTTATGGATCACGTCTTTTTTTCGCTCTTCAGGCAAAGCCGCTTGAAACTCCCCCGGAGATAGTTCGGGTGTGGATATCTTGTAGGTGACGGTCAGCGGAGAAAATCTTTCGATAGTCGCCGCCAGGCGGATATTGGAATTGCCTAACTTCAATGTCATTTCTTTAATATCAGCCCGCTGCCCTGTAAAGTTAATCTTCGTATTCAGATTCTCGATAGGCTTGGAAAACTGAGGGGGCTTGGCGCTCGCGTTCTCTAAGCTGGCGTTACCCTGGATTTGCGGGGTGGCTCCTTTACCAACCTCGCCGCGGATGGTTCCGCGGACCTGCATTTTTCCTGAAAGCTGATAGCCGGCGATGGCGGGAATAATTTTTTCCCAACCATCCAAAGATACCGGCTTGGAGTCGATGGACAAATTCAGCAAGGTGCGGTCGCCTAATCTCACCTCTCCTTTGCTTGCGAGCTCCAGATTATGCAATTTAATCTCGGCTTGCCGAAGAACGATCCTATCGCCGGCGTGTTGCGCGTCGGCCGAGATTGTCAGAGGTATGCCGGGCTGCTTTTGGAAAGAGTTGCCCAAGCGGATCGACCCGTCGTTTCCTACAATCTGTCCTTTGAGCGCAAGATTTTTGAGAGTTCCTTTTAGTTTTAGATTCTCGATTCTGAAGACTCCCGCAAGATCCAAATTCTTCGGCAGGGCGCTCCTGACCTTCGGCACCGCGGCTTCCAGTTGACTGAGGTCGAGCGGATCGACATTGATCTCGCCGTCCAAGGGGACGTCACGAAAGTCAGCGCCCCGAGAAAGAGGACCGACGACGGTCTTGATTTTGAGATTCTGCTTCGAGGCGAACAGGGCAGCCGCCAGGTTGACAGTGAAAGGCCTGTCGAAATCCAGGTCTTCCACCTCCAAGTTGATCTGTCGAAGCTGAAGATTGGTGCCGTCCTTCTGGTCTCGATAGCTTACGTCTCCAGCCGAAATATCGACGAGGGATACGAAAAAAGTCGAAGGCGCCTCTTTCTCCTTGGGAGCGGCTTCTTTCTTTTGCTTTTTGGCGCCGTCCTCCTTTTTTTCTTTTTCGGTTTTTGCGATGGTTGAGAAATTGAAATCGCCCTTTGCGTTTCGAATGATGCTTATGGTGGGGTTGTGGAGAATCAACTTTTTAACCTGCACGTCTCTGCGCAAGAGGGGCAGAAACTTGAGGTTGACTTGCAGATCTTTGGCGCGCACGAACTCGTTCGACGAAAACGCGGGATCATCGGACATAGCGAAATCTGTCAGTCGAAAGCCGATGCCGTTCCAGAGGCTGACCTCCACGTCATCCACTGAAACTTTACGGCCAAGCGCCTGCTCGGCTTGACTGATCAAGTAGTCTTTGTTGCGCGCGATATACGAATTGACGTTGAGTACCGCGACAACACCGGCCACGCACAATAAAAGCAGGACAACCCCAACTATAATCCACTTGCGCATGCTTTTTTCTCCACGGGTATGGCGACGCAAACTGTGTCGACCACGGCGGCAACTTCCAGGAATGGGACAAAAGGAAGGATGAGAACCGTGAGATTGATAATGCCCCGAATAAAATCTAGCAAAAAAATGGTCTCAATTTAAGCCAAGCTCCAAAGCTTTTCTCCCTGTTCACATTGTACTCTGATCCCTTTTGTCAAGATAGAGAGGCTAACTCAAGTCGAGAATTGAGAAGACCTTCCGAAAAACGCAACAACCAGTTTTTTCGCGCTCAAGGAAATGCGCCGATCTGCGGCGCTTGTGAGAAAAGCGCCAAAAATTATAGGATCTTATAAACGAAATTACCTGGAGGCTGTATGGAAATTGTCGAGGCGGAGGAATTCTTGAAACACAACCATCAAGGCGTGCTGGTGGCGCGCAAGCGCGACGGTTCGCTACAGATGACCCTGGTTTCTTCGGTTATCGACGGGCAGGGCCGGGTGATCCTCACCGCGCGGGAGAGAACTTACAAGGTCAAAAACATTCGCCGCAACC
>QHNJ01000174.1 GCA_003218395.1 Verrucomicrobiota bacterium
TCCAGTAATGGCACGCCTTTCGCAAAAGCGGCTGAAACATTCTTTGGATCAATGAATATGGCCTGCGCAGTTGTAGCGGGCATCACTGACTCCGGCCGCTCGCTCGACGTCGACGCAGCGCCGATCTTTGTCTCTCCGCCCATCAGTGCGTTCGCTCCTGCAAGCGCCAACTCTTCATCCTGATTTGCGCTCGCCGCGCCACTAACGCCAATCCCGCCGATAACTTGTCCATCGATGACGATTGGAATTCCACCAATCAAGGGGGTAAATCCATCAAGTGCCGTCATTGCGGTGCGGCCTTTGTTGATTAGTTCTTCGAAGAAACGCGTCGGCTTCTTGAAAAGAACTGCGGTGCGCGCTTTTCCGATCGAGATGGTCGCGCCCATCGCGAAAGTTCCGTCGATGCGTTCCAACGCCATCAAGTTTCCCCCTTCATCGACCACAGCGACCACCCCGCCGGGGGCGTTGTTCTTCTTCGCGTAATCGACCGCGGCGCTGATCGCTTTTTTTGCGCCATCGAGGTTGAGTGATTTTTTCTCCACGATTTGCGCGTGGCTACTCGCGACGGCCATAAGAGTCGCAATGATTCTTCCGGTTGAGATTTTCATAAGATTTTTATGGGGTCTTAGATTTGCCGTCCTGGCCGGCCATTTGCTAGGCCCGGCCAGGCGGCATTAGTGTTATTTGACCGGGTGTTCGAAGACGGCTTCGCCGAGATTTGTCTCGGCAAACGCGCACCAGATTTGAACCTTGGCGATGTCGGGTACGTATTTGGGCACCGTGATCTTACGGTTCATTTTGTCGCCTTTGATCGACAATTTCTGCAGCAGATAAGTGTTCCCTTTCGAGTCGACGACCTGCCAATGCGGGTCGGGAGTATCGGGAGCCTTGAAGTCATCGGACAGAGTCAGGACGCTGTTGCCGCTCTCGGTGCTATGTGTCACGTAACCGGTGTTGGCTTTCGCGCCTTGAAACGGGCGAGGATGGTTTTGTATGTCATGTAGGTTTGGGTTTTGGTTTGGTTTTTCGCAGGCGAACTGTCCGAACTGCGCTTTACCCGATTCGTCGTGACCGGTTCAAAAACCTTACAGAAGCACTCCCTTGGACTCGGGCCCGATGACCCATTTTTAATCGCCGCGTGGGCAGCGGATGCACGGGCTTGCACCGGCATTCAGCGGTGGCTACAGAAACTGGCGATCAGCCGACGGCTTCTACAAAACCCCAAATCTTTACGAAATCGGACAGATTCGGGAACAGATCGCCCGCCGCGTGGATAAGCATTCAGCGCGCTAACTTAGCCTTAATGCGTTCCTTTGCCTCCGGCGGAAGCGAGGCATCGGAGGCTTTATCAGCGTGCTCAGGAAACCTAGATACAGTTTCGCGAATATAACGGAGATGTTCTTCGTAGCGCTGACACCAACAGCAGATCAAGTAATGAATCCGTTTCTTGATCCGCATGCTCAACGGCAATGGCTGATCCATCGCTTGTGATAGAATCCGCACCATATCGCGGCATTTCGGCGTGTGTTTGCCAATGAAAATGACGAGTCTGGTTTGCAACCAATTGCGCCGTGCGAGAACTGATGGGTTACCGATGGGCGATGGATTATAGGGTTCTTCTGCCATTACGCTTTCCCTCTCTTTGGCCTATCAAACCAGCGATGGATGTAATTCACCCGCCCGGTTCTCGTTCCCACAATCATGTGTCGAGGCAACCGTTCGGAACCTTACAAAAGGAAGTCGCACAAGATCGACATGGACACGGAAAGGCGACCCTTCTAGCTCAGCACTCTTGATTTTTCGGCTGCCGTAAGGAATTGGCTCGGCGCGCGACGCATCTTCAAAACCTTCACACCATGATCACAATCCGATCTTCCATAGTTTCTTTCGAGCCAACATTCATTGCTTTGGAAGCCGTTCTTACGACCGCACAAGGCATCTACACGATTTCGTCGAACAGCTCGGGCGCAGATTCCAGCTCGACTTTTAGCGGCGGACTTTTTGGGGCGATATCCTGGCCGATATCGCGATTCCAACTCGCTCCCGGAGCCGTGCTGGAACAGCAGATGTTTTTGCCACACGATGGCTCAGCTGTTGCGTTGTCGTGGGAGCTGCGCGGCGGGCTCATTCCAGCGCAGCTTGTCGTCACGCCATTCTTTTCCGGTTGCAGCCCTCGGTCCTACCGCGATGTCGGTTTCCGTTTTGAGTCGGATCAGGAAGGTGACCGGCTCACCTGGCTGCCGAATGTACGTGGACCAAAAGTCATCGCCGATATGAACGGTCGATATCACGATGAACCCACAGGGTCATTCGACTGCGTTTGCCGACAAGCGACAGCTTCGGCGTCATCGGAAGATCTGATCACGCCGGGACGTTTCGAGTTTGAACTGAGCAGACGACCTTCGGTCCTGATCTTCTCGATGGAAGGTCATGCTAGCACTCAACGCAACCAACACGTCGGCGCATTTCTGGCGGGTCTCATCCAAGAAGATTCTACTTTGGGAAGGGATTTGGTTATCGATGGCGGGTGCGGGACAAGAACGAGTGCGGAACTTGTGACCGCATGATCACGAAGCAGACCTATTTCAGGCCCGCGACAAATCTTGCGCAAGAGATTGCTCGCTTAGCGCCACGCGCGTTGCGGAGCAACCGCACAAATCGACAGGGCTCTTCGAAAAGCGTACAGAAAATACGACCGACGCAAGCGGACTCAAAGCCTCCTACGACGCTACCTTTCTGGGTAATTTTTACCATTCACAACACTAGGGATCCAAGTCGTGTGCTAGAATTTGTGCTAGAGCGAAGCGCATTCTACCCGCCATTCGTGACCGTGACGATTTCATACGGAAAACCTGTCTTCCATTCGTAAAATGCGTTCGCTCTGAAATGAAAAGCGACGCTCTGAAATCGACGATTTCGCAATCCTAAGTCTGGCGCGTCTGCCAATTTCGCCACCCCTGGTCGGTTAATCATAAAGGCTTCCAAGCAAAAGCGCACTTAATGAAAGCTCGCATTCATTCGATTAGCCACCATTCGGCTACGCCTCGGGCTACGATTCAGTGGCAAAATGTCCAATAACTTTCTCAACGTGCGGATGTTATGATGCACCGTGCAGGAATCGAACCTGCAACCCAGTGATTAAGAGTCACTTGCTCTGCCAATTGAGCTAACGGTGCGAGGAGAATTTGAGATTGCCGATTGTCGATTTGCGATTTGAACTCAAACTCGCCATCAACGAACTTGTGGCAATTTTCCTCTGAAGCGAGTGGTTAGCAACGCGAAAGAATTACGCCTGTGTATGGCGCGCGTAATGCCTTTCCACGCCTTTCGGGAGCAAGCGTTTGCGGCCACGCCGCCGCCGGCGCGCCAGTATGGCACGGCCGCCTTTCGTCTTCATGCGTGCACGAAAACCGTGCTGGCGTTTGCGTGTTCGCTTCGATGGCTGGTAAGTCCGTTTCATAAAACCGAGAAATAACCGTGGCGCGATCGGAAAGCGGTTACGGTAGGATTGAGTAAAACATTGTCAATCGAGCGCTACGACGCGATTGTCGATCTTTCATTCGGAGATTGCCAGCGTCTCCATCTTTTGAAATAAGCAGTACAAACAATGAGCGAAAAGGAAAATGTCGTAATCGAGCCAGCAACCGAGGCCGACCTGGATGAATTGTCCGAAATGCTCGGCGAGTTGTTTGCCCAGGAAAGCGACTTTCGCCCGGACAAAGAGAAACAGCTTCGCGGTTTACGGTTAATTTTCGAACAACCCAGCCGCGGCCGCGTTTTTGTGCTACGACGCGACGGCGCCATTGTCGGCATGATCAATTTGCTTTTTACCATCAGCACGGCCGAAGGTGGTTTCGTCATTTTGCTTGAGGATCTGGTCATCCACAAAGAGCACCAAGGCCATGGCTATGGTTCAAAACTCCTGCAACACGCGATCGATTTCGCGAAGCAGAAGAATTTTCTCCGCGTCACGTTGTTAACCGATCGGCCGGAAAACGTCGCGCAGGAATTTTTCCGGCGACATGGTTTCGTTGAGTCATCCATGATTCCGATGCGATTGTGGATCACGCTCCAGAACAACCAGGCGGAATAAGAGTAACCGCGGATTACGCGGATAATGCAGATTCAACACACACCGAGATTTGTTCTTATACATAATAGCCCAGCATTAAAAACGCTGGAATTTGATAAGGGCCAAGCGGCAATTGTCGTGGCAGCCGTGCCGGCTGCACACCTTGAGCGTGGTGCAGGCGACACGCCTGCTTCTACAGTTTCTGCTTATCGATCCAGGCGCCCAATTGATCCGCGAGACGTGCCTTAAATTCCGACCGGAACTGAATTTCATCGACTGCTTTTGCGACTTCCGGCGCACTTGTCTCCAGCAAATTAGTCCTTGCATAAGTTTTTAGCTCGTTGGCCCGCGAATCTTCGGAGAAGAAGATGAACAGACTGGGCGCGTAGCTGTTCGCGCCGAGGGCATCGGTCTTCGCAAGCAGGGCTTTCATATTCGCCTTCGCAAAATCCCATGCAATGTCTGGGTGATCGCTTGCACGCGCGATTTTCGAGACAAGAAATATTGCACGGCTCGTTGGCAGCTCATCAGTGAGCGCAATTGGTAGCGCTTTATTCACCAGCTTGGGATCGGTCGCGTCAGCCAGCGCGTTGTAATAATTTTGCTTTTCCTCCACGCTCGTCGTCTTCAAACCAAGCTCGTGAAGCTGATTCCAAGTCTTTTCGTCGGCGTAACGCCCGACTATTGCAAAAACTGGCGGACGAAGATCGGGTGCAAGCGACTTCGGACTAGTGAGGTATTTTGCAAAACGTTCGCGACAGCCCGCGATAATTTTTTGATCGTTCAAATCTCCCAGTGCGGTGATTAAGCTCGCACGCAAGTTTCCTGCGGCAGGCGGTTCGACCGCCTTGGGATCCCAGCCGAGCGTCTCAAATGTCGGCCGCAAAAGCGATCTTGCGTACCGCTGAAATTTTTCCCGTTCCGAACTGCCAACTAAAAGCCGGTTAATAAAATCCAGCACGTTAATGAGCTGTTCACGCTCGGCGAGCTCCGTCGAAGCAGGCAATTTTTCCACCAATTCGAAATAGAGTGAGACCGGCGCGCGATTGGCCTGAACCAGCGCCCACGCATCGCTCAGGAGGTTGACGCGATCTTCAACGTCCAATTTCGACAGAGCCTGGAGCAATAAATTCCATGAGGGCTCGTCGTATTCGACGCGATAATTTCCAGCACCATTTACATTTAATTTGAGAGCTCGATCGGTGGGAATGTTTTGCAGATGGCCCGCTTTGTTCGCCATCAGCAAAGTCGCAGGGGCTTCTCCAACGACCGCATACGTTAGCGGGATTTTCCATTCCAGCAGTGGAGCGTTCCCGAAATTGACGGTGAAACGCTCCTGCGTGAGCGAGACCTTGTTACCCTCTTCTCGCTTAACTTTTACGACCGGAAACCCTGGCTGTTCCGTCCAACCGGCTGCGATTTCCCCGACCGGTTTCTTCGACGCTTCCGAAAGCGCATTCCATAAGTCCGCGGTCGTAGAGTTCGAATATTTGTGCGTGGCGATGTACTGGCGAATTCCATCGCGGAAAATATCTTCGCCAAGAAAACTCTCCAATCTTGCGTCACCTTCCATCGCTTGCTCCTTGGCGATACCCACGCGCCGCGTCGGATCGCGAGGCAAGTTTCTCCGCAGCCAAACCTCCCATTGCGGGTTGAAATGTGCGGTGCATTTCGTTCCCATCCAGGAGGCGAAGCCTTCGTTGAGCCAGAGATTGTCCCACCAAGCCATCGTCACGAGATCGCCGAACCATTGATGCGCCATCTCATGGGCGAGCACCTCGTAGATATTTTGCTTCGTCTCCGCAGAAGAATTTTTCGGATCGAATAGAAGTGCGGACTCGTAATAAGTAATTCCGCCCCAATTTTCCATCGCGCCGCCAAAGCCGCCGGGAAGAGCGATTTGATCAAGCTTCGGCAAGGGATAGGCCGCGCCGAAATAATTGTTGTAATAGTTCAGAATCTGCGCCGTGGCCTCGAGCGCGTAGCGGCCCATTTCGGCTTTTCCTTTGGTTGCGATCACACGGAGCTGCGTGGGTCCACTTCGTGATTCGATGAGATCGAGTTCGCCCGTGACTAAAACATTGAGATAACTCGACATCGGCGGAGTCGCAGCAAAGCGCACTTCTTTTCCGCCAGCGGTTTTTTTCTCGTACTCGATCGGCATGTTCGACACGGCGTGCCAGTCTTCCGGCACAACTGTCGTCAATTGAAAGCGCGCGCGAAAAACGGGCTCGTCCCAGCAGGGAAAAAATCGGCGAGCGTCGGTGGCTTCAAATTGCGTTCCGAGCATGATCCTTTTCGTCCCGCTGCCTTGCTCCTGGTAGGGCATGTAAAATAGCCCCTGCCCTTGTTGATTGATCTTGCCCGTAAAGCTCAGCGCGAGCGTGTGGTCGCCGGCTGCAAATTCCGATCGGAACGCGAGGATGAGCAGTTCGTTCTTCTTGTCGGTCTTAATTGCAGATTTGGGAAGCACCTTACCATCAAGCGACGCGTGTGTGATTTTGAGCTCGAGGGAATTCAGTACGAGCTGACGAACCGGGCTGCGAACGCTGAGCTTAACCCTTTCCGTTCCAGTGAATGCGAACTTGTCGATATTCGGGACGATCCGAACGGAATATTCTACCGGGAGGACCTCTTTCGGCAATTTTCCCGGTGTGGTTGCGAACTGGAACGGCTTTTCTGCATCCATGGTAGGGCGGAACATAATGAAAAATAGACCAACGAAAGAAAGAAGCGGCGTGCGCATTTCCCGATTAAACAACGTGCGCCGAAGTTTGCATCTGCAAAGGTGGGCTCTCTTGTAGTGGCAGCCGTGTCGGCTGCAATTATTTGTGACGCAGGCGACAGACCTGCCTCTGCAGCAACCAATCGACCTACTGCACAACGAGCACCAAGAGTAATTGCCCACTTCCCACCTGCGGGCCTTTAATCACAAGTGGACTCCGCCTGCTCAACTTGGTATCCGTTTCGAGCAAAAGCTCTTTCTCCTTGTAAAGTTTCAGGTTCAAAACATAACCGGCTTCGGTCTCGCCTCGCGCGTCGACATGCAGCCCGAAAAATTTGCTGATCGCCAGCCAATCTTCTTGGCCGGTCTTGAGAATCTTGCTGGACTGGCCGATGACCTGAAACTGGTTGTAGCCAAAAAGCTGCTTCAGAGGTCGCTCGATTCGAGTCAATTCCGGCGGAATCGGTTGCGGCTGCGCGACATTTTCGGCAATAACGAGCCCGCTCCAAACCGTCTCCGCTCCATGTAACTCCGGCGCCACGCTTACGATCAGCGCGATAAAAGCGGTAAAGAGCGCGAGCCAGCGAGCCATGAGCAGTTATTTCGCTGCGTAATCCGCTGGCAACGACTGTAATCCCTCAGTCCAGAGCACCGTTACCCGGTCTTCTTTTGCTTCGAACATCGAAATGGTCGCGTTTGGACTAACAACCGGATCAACGCGCGCGTTTAGAATTTGCGTGAGGTATTGTGACTGCTCGGCCGGATTCTTGTCGTGCATGACAAAAATCGCAAAAGCCAAAAAGACAGCGAGCGACGCGGTTCCTGTCCACAACAGACGGCGAATCGTCCACCATGTGGAAACCCCACCATCGCGCTCGCGAGATGGCCTGGCACTTTCTCGTGCGATCCTTTCGCGCAGCTGATGGCTGAAAAATTCTTCATTCGCCAGACCGTGCGCGCCGATTTCGCGTTTCAAAAGAGCGCCGAGTTTTTTTGCGTTCGCCTTCTCGGCCTCAGCGGCAGCTTTGTCCGGCAGCGAAGCTTCAAATTCGGTTAGTTCGCTGCCGCTGAGCTGGCCATCGAGCCATGCAGTCCACTTTTGTTCAAATGTTCTCATAAACGTCCTTCAGCAAATTTTGCAGTTTCTTGCGTGCATAAAACAGGCGCGACATCACTGTGCCAATCGAGCAGCGGAGCGTTTCTGCGATCTCGTGGTATTGCATTTCTTCAATTTCCTTCATCAAAATTACGGCGCGATGCTCGGGCGAGAGCTGGGCAATTGCGTTTTCGATCCGCGCCCGGATCTCGCTCCGCTTCATTGTTTCATATGGCAATGCATCCGCTTTCGGCACCGTCTTGGATGCGGGATCGATTTCCTTTAGTTGGATCGCGTCGTCGAACTCGCCGCATTCGCCTTTCACCTGCTTTTTCCGCAACCAATCGATCGTCACGTTCATGACGATCCGATAAATCCAAGTATAAAACGACGAGTGACCGCGAAAGCGTTTGATCGACTTCCACGCTTTTACGAAGCTGTCCTGAGCCAGATCCCAGGCATCCTGCTCACTATGAACCATGTTATAAATCATGCCAAAGATTCGTGTCCGGTAACGAGTTACCAGCTCGTTGAATGCTTCAGTGTCACCGGCCTGGCATCGTTTCACCAAGTCCAATTCCGACACATCGGCCTGAGCCGGAGTCGCTTCCGTTTGCATGATTGGACGGAACCGGCCCTATTTCATTCAACTCCGAAAGCCTTCGGAGTCGAAACGGCGACGCCACTCGCTGCGATATTCACCCATCAAGGTGATAATGCCATCGCGCACCTGAAAGAGCCGCTGTTGCAGCACCGCATGTTGCGCCGGACTAATCAACTCCGAAAGCTTTCGGAGTTGCGCCGCCGCGTCCATCGAAATCGTGATCGCCTTCAAGGCTCGCTTTAAGTACGCGATCGTCATCCCGATTTCATTCACATTGTCGCCGCTCAAGGCCGCGGCCAGCTTGGCGCTAGCTAGTGCTGAGTGCGTCGCCAGTTTCACCGCCGTCGGCTCGTTTTGAAGCGAAGCACTTTGATCGAACAGCTGGTCGATCCAAATCGTTAGGGCAAAGGCGGCGCGATACAGGCTATGCTCCTCAAACGTCTCGGCTGATCTCGCTGCCTTGTCCAAGCCGAAATCGTCCTCCTCGGTTGCATCTTCGTCGAGCAGCGCGTCCACCTCCGCGCTCCAATCCTTCGCGTCCAGCAATTGGGTCCAGCCCATTTCACGCGCGATGATTTCATCGCGCTGCGGATCGTCAAGGTATGTTTCCAGCAATTGCATGTACTTCTCGGTCTTCTGATCCTGCTGCTGGAGAAAACGCTCCCAGTCGTACTCATCCCACATACGTTCGGACTCGCCCTCGTAACCGGCCATGCACGACTAAACGTCAGCTTCTCTTCTCGCGCAAAAGGTTTTGCGCCCTAAAAAAGTGCGGGCAGACAGGTTCTCCTCCCCTTTCAGGACGAAAATACCTTCGTTGTTTTATGAACGATGCGGGACGCTGTCGTTGTTGCCGAGCAACTCCAGCGTCAGTGCCGCCGCGGAGATTCTCATGCAGTGGAAACGAGCGCGCGTTCTGTTTGTAAACGCAACTGGCCGCACGCCGCATTGATATCGTGGCCTTTTTCGCGGCGCAGCGTCGCCCCAACTCCGTGCTGGCGTAAGATCAACAAGAACTTTTCCTGTCGATTGCGCGACGGCCGTGACCACGGCAAACCCTCGACTAAATTGTAGGGGATGAGATTTACTTTTGCCGAGAGGCGGCATGCATAGCGAGAAAGAAGACGCGCTTGCTCGTCGGAGTCGTTCACGCCCGCGATCAAGATGTATTCGAACGTGAGCCGCTGTTTTTTGCGCGCTGCATAATAGTCGCAAGCCGAAAGCAATGTCTCGATCTTGTAACGTCGATTGATGGGCATGATTTGATTGCGCACTTCATCTGTCGCTCCATGCAAAGAAACAGCGAGGCGGATTTGCAAGGATTCTTCGGCAAGCTTTTTAATCTGCGGGGCGAGACCACTGGTCGAAACGGTGATGTGCCGGGCGCCGATGCCGAGACCCCATGGCGCGTTGATGATTTGAATCGCGCGCATCACGTTCTGCAAGTTTGCGAGGGGTTCGCCCATGCCCATGAAAACGACGTTGTCGATCTTGTCGCTGCTTTCGCGTTCGACCGCGATGATTTGGTCGACAATTTCGCTCGTGCGCAGATTGCGAGAGAACCCTTCCAAGCCGCTTGCGCAAAATTTGCATCCGTAAGCGCAACCGACCTGGGTCGAAATGCAGATTGTTCGGCGATCCGATTTGCCTCCATAGAGCGCCGGTGACGCCGGAATTAGAACTGATTCGAGCAAATTCCCATCCGCTAAACGAAAAAGAAATTTTCGAGTCGTGTCGCGCGAACCGAGAACGTGCACGACTTCCAACCGATCGAAAGCGAAGAGCTTCGCCAACCGCCTGCGTAGTTCGCGCGGGAGATCAGTCATCTTTTCAAAAGACTCCACTCGCTTTGCGTAAAGCCAGCCCATGATTTGGCCGGCGCGATAAGAGGGCTCACCCTGTTGACGCAGCTCTTCTTGAAGCTGGTTAAACAGGAGAGATTTGATATCGATTTTCGCCGCGTCCGCCACGGTGAAACTTACCGAGCGGCCAAACCGACAGCAAACAATGACAATTTAGCTCGCGAGCTGCCGTCGCCATATGAAAGCAATTTGAGCAAGAGATAACTAAAATGCTGGCTAAGTTTTTTGCTTGATGAAGCGCCTGGCAGTTTCCGCTGTTTTGTTTTTGGCAGGCGCATTTCTGATCTCCGCCTGTGCCTCCCGCGACGAGGGGATTACGGGGGAGCCCAGTTCGCAATCAGGAGCGACTGTCCCGGGCGAAAGACTTTCTGACGAGGGATCTGTTACCCCCGGGGCAACCGGATCGAGCGCAACTGTTCACTGGTAATCTATGGCGGTCGCGATCGGAAATTTTGTTTCACAATCGGCTGCTCCGGTCAGCTGCGAGATTCTGCTTGATCGCCACGGGACGCGGAGAAGTATCTGCGGCGATGCAGAAGTCGCGGACGCCGCTTACGATTGGCTGGCAAGCTGCCCGCGCGAACGCTGTGCCGGCACTCATTATTCAAGGGATCATGCTTGCATTGCTGATCGCTTATTACACAAATCACGCCGCATTTTCGGCGTTGAATCAACTGGCCGATTATAAGCGCACGCATGGCTCATTCTTTGTGATTCTCGCTTCGATCACCGGCGGCGCGGTCATTCCGGAAATCTTTTTGATTTTTTTCTTTCAACGCGGACGTCCAAATTCGCGGAACCTTCGCAACTTGCTTTTTACGGTTCCGGTCTGGGGATTTGATGGTTCACTGGTCGATCTTTTATACCGAACCGAAGCGGCCTGGCTCGGCGACGTGGTGACACTGCCGGTCGTTTGCGCGAAAATTTGTGTCGATCAATTCGGTTACAATCCGTTTTTTGCCGCCCCGTTTGGCGTGCTCACTTACGAATGGAAGAATAGCGGCATCTCGATGCGGCCGGTTTGCGACCTTTTAACCTGGACACATTACCGCGACAAAATCATGCCGACGCTACTGGCCACGTGGGCGGTTTGGATTCCGCTGATGGCGATCATCTATTCGTTACCCTTCACACTCCAATTTCCGCTTTTCGGACTCGCGCTCTCCTTTTGGGTGCTGCTTTTGACTTACATGACCAATCGCTTTGCGGGAAAAATTGAGGCGGATGCGCCGCTGGCGCTTGCAACCGCCGATTAGCCGGTAGAGCGAGACTCCGTCGACCCGACGAAAGCCTCTGGGGAGAATAAATCGGCTCCGCAGAGCGTCGCCCTACCAGCTCGCAAAATGCATCAACGCCTCGTAAACACCCGCGCCATGCGCGCTCTTGGAGACGTAACCGTCGGCCGCGCGGACGGCGGTTTTCACTTCCGCGATCGCATTTGCTGGACATGACGGCATCGCAGCGAATTTTCCATCTAACATCGAGATGTCGTTGTGATGATCGCCTGCGGCGAAGATGTTTTCGCGCGCAACTTCGATTAAGCGTGCGAGTTCGGCGAGCGCCGCTCCTTTGTGGTAATCTGCATGGCAAAATCGCAGATAAACCGTGTTTCGTTGGTAATCTAACTTCGGGTGCCTGGCTCGCGCTTGCTCGATAAATTCGGTAACAAGGTCCATTTCTTCTTCACTGTTCGCGATCAGGCCCTCGGGGTGGTCCTCATTGTAAAGAACGCGTGCTTCTGTACGTTGATTTACAAAATCGACAACTTCCGCAAGCACCGATGAGGCAGAGCTGAAAAGTTCGCGATGTTCCCGCGCGCAGCGATCGTTCCAATCGCCAAACGCTTCCCAATTACTTCCATTTTGTCCGGGACGAAAAACGTCACGTTCGGTCGTGAGGATGAAATCCGGGCGAATCGGGAACGAGAAATCAGTCAAACCCGACTCCAGCAGATCGACGGAGCGACCGGTATTAATTGCCCAGATCGCGCCAGCCTCTTGCAATTCGCGAATCAGTCCCATGCATTGCGCATCGAGAACCGGTTCGCCAGCGCGCGAAACAAGCGTCCCGTCGAAATCCACGCTGAGAAGTTGAATTTGTGAATACATCCAGAAACTAACTTAGGAATTGATTTCGCGAACGCAATCCGCGACGGTTTTTGGGTCAAATTGCGAATACAAACAAAAGGATGCGGAAATGAAATCAGCCTACGAACTGGCGATGGAACGGCTCGAGAAAGCGTCGCCCTCAATCTCACTCAGTGAAGATCAGAAAAAGGAAATCGCAGAAGTCGATTCCAGTTATCGGGCGAAGATCGCCGAGAAAGAAATTTTCTTGAAAGATCAGATTCGCAACGCACGGAATGCTGGCAATTCCGAGGAAGCGGAGTCACTCGAGAAACAGCTCGCCTCGGAGATTCGCCGGTTGCAGGACGGTTGCGAGGCGAAGAAAGAGAAGCTGCGCGTCAGTTTCGAAAAATAGCCGCCTCGGCTGTTATGGCAGACAAGCTTCCTAGCCTGTTCGTTCGTCGCGACATGCCAGAGGCATGTCTGCCGTGACAGGCGAGACGCCTGTCTTCCGGCTGGGCAGATCAGGATCCAGGAAGCCGAGCATGTGTGCACGCTTGATGGTGCGGACGGCCTCCTGTTTTTGCAGATCGGTGATCTGATGCCGGAAGGCCTCCATTTTCGTCCAATGGACTTTTGGCCGGAAGTGGTGTTCAGCGTGATAGCCGTTGTAGAAGAAAAGCCAGTTGTAGATCTTTCCGTAGCTGCTAACGCCCCAGGCGATCGGCTTGTCAGGATTCGCGCCGTAGTGGCGATAATAACCGTTCAAGTAACTGAAGCAGTGGCCAAGATAAAAAAACGGCAGAAAATAGAAAATCACATAGCGCCAGTTGAACAAGAACATCACGAAGAGCGTGGTCGCGAATGCAGCCAGCTCTATATTTCCCCAGATTAATTCCTTCTTGCCGCGTTTACGTAGTTCCCTGCGAATCGCACCGATGTCGTCGCGAAAGAAACTGAGGAAGACATAACTCCACGGGCTTTCCGGTTCGCCATCGTGACCGTGTTTGTAAATGGAAATCCAATCAATTGTCTCGCCGTTTTCATCCGGCCGGTCGGCATTCCCTTTGTGATGCCGCATATGGACCGCGTCGTAGTACGTCTGCGAGAAGCAACAGGCGATCGACTGAGTGATTCCAAACAGCCGATTGAGTAATTCCGAGCGGAAGAAAGGGTTGTGAATAAAATTGTGTCCAATACCGTTGATATTCGCGTTGACCATCAGCGAGTAAACGAATCCAAGAATTAACATTACCCACAGCGGTGCGCGGGCGTAGAGGAAGAACAGCCCCAGGAAATAAGCCAGATGAAAAAGGCCCGCGAGCATGGGGATAGCGTCCCAGCGCGTATGCGCGAACAGCTTAGAGTTCGTCGTGGGACGTTCAACTCGAATAGCGTCAGCAGTGGTCATCTGGAAAATCTCGAGCATAAGATTATTCGCGAAAGAAATGGTTGTTGGCAAGTTTTGAAGATTGCCAAGGCCGTTTCTGCACGCCTAAGTTAGCCGCTCCATGTTTGCACTTCAGCCGGAATTGAAGGTTTTCAGCGGCTCCGCCAATCGCGAGTTGGCCGAGCGCATTTGCAAATACATCGGAGTGCCACTCGGTCAGGCAACAATCAGCTCGTTCCCAGATGGCGAGACTTACGTCAGGATCGAGGAAAACATTCGGGGCCACGATGTTTTCATCATTCAGCCGACCTGCCCGCCCACTAACGAGCACCTGATGGAGTTGCTCATCATGGTTGACGCGGCGCGGCGGGCCAGTGCGGATCGGATCACGGCGGTCATTCCATTTTTTGGATATGCGCGCCAGGACCGCAAAGACCAGCCGCGTGTACCGATTACGGCCAAACTCGTCGCGAACTTGCTGCATGCCGCTGGCGTCAGCCGTGTATTGACGATGGACCTGCACGCACAGCAAGTGCAGGGATTCTTCGATATTCCTGTAGACCACCTCTATTCCCTCCCGGTATTGATCAAATATCTGCGACAAGTGCTCACGGGAAAAACGGTAGTGGTTTCACCGGACCTTGGT